>JBKJTP010000026.1:0-2666 GCA_046590195.1 Kapaibacterium sp. (SeqCode) | reverse complement strand
CGTTACACCATTCGTGCAGGTCGGAACTTACCCGACAAGGAATTTCGCTACCTTAGGACCGTTATAGTTACGGCCGCCGTTTACTGGGGCTTCGGTCGAAAGCTTCGCCTTGCGGCTAACCCCCTTCCTTAACCTTCCAGCACCGGGCAGGTGTCACTCCATATACGTCCCCTCAATTGGGTTGGCATAGAGATGTGTTTTTGTTAAACAGTCGGTTGGCCCATTTCACTGCGGCCTCTCCGGAGAGAGGCACCCTTTATCCCGAAGTTACAGGGTCAATTTGCCGAGTTCCTTAACGACGGCTCACTCGAGCACCTTAGTATATTCTACCCATCCACCTGTGTCGGTTTGCGGTACGGATTGTCTGTATAATAGCTACGAAGATTTTCTCGCCAGTCTGATTGTACCCCACTCGGTTCGGCGAACCTCCCCGTACTGTCGTGTTTCAGCTCAAGTGACGGATTTGCCAATCACTCTCATAACCTACGCACTTCAACGCACATCCAATCGCGCGCGGGGGTTTCACTCCTGGGTCCCTCCTTAGCATCAAACTCATACAGACAAGCATCGGAATATTGACCGATTTTCCATCGCCTACGCCTTTCGGCCTCGACTTAGGATCCGGCTAACCCTGAGACGATGAACGTAGCTCAGGAATCCTTGGATTTACGGTGCGAGGGATTCTCACCCTCGTTATCGTTACTTATGCCTACATCTTCTCTTCTGCACGCTCCAGCAGGGCTCACGCCACCACCTTCAACGCAGAGCAGAATGCTCCCCTACCCAGTATAAATACTGCCGTAGCTTCGGCAAGTAGTTTTAGTCCCGATTATTGTCGACGCCGAGTCGCTTGACTAGTGAGCTATTACGCACTCTTTAAATGAATGGCTGCTTCTAAGCCAACATCCTAGCTGTCTGTGCAACTTGACATCCTTTATCTGTTAACTACTATTTGGGGGCCTTAGCTGACGATCTGGGTTGTTTCCCTCTCGGCCACGGATCTTATCACTCGTAGCCTGACTGCCCAAAAACATCTTACCGGCATTCGGAGTTTGTCAGGGGTTGGTACCGTTGTGACGGCCCTAGCCCTATCAGTGCTCTACCTCCGGAAGACTCTTAATGGACGCTAGCCCTAAAGCTATTTCGGGGAGTACGAGCTATCTCCCAGTTTGATTAGTCTTTCGCCCCTAACGACAGTTCATCGGAACGGTTTTCAACCCATACCCGTGCGGACCTCCAGTTGGTTTTACCCAACCTTCATCCTGACCATCGCTAGATCACAAGGTTTCGCGTCTGCCGCACCATACTTTCGCCCTATTCAGACTCGCTTTCGCTACGGATCCAGTTCTCAAAACTTTATCCTTGCATGGTACGAGCAACTCGTAGGCTCATTAAACAAAAGGCACGCGGTCACTCCCCTGGACGAATCCAGGCTTGCTCCCACCGTTTGTAAGCGTCCGGTTTCAGGATCTATTTCACTCCCTTCTTAAGGGTTCTTTTCGCCTTTCGCTCACGGTACTTGTTCACTATCGGTCACTAGAGAGTATTTAGCCTTACCAGATGGTTCTGGCAACTTCCTACAGACTTTCACTTATTCCGTAGTACTCAGGGTACCCAAAGAAGTCAATTGCATTTCGCTTACGGGACGATCGCCCTCTATGGTTCTGCGTTCCAGCAGATTCAGCTATACAATTGATTGGTAACTTCTATATATGGGCCCTATAACCCCAATAGACTAGGTCTACTGGTTTGGGCTCTTCCCGTTTCGCTCGCCACTACTCAGGGAATCACGATTGTTTTCTCTTCCACCTCCTACTTAGATGTTTCAGTTCAGAGGGTTAGCTTCGTATACCTATGTATTCAGTATACGATTTACAGACATAACTCTGTAAGGGTTGTCCCATTCGGAGATCCCGGGATCAAAGTCTGCTTCCGACTCCCCCAGGCTTATCGCAGGTAACCGCGTCCTTCATCGCCTTCTAGTGCCAAGGCATCCACCGTACGCTCTTTGTAACTTCACCAATTAAATCCATGATACAGATGATAGACGTTCAACAAGCGAACTTGTTGATACTTACTACCGTGCGTTTCACAACGCATTAGGTGCATCACTACAGTGTTTGGTGTGTAACACGATATCACATCGCGGTACAAAGCCAACTGTTCATTCAATACGGTTACTCGATCGAATCTCGACGATTGCTCATCTTGAATTCTTTCTTGTACCGTAGAATGGTTAGTCTCGATACTTGTGGTGCAAATTTCCCATTTTGAATCGTTGCCGATTCGCATGGCATATTTGCTACCTTGCTTTATAATTTCTTATATCGCATTTCTTATTGCTATATAATAAGATCATTGCTGATCTCATTATGTCGCATGAAGATCTTGTTGTGCACTCTCGAGCTCCCGTTGGGCTTTCGCTTACAGGGGTGGCTTCCGAATGTCACCGCTCAATTGTCATTGAACTTTTAGAACTCTTACGAGCTCTTGTGAAATATGCCGGAATCGAACCGTATTCGTCATTTCTGACGTCGCAACCATGCTATTCCTGCTGGACAAAATGTCGTCTCGTTTATTAGAGACGCGAGGCTTATAACCTCGTTCGCATCTCTCAGAGTTCCGAGAATTTTCACTCTCTTTACTCTCGACTTCGCCACTTGGAC
>JBKJTP010000018.1:0-2730 GCA_046590195.1 Kapaibacterium sp. (SeqCode) | reverse complement strand
CGATGAGCGCCTTGATCGCGATCATGTTGATGCCATCGACGTCCGCGCTCGAAAGCGTGATATCGTCGCCACTAGTGCCCACGCCATCATTACCGAACGCCGCAAAGAACTCCTGCGCCATCGGACCATAGTGACGATACGCCTTCGGATCCTGCCCTTTGTAATTCCATGATCCGAGCCACATATTGCTGATCTTCCCTAGCACGTTCTCGCCATCAATGTTCAATCGGTTCTCCTTGCGGTTGGAGTCAGAGATCGACGACCAGGAATTAGCGCCTGCATCGAGCTTTGCCCCAACAGTTGCAAGGCCATCGCTGTAGAACATATAACCACCTGCGAAGCGCGCCGTGAACTGGTCCGCAGCGGTGCTTAGGAGGCTTGGTCCACTCGCGTCTGCAAATGCGAACGAGCCACTGTAACCTTCAGTGGATGCGCTATTACCAAGTGCGACAGAGTAGGTACCGCTAGCAACGCTTCGATAGCCCATTGCTACTGCCGCATTTCCTGAGGCTCTTGCACTGACACCGGCAGCGATCGAACCCTGACCAGACGAGTGGGACGCGACTCCCATCGCGATCGCATTGAGGTTGCTTGCGGTATCTTTCCATCCAAGTGCAACCCCATTCTGACCGCTCGCAATGTTGTCACTTCCCATTGCGACCGACCCTTGTCCGATCGCATGGTTTAGCGATCCACTCGAAGTTGAATAGTGTCCCGAAGAGATATTCGTGCGGCCGAGAGACACCGAAGCAATACCGCTAGCTTTTGCTTGATACCCCGATGCGAATGCATAATTCCCGGTTGCTGCGCTTTCGTAGCCTAATGCCACCGCGACAAGTGCGCTTGCCGTATCCAATGTACCCATCGTCACTGCTGATGTGCCGCTTGCAATATTCTGATTACCTAAAGAGGTAGATGCATCACCACTCGCCGTGCTCGATCCACCGATGGCCGTTGACCACGCCCCGGTTGCTCGTGTGTTCTCGCCAGCTGCGAATGAGCCCTGACCCGCAGAGTACACATTGATCCCATGCGCAACTGCGCCGAGCCCCGGTGCGAAGGTCTGATAGCCGATTGCTATGGAATACTGTCCGCTCGCACGAGAGCGAAGTCCACCAGCGAGCGAGTAAGCTCCGCTTGCCGTATCAAGGTCGCCACCAAGTGTTGCGGAGTAATGGCCGGTCGCTCGCCCTTGATTGCCGATCGCAACCGCAACAATGCCACTCGCATGATTGCTGCCGCCAAGTGCAACGGACCAAGGGCCGCTAGCTACGTTGTTCTGACCAATAGCAGTAGAACCTTGTCCGCTAGCAGTATCTGAACCGCCGATCGCTGTGGCCCAGGCACTCGTCGCGCGAGAATTCTCGCCCGCGACAAATGCGCCTTGCCCTGCAGCTCGTGATCTAATGCCGAATGCTACAGAGCCATAACTCGCTGCTACGCTTTCATAGCCGATTGCGATAGCATTCTGCCCGCTTGCATGCGAGCGTAGACCGCCTGCAAGCGAATAGAGCGCGCTCGCGGTATCGTTATCTCCACCGATGATCGCGGAATGATCGCCGGATGCAATTCCTTCGTTGCCGATCACAGTTGCAACGAGGCCCGTCGCTCTATTGCTACCTCCAAATGCCATCGACCAGGCACCACTTGCAACGTTATTCTGTCCGATCGTACCGGAAGACTGACCTCCGGAATGATTACTCCAACCTGCAGAGAATGCCGCAATGCCGGTGGCTCTTACCTCATAGCCCATGGCAGTTGCAGCATTTGCAGTTGCTGAGGATCGAGATCCGCTAACGAAAGTCCAGGGAGCGCTAGCAGTATCCCGTTGACCAAATGATGTTGAGAAAAGGCCGCTAGCAATAGTATTTTCGCCAACAGCAATAGAGCTTATGCCGACATTCGCGTCATCCCATTGCGTCGAGCTCACAATACCAGCGCGGAATGCAGACTTCGCCGGGATCCACATCATGCGAGTACCAGCGCCGCTAGCAGGAGTCGAGCCTGTTGCACCATCCAATAGTAATGCGCTGTTAGACGATCGCAGAGTCGAGCCATCATCGATAAGCTTCGAATCGATGAGCGTTGCGCCAGTCGGATCCCACTTGGGAATGTAGTTCATCGTGCCTGTTCCGGCAACACCGGCAAGCGAAGGCACTGCTTCCCAATATCCTAACGCGTCATTCCACTGTAGGAATTGGTTGATCAGCGATCCCATCTCGACAAATCCTGCATCGACACCAGCCGGAGGAATTGGCAGCACCCAATCGAAGATGCCTGTCCCTGGCCAGCCTGTCGTCGGCACGCTGATACGAATGATGTGTCCGGCGCCATCATCAAGCAGCAGGCGCTGTGCGCCAAGATCGCGATTCTGTGCGTGTGCCGTCATCGCGCAAGCAGCGATGATGAGTAAAGAAGTGCAAACAGATAAGAGTCTTTTCGAGCGCATGGTAATGATTATTGCTGAGTAGGAAAGCCCGAAGGTGGGAAAGAAGCACCGTCTAAGAAAGGCAAATATACAAACAAAGAGGCCTAATCAAACCGCAGACTCGTAATCTCTAATTTTAAATTTGCTGGCGCCAGCTCACGTGACGCCCGCTCACAGACACCGATGCTCTGAATCCTTGCTCCAGTGGTATCCGAGTGAGCCCCTGCGCTAGCAGGGAGACATCAATCGCGAAATCCGTATGTGGCAGCAATTTTCCCCTCGGGCTTGGAAATCCGCTTTTT
>JBKJTP010000095.1:0-3004 GCA_046590195.1 Kapaibacterium sp. (SeqCode) | reverse complement strand
AGACTATACAAACGTTCTTCAATTTGCCAGAAAATGGGACGAAGCCAGTGTACGGGCTAATGAACTCATGCAGAGGTCGGATACTGACGGGCGCGGTCTCTATAACCTCGCTTGCGTGTTCTGTGATCTTGCTGAGAAAGAGCAAGCCCTCGAGGCTCTCAGAAGGGCGATCGTGCGAGGCTTTTTCAATATAGGAATGCTCAACCGCGATCCCGATCTCAACCCCATCCGCGACATGCCTGAATTCAAAGCCATCCTCGCCAATCTCGAAGCGAGTATCGCTGCGCAGCAAACTTCACCCAACGAAGACAAACCCGCATGAGCGACATCTTCATCTCCTATTCCCGCAAAGATTCCGAGCAGGCGCTGTCGCTCGCTGAACGGCTACGCAATGAGGGCATGTCCGTGTGGATCGATCAACATGGCATTGGTGGAGCCGAGCAATGGGCTACAGAGATCGCTGGTGCCATTCGCGATTGTTCATACTTCTTGCTGCTCCTCTCCGCCGCTTCCACTGCCTCGGACAACGTATTGAAGGAGCTTTCACTAGCTTCTGAAAAGAGCAAGCGCATTCTGCCGATCGACATGATCGCGACAACAGAGTTGCCCGTGCATTTCGAATATGCCCTCGCTGGGATCCAACGTCTGGCCTACGGCAATTTTGATGGCGTGCTTCACGCCATCCGAACCGGCACAAAACGGAGGCTACACGAGAGAGATCTTCGCAAGTCGATCATGATCCTTCCGTTTGAGGATCTCTCGCCTGGCAAAGATAACTCGTGGTTCACGGATGGGATGGCGAGCGAACTCGCCTCATCACTCGGCAACATCAGTGCGCTACGAGTCATCGATTGGAACACATCGAAGTTGTTCAAAGAACGGAGCATCAAAACTGAGGATCTTGCAAGGGAGCTTGACGTGCGGTATTTCATCGAAGGTCAGGTTCGCAAGTTCGGCGAGCAGATCAAGATCACGATATCACTGCTTGATAGCGAAACAGCGCACCACGTCTGGCAAGACTCAATGAAAGGTACGATGGATGACGTGTTTGACATCCAGGAGCGAGTGGCTGAAAACGTGGTGGATGGCTTAAAGCTTCATCTAAAAGACGATGAGCGCCGCCGGCTTAACGATCGTGGTACAGAGAGCGTCGAGGCTTACGAGCTCTTTCTCCGCGCGTACGAGAACTCCGCAACGATGACGCAAGAAGGGCACAAGCTTTCGCTAAAGCAAAGTTCAGACGCCATCGAACTTGACCCCAACTTTGCTCTCGCGTTCCAACGGAGATCACTCGCAAGTGCATGGTTGTACCAAAACTACAACCGGGACCCAGAACTACTAGAGATGGCGGAGACTGATGCTAAGCGTGCACTGATCCTTCGGCCAGAAGTTGCGTTTGCACCTCTCTCTTTCATTTATGGATTGAAAGGGCAGATGCAGAAAGCCGAGGAGGTCGCGAGAGAGTATGTCAAACAACTTCCGGAGAACGCGCAGAGCCATCATGCACTCGCTTTGATCTATATGGAGACCGGTCGTCATGAATTGGCGATCGTGCAACTTGAGCAGGCCATGGAGCTGAAGCCCGAAAATCTTGAGCTAGCCTGGTCGCTGGTGATCGCATGCTACAGAATGAAGGATGAAGAGCGGATGAAAAAATGGTCGCGTCGGTCGATGCCATATTTCGAGCGCCGACTTCGACTATTACCTCACGATGAAGGTGCAAGGATCCATTTAGCCAGCATGTTGCACTTTGCAGGCGAGAATGATAGAAGTCTCCTAGCACTAGCCCCACTCCATGCTGCGACTGACCTCGACCCTGTAACGCTCTACAATCTGTCTAGTCTATACATTGCTCTCGGTGAGCAGCAGGAATCTATCGCGTATCTCGACAGGGCAATGAAATCCGGATTTGCCGATCTTAAATGGCTACGTACTGACCCCGATCTCGACCCGCTCCGCGATCTGCCAGAATTCAAAGAGCTACTGCAAAAGATGGAAGAGAAGCACGCGAATGTCTGATATCTTCATCTCCAATTCCCGGAAAGATTCCGAGCAGGCACTGCAGCTAAGGTAGCCACCACAATATTGGATAGCGATTGCGAATTGTTGCTTCAAGCGCGGCATCCGAGAATGTGATAGGAACATGCTGTTTTGCGTACTCGCGAAACCACGTATCGAACGGCTGCTTTGTCGCGCGGATCGCCAGCACTTGATAGAGCGAGTCCGACTGGCCATGCAGCATCACGATGCGAAAGTCATGATCGGACTCGATGATGTGTGGCCAGATGCGGCCTAGTGAGAGCTTGGATATAACATTGACAACAAGGGGATCGGCTGACGCTATCTTCGCTTGGCCTGGTTCGGCAGGTTGCCAGCGCTCGATGCGCAGGGAATCGAGCTTCTGCTGCAAGAAATACTCTGGCTGCGATCGAAGCTGCTGAAAGATAGCTTGGATCTCGCGACGAGGCTGCGCATGAATAAGCGTATCAATGTTATAGCGCATACGCAACCGCGGATTGACGAGCGTCGGCCGCACGACGAATCTATAATAACGTTCTGCCTCACCAACCGCGACGATACATGCAAGCCGCGCGCTGTCCTGCGTCGTCTGCTTAATGACAACTGCTTTCTGGTGCAGGATAGAATCGGGTGGCACATCACCGAATGCGCTACGCAATACTTCATGCTCCAGCAGATCGGTCACAAGCCTTGCAATCAAGCTCTCTGTTGTCGCGGATGTATCTCCATAGCACTGAGCAGTGCTTCGCGCGTATCGAACATCATCACTCGTGATCGTTTCATTGCCGACGCGCAACAACCCACTCGAACTCGAACACGAGAGCAGGGGAGCAAGGAGCACTAACAACAAAGACACGCTTGCGAAAGCGTGTCTTTTGAATTTCTGATTCATCTGGGTTTGTCGCGAGCGATCAGTCCTTAACAAAATAATAGATGGTTAGCGGTGTGAACTCTTCGACCGTGTTGAGGTGGCCACCAAAATTAA
>JBKJTP010000263.1:0-11986 GCA_046590195.1 Kapaibacterium sp. (SeqCode) | reverse complement strand
CGCAACATGCGCTCAGGCACGCTGAACGTCCCCGGC
Source organism: Kapaibacterium sp. (SeqCode) (assembly GCA_046590195.1). Classification (GTDB taxonomy): domain Bacteria; phylum Bacteroidota; class Ignavibacteria; order Palsa-1295; family Palsa-1295; genus JBKJTP01. Next base: position 11,950 of record JBKJTP010000263.1, on the reverse strand, counting down.
ATCATGCGCTTCGTATCTGACTCCATATCCTGGAGTGCCAACTCTGTTGCCTTACCGAATCCCATGATGCCGGGGACGTTCAGCGTGCCTGAGCGCATGTTGCGCTCGTGTCCGCCGCCATCCATTTGGGCTGTCAGCTTGACGCGCGGGTTCTTCTTGCGGACATAAAGAGCACCGACGCCCTTTGGTCCGTACATCTTGTGCGCAGAGAACGACGCGAGATCAACGTTCAGCGCCTGCACATCGAACGGGATCTTTCCAAGTGCCTGCGTTGCATCTGTGTGAAAGAGCACGCCCTTCTCGCGGCAGACCGCACCGATGGACTTGAGATCCTGGATCACACCGATCTCGTTGTTCGCATGCATGATCGAGACGAGCACGGTCTTGTCCGTGATCGACTCGCGCAATTGATCGACATCGACAAAGCCTTCAGGATTCACCTGAAGATACGTGACCCTATGTCCCTTGCGCTCTAACGCTTTGCAGCAATCAAGAACAGCCTTGTGCTCGGTTGTCGCTGTGATGATGTGATCGCCCTTCGACGCATACATCTCCGCGATTCCCTTTATTGCAAGGTTATCGGATTCTGTCGCACCGCTCGTGAAGACGATCTCTTTCTCGTCAGCATTGATCGCAGTTGCGATCGCCTGACGGCCATAGTCGACAGCCTCTTCGGCCTTCCAGCCGAAATCGTGATTGCGGCTTGCGGCATTGCCGAAGATCTCAACAAAATACGGACGCATCGCATCGAAGACCCTTGGGTCCATCTGCGTTGTTGCGTTATTATCTAAATAGATCGGAAGCTTAACCATCGTATCCTATAGTCCTATAAAAGTTGTGCGATCGTGACCGTGTCCATCGCCTGATGCAGCGTTTGCTGCAGTTTGTGAAGCGGACCTCGTATCGTGCAGGTCCCTTCTCTCGAACAGCCATCGTTAGCTGACGACATACATTCTGTGAGCGTGTTATCTTCTTCGAGGGCGCTCACTACTCGATTCAGCGAGATCGATTGCGGAGCGAGCATCAGGCCGTAGCCGCCGCGAACTCCCTGATACGAATCGATCACACCCGCTTTCTTCAGGTCCTGCATGATCTTGGCCAGTAGATCCTGGCTGATCTCGTACTCGTCGGCGATCTCGCGGACAGTCGCCACCGATCCTCGCTTCGCAAGGAATTGCAGCGCCATCAGCCCGTATTCTACTTTCTTAGATAGCCGTAACAAGGAATCCCGTGACCGTAAGAAAAACCGGACCGAATTAGTCCTACTTCTGCTTCAAATAAAAGGCTCGTCGTTTGAGCCTGTTCTTTGTAGCAAGGGTTTAACAGAAATACTAAGGTGGGAATTCCCATAGCGCCGATAGGTCTTATAAGGCCTATACAACCTATATGAGCCAGATAAAACCGGAGATATTATCTAGAGAAGACGTCCAGAATCTGGTAGATCAATTCTACGCAAGGGTCAACCAGGACCCTCTCCTATCCCCTGTCTTCAACGATTTCGCGAAGGTGGATTGGGCAGCCCATCTGCCGAAGATGTATACCTTCTGGTCGTCCATCTTGCTGGGGGAATACAGCTACAAGGGTCGGCCTTTCCCTCCGCATGCCTTGCTGCCTGCGAAGAAGGTGCACTATGATCGGTGGCTGAAGCTATTCACCGAGACAGTCGATTCGCTCTTCGTTGGTGAGAAAGCTGAGCTTGCAAAGACACGCGCCCAGGATCTTGCGTCGATCTTTATGTCGCGTTTGGGGCTAGCGCCTGAGATGCTGCCGATCGTGGGGCGCGATCCGAGCGCCTAAGGGAGGATCGGCAGGCTCACCTCTCCGCGCACGAGTCGATCGATCGCTGAAAGCACATCCTCAACCTCGATATCACGCACACACATGAAGTGCTCGGCCGGGTCAACGCGGTAACAGGTCAGCGGCTTTGGCGAATAGATGAAACACGGGCGGCATTCGATGCCTGTTTGCACGATCTCGTAGCGCGTCTTCCAGGGATGAACATACGTCTCGTTCGTTGGGCCAAAGATCGCAACGGTCGGGAGTTCAAGCGCTCCCGCGATGTGCATGAGCGATGAATCGTTGGAGACGAAGTAGTGACATCCCTTCATCACTGCAACGGAATCGAGCAAGTTCTTCGTCTTCACGAAGATCACATCATCGCCTGCATCGCGCAAGATGATCTCGTTCGCTGAGACATCATCAGGCCCGCCAAAGAGCAGGACCTCAGCATTCATCTCACTCACGAGTCGCTTTGCGAGCGCTGCATATTTCTCCGGTGCCCAACGTCTGCGGATGTGATTCTTGAAAAGCGCGGTGCCAGCGTGCATACCGATGATCACCTTCTTCTCATCGAGCTGTTGCTCAGCGTACCACTGACGACCGAACACGAGATGCTTCTCATCGAGGGTCAATCGCAATGCCGGCAGCGATGACTCGTTGAGCTCTGTAGTGATACCAAGCGGTTCGAGCAAGCGGATATTCTCTTCGACGCAATGATAGCGATCGTCTTCGAATACGACATTGGTATTGAGCCATGACGCGTTCTGTCTATCACGTCTGAGATATCGCATGGCGATACGCTTCTTGGCACCGATCGTGAAGGCGATACCATTATACTCTCGACGGTTCTGCGGATAGATGTTGATCGAAACATCAAACTTCATCTTACGAAGCTCAATCACTTTCGAGAGCGCGCCTCGTTTGTCGCCGTTGACAAAGTCGTAGAAATGCACATGATCAATGAATGGATCATGATCCAGCATCTCACGCGTCGCCGCAAACATCACGAGCGCATGGATCTCCGCATTCGGCTTCGCTTTGCGCAATAGCTCGATCATCGGTGTCGCGAGGAGCGCGTCACCGATGCCGGGAAGTGCGATGATGAGAATCTTTTCAGGCAAAGTCTGAAGCGCGGCGTGTGTGAATAGGACCTATACGTCCTATAGGACTTGTAGGTCCTATGTTACATCTGTCGGGGAGGACTTTTCTTTTCTAAAGCTAAAATAGCCTAGTGCACCAAGCCCAAGCAGCAGCGATGCGATCGTGACCATGCTGCCCGTTGCGAATGCATCGGACTCATAGCGCAGTTCAACCTTATGCGTCCCCTTCGGCACTTCAATGGCGCGAAGCGTTGTGAATGCACGATAGATCTTGGCTGGCTTACCATCAACGTACGCTTTCCATGCCGGGTAATAGACCTCTGAAAGGAACAGCATTCCGTTCTCGGCGGTCGTTACGTCGATCGTGATAGCATCAGTGCCATAGGACGGAATGGCTAGCTTCGGCGCTGGGTCTTCTGCACCAAGCACGATCGTTGGTTGCTCCTCGAGCAAGATCGTGTTGCGGTAATCGAACGAAGCATCGTTCTTCAGCAGCGCTTTCGCTTGCTCATCGGGACGTACTTCAGCTTTGTAATACATCTTCGCTCGCGTGATGAGCGAGTAGCGTGGCTGGAAGTCGGCCTGCTGACCTGCCGCGGCTGGCATGATCGACCACTTCATGTTCATAAGATCTGCCTGCGTTTCAGGATTAGCAGTCTCAGGTGATACACGCTGAAGCACGAGCGGGTTATAGCCTTCGATCAATTGGAGTTTATCATAAGCGCCTTGATTGCGCTTGACCAGCATCGTGTTCCCCAACCGTGTTCTCGCACGTGAGATGTCCTGCGCTTGATCTTCCTTCAGCATCTTGATCAGTTCAGGCTGAGTGGCATACTGCTGCTCAGGCGAACTAGAACTCTCGTTCAATCCCTGGCCATAGGTGAAGAGCTCGATCGAAGTCACTGCGAGCACAGCTAATGCAACAACGAATCCCTTGAAGCGACCAGCGACTAGCAGGAACATCACACCGATGAGCGCGATGACCGGCAGCGCCGCAGACGTCGTAGCCCAACTGATCGATTGATTGGCATCTGGTGAAATGCCTGGCAAGAAGCTGCCAGCCTTGAACACACCAAGCACTGCGAGCAACCACATTCCTACGAGCAATCCGCCTGCGCCGAGTAGCAAGCCTCGCTTCTCTCTTAAGTTGGAGTGCAGCGCCTTGTGCATACCAATGGCGCTCAGCGCCGCGAATGCGAACGACGAGACCATCACCATGCGCGCTGGCGTACGGAAGCGATCGAAGAGCGGGAAGTTGAAGAATATCTTGTAGAGGAAGAAATTGTCGCCAAGTGCGAAGAGAACGGCGAAGAGCCCCATGCCGGCAAAGAGCGGCACATACTTTCGCTTCCAGCCAAATGCTGCACCAATCAATGCGAAGAAGAGCGGCAGCACACCGATGTAGAGCGCGGTCTCCCATGAGAGATAATAAGCGCCATTCCAATAGGGCACCTTCGCTGCTTGTGCTGCGTCGGTGACGCCAAAAAGTCGCGGCATGACGAACGTCAGCAAATGACCGTAGCTCAGCGAGCCTTCAACCGACTTCTCATACGTGATGACATCACGACGCGACAGATCAGCCAGCTCCTGTGACGGCATGAACTGGATCGCAAATACGCCAAGCGCCAGGACAATGGGGATCGCAGCACGTAGCACCACACTTACGTCCAGCTTCTCTCCATCATCGCGCTTGCCCATCGCGCGTGTCACGATCTCGTATATCGCTGCAACACCGAGAAAGAATGTGAAGAAGAGTGTTGATTGCGGGTGTCCGGCGAGATACATGATGCCGAGGAGCAATCCTGCAGCGACCGCGTACTTCCACGAGTTGAATCCTCGAAAGAAGAGATACGCGACCATCGGGAAGAGCGCCATGTGGTAGACGATCATCTGATGGATCGCCTGCGCCACAATGAAGCCGCAGAACATATAGCTGATACCTGCTAGCAGTGCGGACCAATCGTCAACCTTGAAGAGCCTCTTGGTAAGCAAGAACATCCCGAATCCAGCGAGCGCATAGTGGATCAGAATGAAGAACTGCATCGTACCTGATGCGAGGTAGCCTCCGCTTACAAAGAGCGCTTGCAAGAGATTGGTCGGGTACCAAAAGCCGACCTGAATATCAGCGATGAAAGGCATGCCGCCGAAGATGTATGGATTCCAATGCGGGATCACGCCATTGGCAAGCGAGCTTGCTGCGAGATTGCGGAATGGGAATTCCTGCTCGACGAAATCTTCCCACAAGAACTTGTCGCCAAAGATCAAGCCCCAATGAAAGATCAGATCGAGCGCGACGAAGATGCCGAGCACGATCCAAATATTGAGCTTAGGTAGATCGCGCGCTGGTGCACTGACCTTTGCTCGATCGAGCGAGGTCTTTGCTTTAGCTGCGGGAGAATTGCGTACTGCCGTCTTCGACATACGATAAAGAATGGGCTACGAAAACATTAGACTACCAACAATATTGATCTCGCGTCATTGAGCGATCGTGTCACTCAGCGACTAACGAGTAACACTCTTTGAGCCTGAGGTCAGGCTCTGCTCACCACGATGCAACTTGCGGATGCGAACAAGCTCGAGGAACATCTTCGCCGAATCGCTCAGCGCACCGACGGTCGAACGCTCATCGTTGTACCACTCGACAGCGATCTCCTTCACATGGTAATTCGCGCGCTTGGCGAGGAAGAGGATCTCGACATCGAACGAGAATCCCATCACCTTCTGGCGAGCGAACAAGTTCTTGGCAGCTCGGTCAGAAAAGCCTTTGAATCCGCACTGCGTATCCTTAATACCGCGGAAGACAAGCGCTTGAACGAGTACGTTGAAGAACTTGCCCATCGTCTCGCGATACCAAGGCTGATGCTTTTTGACAAGCTTGCGCCCTTCTGCTGCGCGGCTGCCGACAACGATGTCGTACTGCTGCGACTCGATCAGCGGTATCACCTTTTCGATCTCGTAGATCGGTGTAGAGAAATCGGCATCGGTGAAGATGCGGATACTCCCCTTCGCCATGAGCATTCCACGCCTGACCGCAGCGCCCTTGCCTAGGTTCGCACCGAGCGGGATGACGCACGCCTTGAAGTTGTCAGTCTTTGGCGTCTCTGCAATGAATGCTTCAACTACCTTGACGGTATCGTCAGTCGAGCCATCGTCAACAACAATGAGCTCAACATTATACTGGGTATTCTTCAGATACGCGTAGGCCTTCTCAAGAGAAGGCCTGATACGCGAAGCTTCGTTATACGCGGGGATGATCAGCGATAAGAACACGTATTGATCGTTTACTCTACTTTCCTATCACTTCTGCGCAGTGTCGCCGCTTGCGGCCGCACCACCGCTCAGCTCTTGCTGCCTGCGAATGACATCACCAAATTCCGGCGCGATGTTCGCCTGACCGATCTCAGCATATTTCGTCACGATCTCGTCGTAGCGCTTCTTTGCCTCAGCAGTATTGCCTGCTGCATCGACGCGACGCGCTTCCGTCAGTGCGATCTTGTACTCGACGTAGTTGCGGTCTGGTCCCTCGCCTAATGCAGTACGCAGGCGCTCGAACGTCTTACGAGCCGAGTCGTATTGCTTCATGCTCAGATAAGCATCGCCCATATCGAGCTGCAAGCTGAAGACGCGGCGCATCTCTTCCGGATCGTTCTGATCAATTACAGTTGCGTCGTTGCCCATCTGCGAGCTTGCGTTCTGCAGATACTTGATCGCCTTATCACCCTGTCCTGCACGGCTGTAGATCTGTGCGATCACCGAGAGGAAAGCCGGATCGTAATCGATCATTTCTGGTGGCAAGAGATAGGTCAAGCGGTCGAGGGCTTTGATCGCCTCCGCATTCTTGCCCTGCTTGATGTAGTAGTTCGCAAGACGTGTGTACAGGAATGAATAGGTCTGCACACCATAACGCTCGTCGAGATAGCTTCTGCCAGCGTTCGGATCGTTGTAGCTACGAACGATCATTCCGCGCTGCGGTGTGAGCGATGGCGTCTTGATCTCGGTAAATGCCGTAGCAGCGAACTTCTCCTCGTTGATATTGACATCGAGGCCGTTGTTATTACCACCCTGACTTGCGATCGGAACAATGCGAGTTGCGAGTCCTTCATGCTGCAGGTAGTTATCGAGACCACCCATATATGACGAAGGCACAACCGATGCGAAATAGATCGGACGATCTTCCATGTGATTCATGACGATATCCTTGACGAGCTGATCGGATACCATGTAGATCTGATCACCCTGCATCTGCATCTCGCCCTTCCAATCCCACTTCATCTCACTTGGCCCAGCATTCGGGTCACCGCTAAAGCGGCGCATTGCTTCAGCAGATACCTTAAGCGAAAGCTTTTGCGTAGCTGCGCGGAATGGCCGTACGGAGCGCTCAGTATCTTCATCCTGAGCAAGCATATCATCGGTGAAGGACGGGAGCTTCAGCGGCTTTGCACCCCACGCTTCTTTCTTTAGCTGACGGATGTACCAACCCATCTTACCGAGGGAGAGATTAACGATGCGTACATCGGTCCGGATACCATAGACATCCTGGATACACCACAGCGGGAAGGTATCGTTATCGCCGGCAGTGAAGAGGACGGCATCCTTCTCGCAGCTCTGGAGAATATTATACGCGTAGTCAAATGGGATCCAGTTGTTATTCTTCGTGTACATCGCCCACTTGCTCGACTCCTCGAAGCTTTTGCCAGAGAGCAAGCCACCAAGTCCGACACACATGTTGATCGGTCCGATGAGTAACGCGAGACCGAGTGCTAGCGCAAGCGGTGCGGTGTGTCCTTCACCACGAATGACAGGGATCGAATCCATATCTGCAGCATGACCCTGAATGGATTGGCCTGATGATACTGGCGGCAGATCCTTCACACGACCGAATTTACTTCGGAGTAACTCCATGAGACCGACCGCTCCTATACCTAGCCACATCGCATAGACATAGAACGAGCCGACATAGAAGTAGTCACGTTCTCGCGGTTGGGGATCCTGCTGGTTCTGATACCACGCTGTAACCACACCAAGCAAGAGGAACATCGCGAGCATCGAGAGCGCGCGCTTCGGATCTCGGCGGAAATGCCAGTACAATCCGAACAGACCGAGGAGCATCGGCAAGGCAAATGTCTTGCTGAAGTCTACGCCATCGTCCTGAATGTCACTATTTCTTCCGACGAAATTCCAGAAGAGATAGCGGTTATACATGTGATTCGTCTGGTAGCGAATGAAGAAATCAAAGCTACTCGAGTATGCCTCGCCACCGGCGCTAGGCTGTCCGCCCCATGTTGGCTGATACTGCGGATCGTCCTTGTAGGTCTCGTTACGACGTGGCAACATCTTCGCTTCGCCATACTGCTCGCGGTTGATGTACTTCGTCATGTTGCGGAAGCTCGAGACATCCCACTGGTTCATCGGTGGATCCTTTTCTGCACGGACCATCAGCACTGCGTAGGTCGTGTAACCAAGGAAGAGCAATGTGCCAGACCAGAGCACGAGGTTGAGGATCGGCTTCTTTTGCTTCTGTGAGTAGAAGATGCCGTAGATAGCGCCGCCAAGTGCGATGAGGGAGACGATGGCCATGCCATTGCCGATCCATTGCACGAGATACGAAAGCACAAGCTTATAGGCAACGAAGAACGCGATGACCGCGAGCCCACCCATGATGAGCCAGCCCTTGGTGGTCACATCGTGCCACTTGCGATAGTAGACGAGCATGAAGACCGGGAAGATCGTGAGCAATGCAAGCTGATGCACGCCCATCGATAGACCGATCACATAGAATATCAGTACGAGATATTTCTCGTTGTGCTCTTCATCGGCATGGTCGTACCATACGAGAATGAGCCAAGGAATGATCGCGATGAAGAGCGAGCCGAATGCGTATACTTCGCTCTCGAGAGCGTTGAACCAGAAGCTATCGGAGAACGTGAATGCAAGCGCTGCTACGAGACCACCACCGTACTGGATGATCGCGTCTGCAGTCGTATTTGCATGTCCACGCCACATGCGGATCAAGCGAACAACGGTGAGGTATAATAACCAGACAGTCAGCGCTGAAGAGAGTACGGAGAGGAAGTTGAATCTGGCAACCAGATCATCGAATAGTGGCAGCATCATAAAGACGCGGCCGAAGAGCGTATGCAGTGGGGCTCCTGGAGGATGCGGGATCTGGAGTGCCCAGGCTGCCGCGGCGAATTCACCACAATCCCAGAACGGGATCGTCGGCTGCATCGTGATCGTGTAAACTATGAGAGCTACGAAAAAACTGATCGCCGCGAAGACGTAGTGAAGTTTCTTTGTTTGCATCGCTAAATGATGTGGAAGGACGGGGCCAAAGAACAGGCTTAGCGAGCGTGAGATGCTTCCCAAAGCCGATGAAAGAACGCCCTGCCCTCTAAAATGCCAAATCCAGCTTTCGGATGAGTGAGACAATAACAGTCCATCCCACCGGTTGCCATTGACAGTTGCAAGGCGCTCAGGGGACGTAAAGAGAGAAGAAAGTAACTGTCTCCGTGGTCAAAAGATTTGCTCGGAGGGCCAAATTCGCCAAATCAGCGACTCCGTTTGAATGGAAGTGGAAGTAGATTTACCGGGTCATTTCCACTTCCACTTTCGGTTCAGGCGCCGATCTCTGCCCGCTCCAGCAGCCTCATCACCACACCATCGCAAAATCGATAGCCCTGGGTCGTGAGTTTGAGTGTGTCGATCTCGATCTCAAGCATTCCATCCCCTACGAGAGCTCTTACCTCAGGATTCAGCAGGAGATCCTCTCCAAAGAAATTCTTGAACTGAGCCAGCCTTACTCCCGTCGAGCGAAGCCCAAGATACAAGATCTCCGTCCTTCGCTCATCCTTGTCCGGTCGCTCGGAGTTCAGTCGAGGCAGCTTGCCATCCGCTACGAACTTCCGGTACTGCTCCAAAGAGGAGACATTCCACGACCTCTCCCCTCCCAGAAATTCATGAGCAGAGGGTCCGAAGGAGACATAGTCTGCAAAGCCATCCCAATAGACGAGATTGTGCTTTGCTCGTTTGTCTGGCGACTTCGCATAGTTCGAGATCTCGTACTGTGCAAATCCAGCCTGCTTTAAGGTCTCTTGTGTGAGCTCGAAGAGCGTAGCTGCGCGGTCTGGCTCAAGCTCGATCACCTTGTTGAGCTGTACAAGTCTGAAGAGTGGTGTGCCGGGCTCAACGATCAAATTATACGCGCTGATGTGATTGGTCTCAAGCGCGATCGCTTCACGAAGTGAATTGCGTAGCGTCTCCTCTTTCTGGCTTGGTAGTGAGAAGATCAGATCGAGGCTGACATTATCGAAGCCTGCTTTGCGTGCCAAGCGTATTGCTTCCTTCGCATCGTTCGCGTTATGGATTCGGCCAAGCCACTCAAGTTCGTACGCGTCGAACGACTGCACACCGAAGCTGAGTCTGTTGACACCAAGACTCTTATAGCCCTTGAGCTTCTCTTCGCTTACTGTGCCTGGATTACATTCGAGTGTAAACTCGACATCGCTTGCGATACGGAAATGCTTCGAGAGAGAGTTGATGATCTGCTCGAGCTCCTTCGGTTCGAGCAACGATGGAGTACCACCACCGAAGAAGATCGTCGTGAGTTCGCGTTGTCCTACCGATGGATATGCTTCGAGCTTTAGATCGATCTCTTTCAGCAAGAGTGCGACAAAGTCCTTCCTCAGCGAGAGGTTCTCGATCGAGTAGAAATCGCAATAGATGCACTTCCGCTCACAGAACGGAATGTGCAGGTATGCGCTGAGGGGGTTACTTGAATTCAAATTTTTTGGCTTCACCTGTCATTGCGAGGAGGCATTCATCGCCAAAGCGATGAAGCCGACGAAGCAATCCCCCGAATAGGAGCAGGCTATTACGGTTGAATACTCTCCCAAAGGTCTGACCAATTCGGATTGCCTGCCTGCACAAGCTGTTCTTTCTTCACTCTCGATCCAGCCTTGAGTTGCTTCTCTCTGCCAATCGCTAGCTCGATCGAACCGAATGGCTCAAACCAAACGAGCTTTGTGCAATTGTACTTTGACGTGAAGCCTTTGATGGAGCCTTCGCGATGCTCAGCCACTCGCCTAATCAGATCGTTCGTCACGCCGGTGTACAGCACCGTGTTGTGCGGGTTGGTCATGATGTAGACGAAGTAAGTATTCATCGCCTTTTACTAAGCTCGTGCTAGACTCGGGGGATTGCTTCGTCGCATTTGATCGCAGGGGCGATCAAATGCTCCTCGCAATGACAGGCTTTTTTCGGCGCTTTCCTACGCTCTCAGCTCTAGCGGATAATATCCCCGATCCTTCCCCACCGAATCTGCGTCTCTTGCGTCTCTTCAGGATCGTAGCCATCGCCCGAGCGACCTGATGGTGGACGGTACCATGACCAGTAGATGAAGAGTGCTTCGCCGACGACATTCTCCTCAGGCATGAAGCCCCAGAAGCGTGAGTCTTCGGAGTCGTCGCGGTTATCACCCATCATCCAGAGATAATCGCGTTCGACGGTATAGACAGAATCCTGCTTGCCATCGATCTCGATCTTGCCGTTGCCACCGATGACCGCGCTGTGTCCTTCGCGTGCAACAAATACTTCCCACTGCTCAAGATTGTCGCGAGTGAGCATCACCTTATCGCCCTTCTTCGGGATACGGATCGGACCGTACCAGTCCTGATTCCACTTCGCTCCACGAGGGAAGATGCGTGGCTGAACGTCACTGCTATCAACCGGATTCTCACGGTATCTACGGCCTACAGGCTCGCCGAACGGCTGGCCATTGACGTAGACGACCTTGTTGCGGATCTGCACAGTGTCGCCTGCGATAGCTACGCAGCGCTTGATGTAATTGACCTTCCGTTCGCGTGGCTCTACGAGGTCGCGATCGCCAGGATATTCGAAGACGACGACATCGCCACGATCGACATCACCCGTGCCGAAGCTGAAGTGCGGGATCTGGTTCGATGTGAACGGAATATACTTCGGCGACTTGAAGTAGTACGCAAGCTTGTTGACGAAGAGATAATCGCCGACAAGCAGCGTCATCTTCATCGAGCCTTCCGCATTCCGACAGGCTC
>JBKJTP010000250.1:0-13332 GCA_046590195.1 Kapaibacterium sp. (SeqCode) | reverse complement strand
GCCTTGCGGATCGTGCGCGAATCTTCCTTCGTGCCGTTGATCTTGTTGAAGACGGTCAGAGCCTGCGCCACGACCTGATCCATGTTGTAGTACTTGTAGGTTGCGAGGCGTCCGACGAAGTGAACGCCAGGCGTTGAATCCGCAAGCGCCTTGTACTTCTTGTACAGCGCTGCGTTCTCCGGCTTCGGGATTGGATAATATGGATCTCCTTCCGAGCGCGGGAATTCGTAAACGATCGAGGTCTTCTTGTGCTCCTGACCTGTCAAGTACTTGAACTCCGTGATGCGAGTATAGAGATGCTCGTTCGGATAATTGACGACTGGAGCTTTCTGGAACGTCTCGGTATTGTGTGTCTCGTGTTTGAATTCCAGCGAGCGATACGGAAGCTTCCCATAAATGTAGTCGAAGTATTCGTCGACTGGTCCAGAGAAGATAATCTCCTGATAAGGGATCACGCCTTCCAACTCATGATAGTCGGCGTTAAGCATGATCTTGATGTTCGGATGCGATAACATCTTCTCGAACATCTTTGTATAGCCATGCAGGGGCATCGCCTGATAGGTATCGGTGAAGTAGCGGTCGTCGCGGCTCGTGCGTGTTGGAACGCGCGCAGTCACCGAAGCGTCGAGCTCCGATGGGTCCATTCCCCACTGCTTGCGAGTGTAATGCTTGAAGAACTTCTCGTAAAGCTCACGTCCGATCTTGCTTACCACAACATCTTCCGATGTCTTGACGCTCTCAACGTTCTCCGCACGATCCTTAAAGAACTGCTCAACCTCGAACGAGGTCAGGCTCAAGCCATACATCTTATTGATAGTATCGAGATTGATCGGCATCGGGACCTGCTGGCCGTCTACGCTAGCCAAAACGCGATGCTCATAGCTTCTCCACTCGGTGAACTTGGATAGATACTCGAAGACATCCTTGGAGTTCGTGTGAAAGATATGCGGACCGTACTTATGGACTAGAATGCCGTCCTCGTTGTAATGGTCATAAGCATTGCCGCCGATATGATTTCTCTTATCGATGATCAGTACTTTCTTATTCAGCTGCGTTGCAAGTCGTTCGGCCAATACAGAGCCTGCGAATCCAGCACCGACGATCAGATAATCAAACATAATAGTAACTTTTAGATAATTGGCCTAGTCTATTCGGGAGAAAAAAAATGACCAGCTAAGCTGGTCATCATGACTAGGAAATATATTGCTCGACCGACTGAGTCGGTGTATTTGTGATCTGAGATCCGATGCCCGCATCCTTCCGAGCTGGCTGTGCCTGTGCGATAGCTGCATCGATCAGCGCAGACATGCGGCCCCAGGTGCGGTCCCACGACATCTGCGACAGGAATGCATCGACATTCTCTCTCCATCGGATATCGGTATTCGCTTCATCCATACCTGCGATAGAAGCAGCGCGGATGAACTCATCGACCGTGTCAGCAATGTGCACCATGTTGCGCTCGCCATAAGGACGAACAACATCACGGATCGACGTCGAGACCACAGCCTTGCCAGCCGCGAGATACTCAGGCGTCTTTGTCGGACTGATGAACTGCGTCGATTCATTCTTCGCGAATGGCAGCATTGCTACATCCCATGTCGCAAGATAATTTGGAAGTTCTTTATATGACTTGCTACCGAGATAGTGAATATTTGGAAGCTTTGGAAGATCTGCCTCATCGATCTTGACGATTGGTCCGATCATGACAAGCTGCCAGTCCGGACGCGCTTCTGCAATACCCTTGACGAGCTCAATATCAAGTCGCTCATCGATCACACCAAAGAAGCCCATGCGCGGGAATGGGATCGGGGCCTGGTCCACTGGATCATGATTGATCCTGCGGGCCTTCGCGAAATGCTCGTAATCAATGCTGCTCGGGAACGCATGCACGTTGTGATGACGGTTCTTCTTTGCTTCATAGAGCGATTGTCCGCCGGTGAACACAACATCGGCTCGCTGGAGAAGCTGTGCCTCAAGCACTTTCAATTCCTGCGGCGCGAACTTGAATGCTGAGAGTTCATCCATGCAATCGAAGATCGTGCAGCCAGATTCGATGTGTCCAGCAAATTTCTGAGCCATTGGCGTGTAGTACCACACGGTCGGCTGGTCGATGTTGTACTCCGAGAAAAGATCGTCGATCAGCGCTTTCTGTGAAGCAGTCACTTCGTCGTGGCTGAGTCCTGTTGGAAGTTGAGGCACTACGACGTGAACGCCTGAGTCATGATCGATGGAGACATCAAGATGCGCGATCTTTGCAAGTGGATCCGTCCCCTGCTCGTGGAAGTTCGGCTCTTCAAAGAAGAAGACGCGGCGATCCCTGGCTGCACGTGTCAGCAAATGCTGCGGACGCTGAAAGACGAAATTCCAACGGAGGTGCGATAGGCAGACGAGGTCTGGACGATCGAAGGATGAGGTTGTCGCCTGATTGGTGGCTGCTGTTGAAGTTGTAGAAGTTTCTTTCATCGATTGCTCTGATGTGATTGCGACACAAATTGGAAGACGACATAACTCGCCGCTCGCTATGGACCTATAGCGATACCAACACCTCGTAATGTGGATCTCAATAGAGGGAAGGGGTCCGACAACGGACAGAAATAACCCGCTTAGTCTCACTCGGTGAGTACAGTCCACGTGGGCATCGCTACGAGAACGTAGTTTGCTATGTGGCGGCAGGACGGAAAACTTGCAAGCCTTATGCCACTAAGCTCAGCAATGTATTTTATCTCGCACCCTCCCTCAACAATTCATTATGGTGGACTAAAGCTTGCATTCATCAGCATGACTGTCCGAAAGAAATCAGCATCTTCACATTACTTCATGCCTGAGTTGATCACACTCGAGACGACCGAGGTCGTCACGTTCGATAATCCGGTTCATCCAACAAATTTTCCCGATCCCTTCATACTCAAGCATAAAGGCGAGTATTATGCGATCTCAACAGGGCATTGGAAGGATGGAAGGATCTTCGGCATGATGCGCTCGAAAGATCTTGTTCATTGGGATGAACTCGGTGGAGCGATGGAGGCCATTGAAAGCCATGATCCAGAGCTTGTCCCATACATCCATTACTGGGCGCCGGAGCTCTACGCGTTTGGCGATACTTTCTATCTCTACTACAGCGTAGGCAACGAGACCTATATGAACATTCGCGTTGCCACGTCGAAGCATCCAGCTGGGCCATACACAGATTCGGGTCATAGACTTACATCTGAGCAGTTCGCTATTGATGCGCACGTCTTTCGTGATGATGACGGACAGCACTATCTCTTCTACGCGACAGACTTCCTTGAGCATAAGCACATCGGTACAGGCACTGTGGTCGATAAGCTCGTCGATCCCTTCACACTCGAAGGCAACCCTCGGCCAGTATCTCGCGCGAAGTATGACTGGCAGGTCTACGATCCAGAGCGTAAGGAAAAAGGCGACGTTCGCTGGCACACGGTTGAAGGCCCATCGGTCATTAAACGCAAAGGCATCTACTACGAGATGTTCTCCGGTGGCAACTGGCAGAACAAGAGCTACGGCGTAAGCTACGCAACGACAGATGATCTCGACACGCGAGACGAATGGGAGCAGCATTGCGATGGGGACAAGGTCTTCCCTATTCTTCGTACTATCAATTCAGATAATGGTAGAACACCGGTCGTTGGACCTGGACACAACAGCATTGTCAGCGGTCCATCCAATCTCGAGAAGATCCTCGTCTATCATCAGTGGGATCGCGACTTGAAGAATCGCGTGCTCTCGATCGACCGCATGGATTGGGTTGCCGAAGAAATGATCGTACTCGGCCCGACAACCGATCTGCAGGAGGCACCTGCGCTGCCGATGCTCTCGCAGGAGAATCCATCTGACCAACTGATCGAACTCGATGGCCCGACCGCGCTGATCCACGCGCAAGTCGACTTCACGAACGAGGGTCACTTCAAGCTGCTGATACTGACTCAGTCAGAACAGCTAAAGCTCGAAGGCCGCGGCGGAGCGCTGCTCATCTTCTTGTCGGATGAACTGGTCGATCGCACAGACCTGCCGCTGACGCTCAATGGCTTTCGCGCCAATGATATCTTCACGCTTGATGTCCGCATTAACTACGAACTAGTTCAGGTGTCGATCGAAGGCATTCCGGTTTGGTCGGACACGCTGCCTGATGAGGCGCGACAAATTGAGATCGTCAATGTCAAAAGTGCGCTTGCGCATATAGAGTTGAGCCAGGGCTTTGAAGATCTTTTTGTTGATGGAGATCTCGAGTCGATCGGATGGGTCGAGAGCTCAGGCGATGGCGATGCGGAGATCGAGGATGGATGCCTGATGATGCGCGGTGATTCCGAAGATCATGTGGTAGTCAAGCGCGTGCCATCGGAGAACTTTGAGCTGGTCGTGAATGCGAAGCTCGTAGATTGCGATCTCGAGGACGACTCACGCGCTATCTCGTTCGGCATCTATCCAACTCTACCGGACAAGGAAGAATGGCTTGATACCTATCCGCTCATCGCGGTGAAGCTAGCCCAACCGGATCCAAACGATGCTGCGGCTCGGCCGCTCTGGACGCTCCAGGCCATCTCGCCGACCATCCATAGGATGCTACCGCTTCCGGAGGGCTTTGATCCGTCCGTCTATCACCAATTCCGCTTCCGCAAACGTGGCACTTCCATCAAGATTCTGCTCGATAAGGATGAGATTGGCACACTAGATGTCCCTGAGCTTACCAGATATATTGGTCTTTACGCCAGCGGTTGCGAGGCCGCATTTGAAATGGTCCGGCTTATCTCTTATGCTTGATCGATCAGTTATACTTAGCTTCTCATGGTTCGTTTAGGTCCACGGTTAGAGAATTTCTTTTGGGCGAGCGGAATCGAAGATACCTTCGTGCCACAAACACGCCGCGGACATCGCGCGCTCGACGAATACGAGCTCATGGGACACTACGAGCATTGGAAGGAAGACATACTTCTTGCAAAAGAGATCGGTGTCAACTCCATTCGCTGGGGTATTCCATGGTATAAAGTTGAGCCGAAAGAGAATGAGTGGGATTGGAGCTGGATCGATCAGGTCATCCCGTTCATCACGGAAGAATGCGGCATCACGCTCATCGCCGATCTGATGCATTACGGCACGCCGTTCTGGCTCGAGCGCGAATTCCTGCATCCCGAATATCCAAAGTATGTCTCTCGCTATGCGAAGGAGTTCGCAAAACGATATGGCAGCATGGTCAAGTATTATACGCCGTTGAATGAGCCGCTTGTCAATGCGCTTTGGGCTGGCAAGCGCGGACTCTGGCCGCCCTATCTCAAAGGCGATCGCGGATACATCAAGCTGATGCTTCAGATCGCGAGAGGCATGATCGCGACGACCGAAGAGATCAAGAGCGTCGACTCGAACGCGATCATGGTGCAAGTCGAGGCAACAGGTCTTACTCGCGCCGATAGATTAGAATTGAATGCACTAGCCATCGAAGATCAGCATCGCGGTTATCTCTGCTTTGATCTGCTTACCGGCCGCGTGAATAAATCGCATCCGCTATTCCCATGGCTGCTCCGCAATGGTGCTACGCTTGACGAGTTGCGCGAGTTCACGCATCGCGCGATCAAGCTCGATGTGCTGGGGCTGAACTTCTATCCACAGTGGTCGACACAACAGCTCTACACCGATCCCAAGGGCAAGCTCGCATATCGCGCGACCGAGCAGGATGGCTCAGGCTTCGCGGCAATGATCGAGGATTACTATCGTCGGTACAATGCACCCGTCATCGTAACCGAAACGAGTGCATTCGGATCCGATGAACTTCGCATGCAGTGGCTGCATAGCTCACTCGACTCGATCAAGCGTCTGCGCGAGAACGGCATACCCGTTTATGGCTACACATGGTTTCCGATGATGACAATGGTCGATTGGCGCTATCGCAATTCATCAGCACCGATGGAGCACTTTTATGTTGAGTTGGGCATGTACCGCTTGAAACGCGGCGAAGACCAAGGCGATGCGCTTCGCGATGCTGGTTCGCGCTGGATCCGGACGCCGATGGTTGAGGAATTCAAGAAGGTGCGAGCAGCCGCAGAGAAGTCGATCGGGCAATGCTCCTACTCGACTCCGTTCGATAGTCCACATCCACACGTAGGCTGATGGCAACTCGCAAGAACTGGTATCGCCGCACGGGCACGAAGGCGTCGGGCTTCGAATATGAGGATGCCGCTGGTAAACAGTTGCGCGACAAAGCGACACTTGAACGCATCAAAGCGCTTGTCATCCCACCAGCCTGGATCAATGTCCTGATCGCGCCTTCGGCGGCATCAAAGGTACAAGTTGTCGGACACGACGCGATGGGCCGCTTGCAATATCTCTATCACGAGACCTTCCGTGAACGGCAACAAAAGAAGAAATTTGCAAAGCTCCTGGCATTCGCCGAGAAGCTCCCGTTCTTGCGCAAGCGTGCACGGCTCGATCTCCGCAAGCCGGAGCTAAGTAAAGACCGCGTTCTTGCGCTGATCATTCGGCTGATCGACGAGCTCTCATTCCGCGTCGGATCCGAAAAGAGTGTTGAGCAATACAAGACGTTTGGTATCACAACGCTTAGGAGCAAGCATGTGAAGATCGATGAAGGTAAGATCGAGTTCGATTTCATTGGCAAGCACCACATCCATCACATGCTGACGCTGCAAGATAAGAAGCTCGCTCCAATATTGGAAGACCTAAAGTCGCTAAGAGGGGCCAAGCTGTTCAAGTATGTCACCGAGGATGGACGGATCAAGTCGATCACCGGGCGAGATGTGAATGATTACATCAAGCAGGCGACCGATTCATCATTCACCGCGAAGGACTTCCGGACGTGGGGTGCATCGGTCAAGGCCGCAGTGCAGCTAGCGAAGATCGGCTTTGTGAAAGGCGAGCGCACGATCAAGCAGAATATCGTGAAGGCAGTCAAAGCCGTAGCCGAGAAGCTTGGCAACACGGCTGCGGTCGCTCGAGGTTCTTACATCCATCCGACTGTTCTCAAGAAATACGAGAAAGGCGTGACGATCGAGAAGTTTGAGGATGAGGCGGCAGAAGCGGCCAAGAAGTCCGACCTAGACAAAGACGAAGCTGCCGTGATCGCGATGCTTAAGTCGTGATGCTTAGGTCCTGAGCTTAAGTCGTGATGCTTAGGTCCTGAGCTTAAGTCGTGATCTCGTGAGCGCCCCGCGCGCTCTGGACCATCAGCGGCGCCGGTGCAAAACCAAATTGCTTCTCATAAGCTGCCGACAATGCCTCAATATATTCACTCTTTCTCCCCTTCTGCACAAGGCTGATCGTGCAACCGCCGAAGCCGCCGCCGGTCATCCGCGAGCCAAGACATCCATCGAACTTGCGCGCCAGCTCGACAAGCAGATCGAGTTCGGGCGATGTCACTTCATAATCATCCCGCAGCGAATCATGCGACGAGAACATCAGCAGCCCCATCTCGTCTATCCTTCGAGCGGCCAAAGCCTGCGCAGCCTGAAGCGTACGATTGTTCTCGGTGATGACGTGCCGCGCGCGGCGATGGATCACTTCCTGCATAGCGTCCTTAACGTTGTGCAGCATCTCAAGATCGGCATCTCGCAATGCCTTGACCTGAGGATACGACTTCACGATCACTGCAACAGCCTCTTCGCATTGCCTTCTCCGTTCATTATACTCTGACGTCGCCAGATTGTGCTTTACCTTGGTATTAATTACGACCCATGATGTGCTGTCGCTGCGGATGGAGATCGGTTTATATGTAAGCTCACGGCAATCAATGAGCAAGGCATGATCGACTTGACCTGCCGCAGAGATATATTGATCCATGATGCCACACTGCGTGCCGGCATACTCATGCTCTGCCTGCTGCGCGGCGAGCGCAAGGTCTTTCGGTTCGATCTCGATGTTGTTCAGCGCGGCCATTGCAGTACCAACACTGAGTTCAAGAGCCGCCGAGGAAGAGAGTCCTGCACCTTCCGGCACGTCAGACAGTATCACAAGATCGGCACCCTCGATGTCACAACCTTTGCTCATCAAGACGCGAGCCACACCTTCGATGTAGGATGTCCAGGAGCCAACTTCAGAAGAAGTTGAAGATGCAAGATCGATGGTCGCTTCTTCTTGAAGATTCTCTGAATAGACTCGAAGCAAACTGTCTCGCCGAGGCGCCGCAGCAACGACCGTGTCGCGGTCGATCGCGACAGGCATCACGAAGCCGTCATTGTAATCGGTATGCTCGCCAATTAGATTCACTCGGCCAGGTGCGCGAAACAAGCGCGGCCTTCCACCAAAGCGGTCGTGAAAGATCTGACGGACACGCTGTGGATCAACCATCAGAATGTCAGCTCGTTAACAACCTTACGCAATTCTTCTGCTTTCTCTTCAGGAAGTGTATCGTTGATGAACATACCCGCACCGGTCTCGCTGCCAGCGAGATACTTCAGTTTGTTCGCTGTGCGCAAGAAAGGATAAAGCTCAATGTGGAAATGATAGTGATCGTAATCGCCATCATCCGAAGGCTTGCCATGCATCGCCATAAGATAGGGCATCGGCATGTCAAAGATCTTATCATAGGCAGAGAGCACCTTCTTCATCACTTCTGCCAGTCCACTAACTTCGCGTTTGTCAAGCTCCGGCAAAGCTTGCAAATGCCGGTTCGGCGTGATATGTATCTCATAGGGCCAGCGAGCAAAGAACGGGATGTAAGCCGTCCACGCATCATTCGCAACGAGTATTCTTCTACCGTCATCTACTTCAGTCTTTCGGATGTCGCAAATGAGACAGCTCCCCTTCTCATCAAAATGCTTTTTCGCATTGTCAAGCTCTCGCTGAACAACCGGAGGCACGAACGGATACGCATAGATCTGACCGTGAGGATGCGTAAGCGTCACGCCGATCTGCGTACCCCGGTTCTCGAAGATGAATACGTACTTGACGAAGTCAAGCTTGCTGAGTTCGATAACTCTATCTGCCCACACGCGAATGAGTTTTTCGATCTGCGAGATCGGTTGAAGTGCAAGGGTCGAATCGTGATCACTCGAATAGAGTACCACTTCGCAGACACCGGCCCCAGGCTCTGCGGGATAAAGATCAGACGACTCGATCGCTGGCCTTGGCGGATTCGACTGCAAGCTCGGAAAACGATTCTCAAAAACAACGATGTCGTACTCCGGCTCAGGCACTTCGGATGGGAAGCCTCCAGGAGCAGTTGGGCACAGCGGACAAAAGCCCTCAGGCGGCAAGAAGGTACGATCCTGCCTGTGCGTCGCAGTGGCAAGCCATTCGCCAAGCATTGGATTATAGCGGAGTTCTGACATTTACTTACTTGTCTCCGATCGCGCTTCCTGCGGCTTAGTCTCCGAATAAAAGATCATATATCTTCCATCCGGCATTTTTATCTCTCGTTTGCTCAATGTCGGAGTTGACTGCCGTTCACTTTTAGTAGAGTCAGGTGTTGGTCCGTCAGAATAGCTTTTTACTGGCATGACAGCATTTTTGGTTTACTTTTGTACTGAGTCCGTGTTATGTTACTCATAATGGGCCAATCGGCTAGACCAATCCTTCAGGCTAAACCAACCTTCACCAGATAAGCTTTCCCGCTTCTCGTTATCAGTGCTATGAATCGCAAGGGCCTAACACAGGAAGAGTTTGAGCGTTTACAGAAAGCTTCGCGTGAGGAGTTGCTGGATATCCTCGCGACGTATGTGCGCAAGAAACGCGGACGACCTCGAAGCGAGAAGCCCCTGTCCGGTGCAGAACGGACTCGTCGCTGGCGCGAGAAAACACAGACGCAAGAGTAACGACGCGCCTCAGGTTTTAGGAGAGCAGACGGCGTACCACTTCCTCGAGTTTCTGGAAGCTAAATGGCTTGGTGAGGTGCTCTTTAAAGCCCGCCTCTTTGCTTCGGCGAATATCCTCATCCGTACCGAAGCCGCTCAAGGCGATCGCTTTTACTGCTGGGTCTTGCGCCCTTAATTGAGAAATCAACTCAAGCCCCGACCCATCCGGCAATCCGATATCGCTGATGACGATATCGAAGCTAGTACCTTGAGCTGTTCGCTTGCGGATCGCATCGAGCCCTGACTCAACCGTATTCGCAGTCTTGACCTCAAACCCACGACGCTCGAGCAAGAGCTTCAACGCAAGGCTCGTATCGATGTGATCGTCAACGAGCAGCACTGCGGTCATTCCCTTACCTTCAGTCTTGTTCAAGCGGGATCGTTGCAGAGGCAACGAGGTGACTCCATCGCCTGAGATGGTTGCGAGATCTAAAGTGAACGTCGAACCGCGATTACGTCCCTTGCTGCTGGCCGAGATCCTTCCGCCGTGCAACTCGACAAGATTCTTGCTGATCGCTAGTCCAAGCCCAAGGCCGCCAAAATGTCTTGTCACGGTTTGCTCACCTTGTTCAAATGCATCGAAGATGCGAGGAAGAATTGCAGGATCGATGCCGATACCCGTGTCTTCAACTTCGATATGCAGAGTCTCTCCATCATTCTCAGAACGAATGACGATCGTCCCGAGCTGCGGGGTGAACTTCACAGCATTCTTTACCAGATTCCACAGGACCTGTTGCAAGCGAGCCGGATCAGCATCCACAACTGAACGCTCTGCGGCGAACTCGGTTCGTACGTTTAGCTTTTTGCTCTCGATATCTCCACGATAGATCTCGACAACATGCTCGATCAATCGATGAACATCGATCTTCTCTCGATTGAGCTTGAGCTTCCCCTTCGAGATGCGTGTAAGATCGAGCAGATCATCGATCAGTCGGGCTTCAAGTTCTACATTACGATGGATGATATCAAGCCAACCCCGATATTCATCGGGGAAATTCTCATCCATCTCAAGGATCTGCACCGTTGTGAGCACAGGCGTAAGCGGCGTGCGAAGCTCGTGACTTAAGATGGCGAGGAATTTATCCTTTGCCTGATTTGCCGCCTCAGCAATTTCTTTGGCGTTGCGAAGCGCTTCTTCAAACTCAAGCCGATCTGTGACGTCCTCAAGGATCAATGCGACTTCTCGAACATCCTCCTCTTGTTTGATCGGATAGATGAATGAGCGAAGCCATCGTGCCCGACCCTTGCGTCCGATCACTGCGGGATCGTAATAGGTCGGTGGAATAGCGACACTTTCACCTTGGAACGCCCGCTCGATGTAAGGACGCATTCCATTATCGGCCGCTTGCTGATCCTGCAAAATGTTGTATCCCTCAAGACTCTTGCGTGGCGTATCGAACAATTGCTCCCACGCACGATTCGCCTGCAGACAATTGCCGTCGCTTGCATAGATCTGGATCGCAAGTGGCGACTGCTCGACAAGAGCACGGAAGCGCGTTTCGCTCAATCGCACCGCATCTTCGACACGCTTACGCTCTTCCAGCTCCTCCTGCGCTTTGCGATAAAGCCACGCGTTATCGATCGCAATTCCGGCGCGTCTGCCAATATCCTCAGCTAGTGCGAGGTCCTCCTCGGTGTAATTGCGGCCCGATTCCGCAGCAACGAACGTCATCGCACCTACCACAAAGTTGCGAGCGACAAGCGGCACGACCATCGCAGAGGTAAAGCCGATCTCATCGAGGATCCGCATGTGCTCTTCATCCTTCGCACCGGCCAACAGCAGCTCACGCGGGATCGAGGGATAGAATTCGCTCTTGCCAGTGCGGATCACATTCGGTACACCGGTCGGAGCATCCCAATCGGCGGGATACTTCTTCTGAAGCTCGTAACTCCACTTGACCTTTTCCGGATCGACATTCGCAACGGCCAACCGATCGACCTTGCCAGTTTCGTTGACCATATCGACAGTACACCAATCGGCAAGCCTCGGCACGGCAAGATTCGCAACGCTGCGTAATGTGGTCTCGTAATCGAGCGAGCTTGCAAGGATCTCGCTCGATTCCGCAAGCAATCGCAAGTTCTCGCGAGATCGTCTTTGCTCGTTAAGTGGGGTCGATGTACCGATCCATTGAATGAGCTTACCCTCATCATCCCGCACAGCAACTGCACGTGCGAGAAACCACTCAAATCCGCCAGCTTTGTTGCGAAGTCGCAGTTCAGCTTCGAACTCGAAGCCCGCTCTTGCAGCCCTCTCCCATTGCGGGGCGATCGTTGCACTGTCTTCTGGATGGATGAACCTCTCCAGCGTCATCGTATAGGATTCTTCCCTTGAGACCCCAGTGAACTCTACCCAACGCTCATTGAGATAATTCACGGTGCCTTCCGAGTCCGTCGACCACACGATGACTGGCATCGCCTCAGCGATCGTCTTATAACGCTTTTCACTCTCCTCTACGGACTGAAGCAGCAGCGCGATCTGATCGTGCGTACGCTCAACATTTTGGATCAGCAGATCACGTTCACGCTCCGCCTTCTTACGCTTCGAGATATCGATCGACACACCATGCATCCCCCTGATCCGACCACCTTCATGCACGGGTGAAACGAACGACTCCAACCACACGACAGAACCATCCTTCGCGATCCACCGGTGTTGGATCACATCGTCTGCACCGCTAGACCAGATGCATTGGATCGCCTCATTCACGGAGGCTCTATCATCCGGATGGGTCACAACTACGCGGGATCCTACCTGATGCATCTCGATCCATTCCTCCGGTGTATAGCCGCTGAACCTTTCGATGTTGGGGCTAATGAAGGTACAGTGCAGATGCTCGATGCCGTCGTCGGTCTTGAGCTCCCATACTACTCCAGGGATCGAGTTAACGATCGTGTCGAGACGATGGCGATCCGGATGGAGCGGTTGCGCTAGGATACGCTTTTGCTTTAGTGCGCGATGTGCGGCCGGCACAAGTCGCTGGAGGTTCTGCTTCAGCACATAGTCTGTAGCACCCTGATGAATTGCGTCAATCGCACGATCCACTCCTGACGTATTCGAGACAAAGATAACGGGTACTTGCGGCGCCGATGCTTTCGCGATCCGAAGGACTTCGAAGCTATCGAACTCAGGCAGGTCATCATCTGCGAGAATGACATCGAACTCCGCTTGGCTGAGCGCAAGGATATAGCTCTCCCGTGAAGTCACAACCGTGGTTTCGAAGTCCAGGGCGCCATCGTTCAGCGCAGCTATTGTAAGCTCCGCATCTAGAGGGCTGTCCTCGAGGATCAGTATCCTTGATGTCATCAATCGAATAAAACGATCTCAAAAGAACTAGCTGCAACATCTCTCTGCGATCGATCAGGCCGATCACGTCGAGTCGCTAATGTGTGGGGGCCGACTTTAGTAGAGAGAAAGCGAACACAGTGCCAACATTCAGGGAGCTATCGACTGAAAGCTTCCCGCCATGACCTTCGATAATGCGCTTAACGATAGCCAATCCGAGTCCCGTACTGCTTT
>JBKJTP010000247.1:0-4027 GCA_046590195.1 Kapaibacterium sp. (SeqCode) | reverse complement strand
ACCTGTGGCTCGACAAACACATCCACGTTCGTTGCGCCATTGACTGGCTGCATGTCCGTGATGATATCGATCGAAGCCAACGGCGACTCCGTTGGAGGAATGCACTCTTCGCCCATCTTGAACGAGAAGTTGCAACGGCCGCTGATCGCACCGCCGAGGATACGATACTCGCCGCCTACAGCAGCAACAGCCCACGCAGGGTTCGGGAAGCCTGCCTGGATCGCAGCAGCAGCATCGATACCGAGGATCTCGAACTCGCCCGAAGTGAACAACAGATCGACATAGATACCGACCGACGCAGAGATATAAGCGTAGAGCTGGCCTTGCGCGTACCAGCCGTTCACGCCGATAGCACCAGGTATCCCTTCACACGTCACGTCTGGCCCGAACTTCAAGAGCGATAGATCAAAGCCGATCGTGAGCGCAGCACGACCGTAGAAGATCAGGAATTGCTGGCGGCCAGTGTTGATCGAAGCACTCGCGCCGAACGCAAAACCATCGCCGCGTGACATCGCCGGATTACGAACCACTGGCAACGGACCCAGGATGCGGGTGATCTCATCTGGCAATGGCGGTGGACCAGGAAGATCCATTCCGGCCATCACGTACGCGTTCACGTTAAGCCACGATCCGAGCGAGAGGTTCACACGGTTCGCAACTGGCCAAGGCTCACCGATCTTGATGTACCACAAGGCTGGTTCGCCGTGGATAACCATCGTACCGCCTCCCGTGAACGGGCTCGCATTGATCGCCACTGTAAAGACGCCATGGAACACTTGCGTTGGGAAGTTGTAACGAATGTCAACAGTAGCCGTCACCTTCGCTTCACTACGGTTCGTTACTGAGGCCATCATATAGCCTGCTCCTTCGATGAAGATCTCGCCGATTCCTCCACCTTCGATGAAAGTTGCACCGATGGCAACATCAGCGTTGAAGCCATCAGATGATGGCATGGTACCCAGTACGATCTTCGCTCGGAAGCCGAACGCTTGCATGTTATCAGGTACGAAGCGATATCCTGAAACGGTGCGGCCAGGAGTTGCCGATCTATCCGTCGTTGTGCTCGCGGTCGAAACGTCTGGAACCGGTGGCTCTATGCCTTCTCGACGCATCTTGCTCCATGCTCCTCCGCCGAATCCATAGATACCGACACCGGTAAAGACTGGTATTGCTGCGCTAAATGTCGCACTTGCATCGACATACCAATATCGGAAGTCACGCACTTCACCAAATTGCACCACTGCTTCTACGATAACTTGCCGCAGGAAGTTTGCCCGTATCGAGCCCTTAAATCCGTTGCCGAACGTTGCGTCTTCGTTGTAGATATTAAGCGAACCCGCGATCTGCACGACACCCATGTCGGCGCTAATCCCGATCGAATCCAATTGTACTCCGTGGAATTGGAAGCTTTGCCCACCAGGCCCATCACCAAGTCTTCCCCAGATGCTAAGTGTAGTGCCACCCGATATCGCATTCGATCCTGGTTGCAGATTGAGTGAGATCGTAAACTGAATTCCAGCCGCAGGTCTGCCTGCTTT
This sequence comes from Kapaibacterium sp. (SeqCode), assembly GCA_046590195.1. Taxonomy (GTDB): domain Bacteria; phylum Bacteroidota; class Ignavibacteria; order Palsa-1295; family Palsa-1295; genus JBKJTP01. The sequence goes on along the minus strand of JBKJTP010000247.1, from coordinate 2,489 downwards.
CTCACCAGCAACGACATTCAGTCCTGAGATCGAAAGTGGGAATCCAGACATGCTGTGATTCTCGCTTGCGAATGCCCACGTACCTGCATTCACATATGGCGCTGTCGATTGAATGCGGAAGTTCTGAAAGCTGATGCCACGGAATCCGAGATCGGAGATCCCGCCAACATCGCCAGTGATCGTAAGTCCACCCGTAAGATTGGCACTTGCCAGAAAGCTGCCCGACATATTCGAAAGCTCAATGCGGGATGTTGGCGCAAGATAGACTCTTGCTTCCCATATCTGAGCACTGATGGTGTCGCGTGGCTGCACAACGAACTCGAAACCGATACCAGAACCTGAGACAGGTCTTCCAAGCGTACATCTATAATAGATGCCTGAGTCGGAGATCGGGATCTTGATCGCCCCAATGAGCGAACCCGAACGTAACGAATTGGAGACAATGTCGATCGCAATGGTATCGATGCTTGCACCCCATTCGCCGAAGTTGCCGGATGGATAACGAAGCACGTTCTCTGCACGGAAGCTTGCAGTAAACCCGCCGCTTCCGATCATGAGATTTGTGACGGAGATCTGAACTGGACGATCTTCTTCGAATGTGCGAAGCTCTGGTGGCAATGACACTGCAGCGCGGCCGATGTAAAACCCTTGCCATGCTGTGGTGCGGTCGCCAGTGAATCCGGTTGGGAATGCAATGCCTGTAGGGTTGCGGACATTCGAATGATCGAACGCTACTTCACGCGCTTCCATGATAAAGCCTGGTGCACCGACGATCTCAGAGCGATCGAGCGTTGCGCTTGCGATCCAGTCGCCGTTGCGGCGGATCGTTGTCTTGAATGCCGCTTTTGCGAGCGAAGTACCATCATCAGGCTGCGGAATAAGCCACGTGCGTGGGAATTCTGCTTGCGCGCTTAAGCGCAATTCCTTAAAGCCGTTACAATCGAACTGTACGTACGTACCGGAATCAGCCGACGACTGTGCCTTGAATACAAAACCCCATGTATCAGGCTCGCGATAACCGAGATCGCTAACGAGATAGAGCGTTGCTTCGCCATTACCACCGATGCCTGCTGGATGGAAGCAGATGTCACGGGCGCCGAGCCCAAGTCCAACACCCGGACCGAGATCGGGGATCGGGAATGACATCGCAGCATTTAGCTTCGCCTGTGTTGGCGTAAAAACCATGCCGATGATGCCGACAACGAACTGCTCACCTTCGATCAGATTGTTGAAGCCGATCGGCAATGAGACAGGGGTGCTCGATGTGAATGTCGATACAAGTCTGCTCGTCTGAGATACGAATGTATTGATCGAGCCCGCCTGATCGTTCGTGAGACCAATGCCTTCAAGTGCATTTGCAACTGTCGAACTGACCGGTGATTCCGTCGCGGTCTTTGCAGTGATCCGGCCATCGAACATCGCATTCTCCGTATTCACACGAATACCGGAGAACTCCACATTGATCGGTGCACGTAAGAATGGCACTTGCATCGTGCCGTCGCCAGATAGACTTGATCCGCTGCCAGTCGAGCGCACAATGCGCATCTGGAAACGACCTACATTGATGACATCTCCTGCTGCGAAGGTACGTGTTGCGACTGTCGTGTTCGCGATCGCAGGTGACGAGCAATCATCTCGGCAAGCGCCAGGTGCACGGGTGGTTGTGTCTCTTCTCGTTGTGGTGTCGGAGTTTCCGATATAGAATGACCACGGCCCGCCTTGCGAGTAGACTGAGCCATCTGGCCGTAGCCACGATGCGCGCCAGAAATACCAACCGGTATCACGGCGACCCATCGTGAGCGAACGGCTCGCGTATAAGTTATTCGCTACATCGCCTGTGTAATAATCTTCAATGTTGCCAGTGAGATTCGTGTCCGTTCGCGTGAAGGTGCTGTCGCGAGAGAATTCAAGTCTCCAGCGCTCCGTGCTCATGCCGAAGAACATACCGCTGGCGCCGCGCGAGACGCCGATGAGATCTGGCGGGTTGAGTTCAGTAGGACGTTCATTACGCCACTCGAGCGTGATCGGTTGATCTGCCGGAGCGAAGCGTGCTCTGTTCGATGGCGATACCAGCTGTGGCTGTGTTGCACCGATAGAGAACTCACGCGCCTCGGTGCTGAGGTTAACATCGCGACCTTGATACCTGGAGCGAGCATTCACTGTCCATGTGTAACGCACTCCACGTCTCAAGCTGCTTGCCCATGAGGATGGCGTTGGTGCGCCGCCACTCGTCTCTTGATTTACGATGATGTAGCGTGAGCGCTCATTGTAACTAGCGTCTGGCCAACCTTGTCCTTGGCGTGGGCCCTGCGGCCAGTTCAGTGTACGCGTTGATGTATGCGATGCGCCATCGTCACCACGAACGGTGAGCGTGTAGTTCATTGATGTGATCTCGTCGCTATAGTCATTGAAACGGACAACAAGATGTGGCGGCAACCATGGAATGACATCGCCGTTCGATGGATAGACAGCTTCAAGCGCAGTCAGAG
>JBKJTP010000264.1:0-4928 GCA_046590195.1 Kapaibacterium sp. (SeqCode) | reverse complement strand
CGAAGTGCCCGTGGCGCACATCCATGATGCGAAAGCGATCGATGGGAAGATCTATATGGCGACCAGTCCGGTATTGGTCGCCATATAGATCTTCCCATCGATCGCTTTCGCATCATGGATGTGCGCCACGGGCACTTCGATCCATTGCTCATCGCGAAGCTGAAACGTCGTGAGCCAGTCGCTAACGAAAACATCCGTACCGTTCGATGCAACCGCGTCGAAGATCGTACCTTCGTAGAGATTGAGATTGCGCGGACGCCACGTCGCGCCTTCATCTGTGCTGCTGAAGATGCCGCTCGGATAGGGAAGTGCGAAGAGCTCATTCTCTGACGAATGCCACTCCATGATCATGCTGAATTCTGGCTGCGTTGGCAGTTTGGTCCAGGTTACACCGTCGTCCGTCGAGCGGCTCAGCCCATTGAAGCCAGCCTCTGAATAGAGCTTGCCTTTATGCTCGACGAGCGTGAACGCTCCCTCTGGCAGTTTGCCATAGAATTCCCAGTTGACAGCATCGGTTGATCGGAAGAGCGAATCGCCCGACTTCGAGATAAAGTTGTCGCCTTTGACCATCACGAAATCAGATGGAAGCTTCGTGTCGCTCCATGTGTCACCGTTATTGGTCGAGACCTTGGCGGTGTTGACATGCGCTGTGAGCGCAATGTTGCCTTTCTGGAAGAGCTGTCCGTACCATTGCGGCTCGAGCTGCGTCCAGCGGCTATTCTCGTATCGGTAGAGCCCCTGCCCGATGACGGCAAGCCAGCCTGTTGGAGTCTTGATGAATGAACTGACCTGGCCTCCGTTCGGGCCGCTCGTCTGCATCCATTGTGCAAATGCCGTATTGCTGAGCGCGAGCACAGCTAGCATTGTGAGAAGAAGGAGTATCCGTTGTCTCATGTGTAAAGCGTTAAGTGATGTCTGATTACTGAGCTAAAGACACCATCATCGGGCCGGGGTGTCAAATTAAGGCTTTACACCAATTTCAGATTTTTAGGGGGCTGAAGTTCTCAGGCGTGTCATCCTGAGCGACGCCGACCCTCGTTCGTGACTTCGGCACTCAGCTTCGGGGTCGGCTCCACTCAGGATGACGTGATGGAATGTATATTTGTACATGGCAATCACACTCGAATCAACGATCCCCATCCTCCGCATCTTCGACGAAGCGAAAGCCCGCGAGTTCTACATCGATTTTCTCGGCTTCACCGTCGATTTCGAGCACCGATTCGGAGAGAACTTCCCCATCTACATGGGCATCAAGCGCGATGGCATCATGCTACACCTCAGCGAACATCACGGCGATGCGAGCCCGGGATCGACCGTATTTGTGAAGATGAATGGCATCGACGAACTCTGCGAAGAGCTGAACGCGAAGGACTATCGCCACGCAAAGCCGGGGGTACAGGAGATGGAGTGGGGTACGAAGGAGATGTATGTCAGCGACCCCTTTGGCAACAAGCTGCGGTTTGCAGAGTATGTGAAAGAGCCAGCATAGAGTATGCGTTATCTGAGTTGTCTAGTTCTTTGTGCAATGCTTCAGGGCTGCACGGTTGCTACGCCGACACAAACTGCTGAGCAGGCCGTAAAAGCCTATTTTGATGCGTGGGCGCAAAGGGACTCAATAACTTTAGCGACGCTTATTCCTTCCAAAGATTCTGCGCTACTTGTCGGTAGATATCACGGCCTATTCAGCAAAAATCCGCTCATCAAACTTCGAGAGATTTCGCAAGTCGAAGTACTCCTGGATTCGGTAGCATTTGTTGATGCCGTGATCTCCGTAGAAGGGGGACCAGCATTTGATACAACGAAGCTCACACTCATAAAGCTAGGTGGTTGGAAGGTTCTGATGGACGCGAATCCTTGGAAGCGTCTTGATCGATACTAACCTAATTCAGGCAGTCCGCAGAAAATAGCGCAAAACGGTCAAAAAATGAACTCTCTTAGCGCTTCGGTTGTGTAAGACTTGCCCTGTTTTTCTACACAATTTGAGTATCTTCTCGACGCCCCGTGCCCTCATTGCCAGAGTGCTCTTCGCGTTGGGCTGTCTGCTAGGCCTTGTCCCGCTTTTGCCTGCTAACGCCCAGCAGGTTCGCCATACCCCGATCGTAAAAGAGATCGCCCGCACCGTGGGCACCGTCACCCTCGAGATCACATTCCCCGAACCCCGATTTGACACCTTGAAAGAGGGCTTGTCACTGGTGCCCTATGGCGGATTGACGATCGAAACAGGTGAGTTTGCGCTGCCCGTTGCAGTGCCGAAGGGATCGATCTCGATCGTGCAAAAGGAGATCGCTGAGATCGCGCTTTCGCAGCCGATCATTTACCAGCCACAGATCTTTAAGCCGTCAGACAGATCGTCGTATCCTGCGATCGAGAAACCGATCGGCCTTGCGCTCGGAGATGCAAAGCTCGAATACATCGGCAAGGTCTCGCGCGCGGACGCATCGCGCATTCGCTTCGGTAGCTTTTCCCACGACCGCTCAGCGAGTGCAGCCCGGTATCTTAAGAAGATCACTGTTCGCGTAACTGCATCAACACTCCCGACAGGGAAGCTTACCGATATTACTGCAGCAGTACGAACTGCACAATCGCGCCGCGTGCGATCAGGCAAGCAAGGCAGCATGATCCAGGGCGTGAAAGAAACGCAAGGCATCGTCAGCGATGACGGCAAGGTCCACAAGTTCGTGATCGATCGCGATGGATTGTATAAGCTTACGTACGATGATCTCAAGGCGTATGGATTGAATCCAGATGACATCGATCTGCCGACACTTCGCATGGTACACAACGGAGTGCAAGTGCCGATCTATGTTTTCGATAAGCACGATGACCGCTTCAGTCCCGGCGATTACCTCGAATTCTGGGGCGAGCGCAAAGTGCTGAAATACGAATCGAAGTTCAAGGATATGTACTTCGATCCGTACACACGTGAGAGTATCTACTATCTCGTCTGGGGTACACAGCGTTCGCCGATCAAGCAGAGCGAGATCAAGCGCATTGTTGAGGAGTCGGGTGAAGTACGAGAAGGAGATCCGACCAAGTATGTTGATCTAAAGGATAGCTCGTTCGTCTCGAAGCTTCACTTCGAAGAGGACAACTGGTACGAATTCCTCGCGATAACTGACATCAACGAGCTCTCAACGATCCGCGATCACTGGTTCACCGCAGAGATACGTCGGGGTGGAAGCTACACGATAAAGGGCGAAGCGCCTTATCCCGATGCGCGCAAGAACAGCACGGTCCGCGTTAGCGCTGGCCTGCATGGATTCAGCACGTTCGATCCAGGCTTCGTCGATTACGAAGGCAAGGCGGTGCCGAACGTACCGAATGAACAGGAAGCGCTTATTAGCTTGAACAGCAACTCTATCCTGCTCGATACATGGGATAGCCAGCAGCTGAAGTTCATCACGACAGATTCTGCGAATCATCTCGCGACCAGCGTAGCACCGACGACCCGTATGATGCGAGGTTATGAGTTCAAGACCAACAGCTGGCCGCTTACCATTGCCGTGCAGCACACGAAGAACACCGATGTGCAGTCGCGCTTTGGGCTGAATTGGATCGACCTTGAGTACGACCGCAGCTACAACGCGTGGAATAATGAGGTCTTCTTTTCAACACCGTCGAACACAAAGTCGGGATTCTATCAATTTACTGTTGGCGGATTCTCGCGAACCGACATTTCGATCTATCGCAAGGGTGTATCAAAGATCTCGAACGTATTCATCAGTGCGATCACACCGGGCGCGAAGAGTATTTATTGCGTCTTCCAGGCACCTGTCTCGGGACCGACCGAGGAATTCATTGCACTCAGCGATAGCAACAAGCTGAAGCCGAAGGAATATCTCGTCGACGATTTCCTCGATCTTCGCAACACGCAGAACGCTGCTGATTATCTGGTGATCTCCTCGCGAAAGTTGCTGCGCAAGGATAACTATGGCGTCCAGTCATCGCAGTTAAATCAGTATATTCGCCGCGCAGAACGCAAGGGCATGACGGCAAAGCTAATCGACGCAGCGAACATCTATGATGAGTTCAATGGCGGCTCGATGTCTCCTGAGGCGATCCGCAACTTCTTGACGTACACGTACAATTCATGGGCAGTAGCACCGAAGCATGTCGTGTTCGTCGGTAAGATCGATGATATCCCAACTCCGAAGATCCAATCGATCAGGCTCGGAAGCATCTCGTCTGACGCGTGGTATGCGATGATCGATGGCGACGATCTATTGCCTGACATTGCGGTAGGTCGTGTGCCTGTTTCTTCCGAGCAGGAAGTTGAAGCCTACATCAAGAAGGTCGAGCGATACGAGGCCGATCAAGCGCCATCGCCGATGTGGAAGAACCAGTCGATGTTCATCTCCGGCAACTTCGCACTCGGCTCTGATTTTCCGTCGCAGGTCACAGATCTTCTCAACAGCTCTGTGCCACGCAATGTGTTCGCGGAGCGTGTGGGCCTCAACATCGACCGCCCGTATTACAAGACGCATCTCGATGTCATTCGTCGATTCAACGAAGGCTTGAACTACGTACAGTTCATGGGTCACGGTGGTCATCGCGCGTGGGACGATTACGTTGACGCCGAAGGCCGGGCCATCCTGATCCAGGACGATGTATCGCAGATGAAGAATGCGAATGGCAATTATCCTTTCGTGACGAGCTTGACGTGCTTCACCGGATCGTTCGAAGGCGAAGAGCCGGGCTTGATCCCTCTGCTTGTCAATCGGGCAGAAGGTGGTGCAATCGGCGGATACGCGACAGCGTCGTTCGGGTTCAGAGAAGCCGATTATCACATTGCGGAATCGCTGCTGCCATCGGTCTTTGACTCGCTCCCTGCAACATGGGGAGAGCGCGTTTTCCGCGCGAAGGTTGAATACTATTTGCAGTATGGCGGCTTTGGTATGCTCGTGCCACAGACATTGCAATACGCATAC
>JBKJTP010000180.1:0-5810 GCA_046590195.1 Kapaibacterium sp. (SeqCode) | reverse complement strand
CTCGTCGGCGCCCTATATGTGCTGGATGAGCCAAGCATCGGCTTGCATCAGCGCGATACCGATCGTTTGTTAACGATCCTTCGTCGTGTTCGCGATCTCGGTAACACCGTGATCGTCGTAGAGCACGACGAAGAGGTTATACGCACTGCCGACGAGATCGTCGACTTTGGCCCTAATGCCGGAAAGCTTGGTGGTGAGATCATCTATCAAGGTGCTCCGCTGCAGCTTGAGCTCGCTGGGCCGGATCGCTCGCTCACTGGTAAGTATCTTCGTGGTCAGCTTGTCATTCCGATACCTAGGGAGCGCCGGAAGGTGAAGCTTGCAAACGCCATTACTGTTCGCGCAGCATCCGAGCACAATCTTAAGAGCATCGATGTCAGCTTTCCGCTTAACACGTTCACAACTGTTACGGGTGTCTCGGGTTCGGGCAAGTCAACGCTCGTTCACTCGATCCTCTATAATGGCTTGAAGAAGTTGCATGGTGAGAGCGTCGGTGCTGTTGGCTCGCACAGGGAGATCGAAGGCTATGATAAGATCGAGGTCGTTGAGCTGATCGATCAGACGCCGATCGGGCGTACACCACGCTCGAATCCCGCAACGTATGTGAAGGTATTCGACCTGATCCGCGAAGCATTCGCGAAGACGGTCTACGCCAAGCAGCGTAGCTGGGCACCTGGATACTTCAGCTTTAATATTCCTGGCGGACGCTGCGAGGCTTGTCAGGGTGAAGGCTTTGTGAAAGTGGAGATGCAATTCCTTGCGGATATGTATCTCGAGTGTGATAGCTGCAATGGCAAGCGTTATAAGCAAGAGGTTCTCGATGCAACGCTGAATAATAAGTCGATCGTCGAGGTACTCGAAATGACGGTCAACGAGGCAATAGAATTCTTTGCAGACTTCGAGAGGATCAAGGCCAAGCTGAAAGTATTGGCAGATGTTGGACTCGGTTACATTCATCTTGGCCAGCCAGCAACAACACTCTCTGGCGGAGAAGCCCAGCGCGTGAAGCTCGCTACGCATTTGACTGAAGCATCAGACGCCAAGACGCTTTTTATCTTCGATGAGCCGACGACGGGCCTACACTTCGATGATATCGCAAAATTACTGCAGGCGCTGAATGCGCTGGTAGACAAGGGCCACACGGTGATCGCTATCGAGCACAATTTAGATGTTGTCAAAGTGTCGGATTGGGTCATTGATGTGGGACCCGAGGCAGGTGATGAAGGCGGTGAACTCGTTGCTGCCGGAACGCCTGAGAATATTGCTGCGACTGATGGCTCGCATACCGGCCGCTATCTCAAGCCGCTACTCGAACGCGCCAAAACACTTTCGAAGAATTGATCACGAAGGTCCAGAAGATCATGGTCATTGCCGGTGAAGCCTCCGGCGATCGTATTGCTGCGCGCGCGTTGCACCAGGTCAGGCTTATTGTAGAGAAGAACGACGGGAAAGTAGATATCTACGGTATTGGTGGCGACGAATGCGCGCGAGAAGGCATGGACTGCTATTACAAGGCGAAAGACATGTCGGTCGTTGGCTTCGTTGAAGTAGCCAAGCGTGCTCGCTTTTTCAAGCGCGTGCTCAGCGAGATGACCGATCTCTTAAGTCATAACGATACGCGTCCTGACGTATTAGTGCTTGTCGACTATCCGGGATTTAACATTCGTCTCGCACGAGAAGCGAAGAAGCAAAATGTACGCGTCGTTTATTACGTGAGTCCCCAGGTGTGGGCATGGCATGGTGAGCGCGTCAACGAGCTGAAGGATATCGTTGACGAGATGCTGGTGATCTTCCCGTTTGAGGAAGATATCTATCGCAAAGCTGGACTCGCAAATGCGCACTTCATCGGACATCCGCTCTGCGAGATGATCCGGGAAGAGAAGCAGCACTTTGGAAGCAAGTCTGATTTCGCACAACACCGTGCGCTCGATCCCGAGAAAGAATGGCTGGTGATCTACTCCGGCTCGCGCGGAGAAGAAGTTCGCCGGTTGCTCCCCATCATGGCTGACGCAGCGAAGCATCTTGAGAAAGCGAGGGACATGCTGGCGATCGTGGTGCAGGCCCCAACCATCGAGCGCGCGGTTTACATGGCGAACGGGGCAGAAGGCCTTGCCACGATCCGCGATCCGCGTTCATCGCACGAGTTAATGCATCATGCAAGCGTCGGCATTCTGAAGAGCGGTACTACAACACTCGAAGCTGCACTGCTCGGCTTGCCGGGAGTCATTTGTTACAAGACGCACCCGGTTACCTTTGCAATCGGCAAGCGATTGGTCAAGCTGCCATACATTGGGCTCTCGAACATCGTGATCGGGAAGAAGTTATATCCAGAGCTGTTGCAAAGCGATTGCACAAAGAGCAACATCATCGCTGAGATCGAAAAGGTTATGAACGATCGTGAGACCTTTGCAAGGGAAACGGCAGGCCTTAGCGACAAACTTCTGCCTAGCCGCGTCTATCCGTCGCGAAGGGCAGCGGAGGCGATCCTCAACGTATGATCCGCTTGCTGCCATTTGTCGCAACGCTGGTTGCCCGTACGCTTCGGATAAAGATCGAAAGCGACATTCCCGAGCGGGCAGTGATCATCTTCTGGCACGGCAAGATGTTCGCGGGCTGGTTCGCAGCGGCAAAGAAGATTGATTCAAAGAAGCATAGTCCTGTTGCTCTCGTAAGTCCAAGCAAGGACGGTGATATTTTGAGCAGCGTATTGCATAGGTGGGGATATAAGGTCGAGCGAGGCTCAAGCTCCCGAAGCGGACTTGAAGCGCTCGAGCGAGCGATTACTAGAGTTAGGAAAGGGGAGTGCGACAGGATCGTCATCACCCCTGACGGACCTCGCGGGCCGATCTACAGGCTCAAGCGTGGCGCATTCCTTGCTGCACAAGAGCTTCAATTGCCGGTCTATTTCCTTCGTATCGAGTACCGAAGCGCACTGGTATTAGGAAAGAGCTGGGACAAGTTCGAGATTCCACTTCCCTTCAGCGGCGTTCGAGTCACAGTGGAAGAAATTTCGCTCGCAAGCTATCCCGATCCGATCGATCAGCAGCATGAGTGGCTGAACCGATTGGTTCGAGAGAGAAACATGTAGCGCTTTACGATGATCGCTTTTATCATCCTGATCGCAAAGGAAGGTGATCCGCCATGAAGCTAGTTAATGCTTTGAATCCTTACGCCGTCGCAATGGCCGTTCGCCGGAAGCTCTATGAATCTGGACAGCTCAATGCGCACAAGCTCGAGATCCCCGTCATCTCCATCGGTAACCTCACGATGGGCGGTACAGGCAAGACGCCAACCGCGATGCTCCTTGCTCGCTACATTGCGCAAACGCACCGCAAGAAAGTCGCGATAGTGATGCGAGGCTATAAGCGAGATTCGAGTGGATACCAGTTAGTAAGCGAAGGCAACGGCCCACTGCTCGAGGTAAAGCAAAGTGGGGATGAAGCGTACCTGCTTGCTGAAGAATTGCTCGGTACGATTATCGTCGTTGATGAAAACCGCGTACGTGGAGCTGAAGAAGCGAAGAAGCTCGGAGCTGAAGTGATCCTTCTCGATGACGGCTACCAGCACATGAGCGTACATCGCGATCTGAATCTGCTTGTTGTGAATGTCCACCAACCACCTGGTGCTGTGCTCCCATTTGGCGGATCGCGAGAGGACAGTGATGCTGCACGTGGAGCTGACTTTCTGCTCCTGACGAGCGCATCCGACGAAGAAATGTCAAACGCGATCGTCAGAGAGCTCTCGATAGCGAAGGGTGTGAATATTCCGTTTGCACGCGTGCGCTCGATCGCCAACGGGCTTGCATCGCTCGATCCGGCGATACGCGATCTCGATGATCTATCGCAGCTCAAAGGCAAGCGTGTTCTAGCCGTCGCATCGATCGCAAATCCCGAGCGATTCGTTAATCTGCTTTCTCATCACGGAGCCAAAGTTGAGCTCGAAGACCTCGGCGATCACGCGTCGTATGATCGTGAGCGATTGCTTCGCATTCTGAACCGTGCCGAACGGCTGAACGTCGACATGATCGTAACGACCGCCAAGGATGCAGTAAAATCACGACAACTTTTCTTCGATTCGCCTTCAACGCTTCCTGTCTTCGTTCTCGCGCATGGATTTGAATTCCTTAGTGGCGAACGTGCGTTGTTAGATCTGATCGATGGACTCCTTTCTCCCGAGGAGCCGCAAACCACCCAGAGCAATCCTGAACATTATGAAGCTGAAGATCGGACTTAGCTACGCGCCGAGCGAGAACCCGAAGACGAAAAACTACATCAACGCACTAGTGCATGCCGGCGAACGCATGGGCAATGAGATCGAGGTTGTGGATCTGTACACATCGCCAGATAGTATTTCTGAGGTGGATGCGATCGTGTTTCCAGGTGGCGCTGACATCGCTCCGGTTCGCTATGGCAAAGCGAGCGAGGAACATCTCGTGACGGAGGTGAATGAAGACCGCGACCGCTCCGAGTTTGAGACTGCGAGGCAGGCAGAAGAGAGGGAATTGCCCGTGCTTGGCATTTGTCGAGGATTGCAGCTATTGAACGTGGTACATGGCGGAACGCTCATCACCGACATTCAACATTTCGGCGGTTCGGATCATAAAAAACTAGACGAAACCACCGATAACCGCCATCGCATAAAGGTGACCGCTGGCTCCCACATCTATAAGATCCTTCGTGAGACCGAAGGCGAAGTCAACAGCGCGCACCATCAAGCGATCGATCGGCTAGGTGAAGGTCTGACGGTTAGCTCGCGTCATGAACAGGACGGCACGATCGAATCGATCGAGTGGGAAAGGCCGGAGAGCAAGCCCTATCTGCTCGCTATTCAGTGGCATCCTGAGCGAATGAATTACGATGAGAAGTTCGCTGGTCCTCTCTTCGAAAACTTCATTTGGGAGGTAGCAGCACATAAAATGCTTCGCGAGCGCTTCAAGCGCACTCCAAAGCCTTCGGCAAATGAGTGATCTGCTTGCACGTCTTCAGCACGACACACTCATTCTTGACGGTGCACTCGGTACTGAACTCGAACGAAGAGGCGTGGACGCAACTGGTGCGGGTTGGACATCACACGCGATCATCGATCATCCCGACCTTATCACGCAGATCCATCGTGAGTACATTGTTGCAGGTGCACAGATCATCACAGCCAACACTTTTCGCACAAACCCACGTGCGCATCGCGAAGGGAAGCATACTGCTGAGGAACTGACAAAGCGTGCGATCGAGCTTGCGCGCACCGCTGTAAGCGCCGCAAGTAAAGATATCTTCATTGCGGGCTCTATCGCTCCAGCGAACGACTCACTGCCTCCGCAACAAGTTGAGATCGACGACAAAGAGCTCTTGCACGAGCATGGTCAGATGGCTAAGTGGATCGAAGAGGCTGGAGCTGATCTGATCCTCATCGAGACAATGAATACGGTGCGCGAGGCATTCATCGCGCTCGTTGCAACAAAGCAACAGACAAGGCTTCCGGTTGCGGTGTCACTCGTGCCGGGATCAAAGACTCAGTTGATATCAGGCGCATCGCTCAGCGATAGCATGGAGCTGCTCGCGAAAGCTGGCGTTGATATCTTGCTGCTGAATTGTCAATCACTCTCTATCATCAGCCCGATGCTCCGCGAGTTCGGCTCCATCTGCTCTGGACTTGGCGTCAAGTGGGGCGTCTATCCTAATGCTTCCGAAGTGATCGAAGGGAAGTGGCAGCTCGTCGCACACGAAGACCACTCGTTCACGGCCTTTGCCCGTATCGCGATGGATAACGGCGCCTCGATCATCGGCAGGTGCTGCGGTACTAGCGCATCGGCGACG
>JBKJTP010000064.1:0-3287 GCA_046590195.1 Kapaibacterium sp. (SeqCode) | reverse complement strand
CTTCCACTTTCAAAGCCTGCTGCTAACGCAGCCTCCTCTTCACGCGACCATTTTTCATACGCTCGTGGATATGAACGGCGTATCTCCTCCAGTGTTTGAGCCCGATTTTTCGCGGTTGTACTTGACGCGCTGTTTTGATTATGAACCATCGCCTTTGAAAGCTCGGACAAAAATGGCAGGAAGTGGTCTTCGAATACCATCAATTTGCTCTCCCTTACGACACCGTCCACAGTCCTTACCTCGCGTATAGTAATGTATCTATCACCTTGCCTTGTGCGCTTAACAGTAAAGTCAAATCGACGGTTGATTCCTCCACGGACTGAGCTCGTATAAGTAGGTTTAGAATCCATTTAGTTATGGTTAACAGCTTCAAATATACGGCACGAATTTGGACCATGGGCTACTTCCTTAGCTTGCAAGCCGCGACCACTCCTTCTCCGCCTCCTGATCCGCCGTGAATTCGTCTAATCCATGCAATGACATATTCTCAGAGATAAAGATGATGTACAGAAGTTCTGTGACCTCGCTACGTAGCATGTAACTATAGCACTCCTCGTCCGTCCCTTCATAGTGAATATGGACTCGGACATCGTCCCCATGCTCCCAAGCCCGAGGTAGGATTTCGCACAATACATCTGGATGAATATGGTCTACATCATCCCTCCAGAAGCTCCAAGGTAGTGCTAAATCTCCTTCATAGTACTCCGCATCATTCTCCAGGCGTGACTCCGCGAAGTAGTCGTCGAGAGTGGGATAGTACTTTGATTTTGTTATAAGGTCGAGCGGTATCGGTTCTAACATTGATCGTTGTAAATACTGAACGATCAATGATTGCAACGATCGGAGTGCCGATCAATTGGTTCGCGGAATACCCGAGCAGATTGCTTCGTCGCGCTTCCTCGCAATTACAGGTTTTTTACGAGCTGGCGGAGTGCCGCGATCTACCTACAGGTCCAGTGCGGATCGAAGTTGAGGGTTTCGATGCGTAGGGATCGGATGTTGCCGGTGAGTGCGAGGCCGTGGCTATCGACGGCGATGATCGGGCGCGGGTGTACGATGTGGATGTGCGCGGCGCTATCGCGCTCGAGCGCGCAAATGAGCTCGGGTACGCGCCCGGTATAGCGGTGTTCACAGCAATCGCGCAGGTATTCGATGGCGCGCTTGAGATCAATGACGCTGATCCAGTCCCACGAGGTGATCTCGCGGTAGTACTTGCGGAGCTTTACAGGTGAGTTCATGGGGTTGTTGATTTCGTGCTGCCATGTTAGGGTTCGATAAGCGGGCCGGGTTGTCGGTGGGAAGTCCTGGGGCCGCAGGGGCGCGGGGAGGGCGTAATTGAGCGCTGTGAGGCAAGGGGTTGCCAGGGGATTTTCCTTGTGGGATGGGTTAGTTCATGGTGAGGTTCGGGGTTCGGGAGTTCTGAGTTTTGGGGAGTGGCGTTTATTGAGTGCGCGGAATACGAGGGCAGATTTCTCGGTCGCTTGCTGCGCTGGATCGTAGCCGATCCGGCTTGCAAGGCGCCCTCGAAATGACAGGTGTTTAAGACATTGCTGGGGAGGCTTGCCGGCTGAAGCCAGCGCTACATTAGAGGCTGAACCTACACACGACCGTGGTGCCTTCGGGCGAGACTCTGAACTCGACATCCGAGGCGAGCGCCTTCAATAGATAGATGCCGCGGCCTCCGGCCTGGAAGAGCTGTGGTCCGTGCGTGGGATCGGGGATGGCTTCGGGTAGGAATCCGGCGCCGTCATCTTCTACTGCGATCGTTACGCCGTTCTGGTCCTGCGTGATCGCGATGCGTACCTGGCGCTGGGGGTCTTCGTTAGCGCCGTGTCGGATCGCGTTGGTGACGGCCTCGCTCGTCGCGAGCAGGATGTTGTATCGCTCGCCCTCTGGCACTCCGACCGTCCCAAGCACCGCCTTGACCCACTCATGCACATGCGCGAGCTCGTTGAGTGATGCGGGGATGGTGATGTTGTGCGCGTCGCGCAATGAAGAATTAAGAATTAAGAATTACGAATTGGGGAGCGGGGCTCGGGGAGTTCTGAGTTCTGAATTCTGAGTTCTGAATTTGGGGAGTGGCGTTTATTGAGTGCGCGGAATACTGAAGGGGATTGCTTCGTCGTGCCTCCTCGCAATGACAGGCGTTTAGGAGATGCTTGGGTCACGGGCAGGATGCCCGTGCCACGCTTCCCTACTCAGCACTCAGCACTTTCAACTCAGCACTAGCCCTTCCCCTTCGGAAACTTCGGCTCGTCGGAGTCCTTGTCGCCTTGATCGACCTGCCATTGCTTGACGATCGCGAGGTCGTTGATCAGCGTCATCATGTTCTGCATGCCGTTCTGCGTCAGCTCTGTGTAGCGCACGGCGTGTACGTATCCGTTCTGCCCGGCTTTGTCGACGATCTGCCTGACCTTGTCTACGGCGTCCATGAATGATTGTTGCATTCGCGCGAATCCGGCGACGTCGGGGCCCTCGCGGCGCATGACGTCCCAGATCTTCTTAGCGAACGAGGCGTGGAAGGTCACGTCGTAGTTCGCCTTTGGATCTCTGAGATAGAGAAAGAGTTTTCGCACCGGCTCGGGGTGCGTCATGCGCTCCGTGTAGCGCGGGGACTTGAAGAACTGAGCGTAGTCGAATGATTGCGTTTGCTTCATCCGTGCAGGGTTAGCGTTTAGCGTTCAGCGGTCAGAGACTAGTGGCTAGAGGTCAGAGGCTGGTGTCTGCCGCCGTGCAAAATTAAGCTATTGTTGAGGCCTGGTCGAGAAAAGTGCTGAGTCCTGAGTGCTGAGTGCTAAGAGGGGACCTGAGAACTAGCCCACTCAGCACTCAGGACTTTCAACTCAGGACTAAAAAAAGGCGCCTTCCCTAATGAATTAGAGTCAGCGCCTGATCGAGAAAAGATCTGTTGTTCGGCGGTTTCTACGCGTGATGGATGAGATTGTTACAGCGAGTTCATGATAAAACGCCGGGCCTCCTTCGTAGGGCCACTCGGCAGAGTGGCCGGGAAGCGGGCCGCAGCGTCGTCATTGATCCGAATCTTATGCGTGAGACGAATACCGGGGAGACGTTTCCCGTAATACATCGATGTATTCCCGAAGCTCGCAGGCCGCATTCCGGCCGCATTGCGATGTGGCCCTACGGGTCAGGGGCGGGACGCTACGACAGAACCAACCCGATTTTTTGCGCGAGCCGCCGAAGATACCGCCGAGGATACCGCGGGTGATCTCGCGGGCGATGGAGCTGCCGGCAGTGCGGGTCGCGGACTTGATGAACGCGCCGACGAG
>JBKJTP010000060.1:0-2957 GCA_046590195.1 Kapaibacterium sp. (SeqCode) | reverse complement strand
TCGGCGGTCTATCTTCTCGTTGAGTGGATACGCAGGCGAAGGGTCACGTATGGCATTATGGTCGGAGGCATCATTGCCGCAGTCCTGACAGCGTTCTTCTGGTTGCCGATCCCGTTTGTTCAGGAGTACATTCAACCTTCACAGCTCGCGAGGGACAATCAATTCCTGCTTGATGCTGTAGGCGCGGTCGATTCGCTGCTCCGGAAATTTCTCTTGACGGAGAGCACGGTCACTCTCGTGATGTATATCACTTCGATCGTGCTACTCTTCATTGGCTGGAGGTACAAGATCGTTGCTGGCAGCGCTGCCCCGGTGCGGGCATTCATACTCGTTGCTTCTGCGATTGTTTTCTTTCTTGGCAATCAGTGGCTTAGCGGTTTTCTATGGTATGACAATCGATTCAACACGTTGCTGCAATTCCCATATCGGTGGTCGGCACTAGTGGTAATGGCGATATGCGTAGCCTATGCGGCACCGATGCTGCGGTATCGCAAGCTGATCGTGCTGACCGTTTTTGCGTGGGTGTTCATCTCGGTCGGACTTTCGTCGCTGACCGCATTCGAACTACGAGTGAATCCTCGAGCAGAAGAGCGGACCCCTTATGATCCTCCAGAGTACGCTCCGAAATATGCGGTGGCAGATATGCACGCCAACATCGCAGTAGCACGCGCGCATGAGCGCGATCCTCAGATCGCGGCTTTGCGACCGTTAGCAGAATCTGAGCGGCTTGCTGAAACGCGTCACGATCCGCGCCTTCTTGAATACAAAGTAGATCTTCAGCAGCCAGCTTCCGTTCGATTCCAACAGTGGTACTGGCCATTTTGGAAACTGACCAAAGCTGGCGCAGAAGTATCGACAGCACCCGATAGCGAAGGTTTGACCATTGCTGAACTCCCGGCGGGATCCTACCTTCTCACATTTGAGCTCATTGAGACCTCATGGGAAAAGCTCGGAAGATGGATCTCGATCACGGGAGGGTTTGGCGTACTGCTGATCTGGGGAATCCGGAGGAGAACGGGATCAAAACCCCACTGATTGGCAGCACGGAATTGCCCTCGAGTTCGAGCCCAGAGTTCACTTTCAGATTTTTCGGTCGTACAAGCCGTATTTTTGTGCCCGTGCTTTTTGGTCGGTGTAGTGGGATGAGCAGTCATCCGGTTACCCACGAAAAGCGCGGTTTTTTGTTTTTATCCGGCCAGCACAATAGATGAGCGCGCAATGGCTGAGGTAGAGCCTTTTAGCCGCGCAGTTCGTTACGCTCCCGACCAAGAACTGATAGCGTACCAGATAACTGACAACCGGCAACCCCTCGTGGCGAAAGCAAAACAGACCCCTCGCGTAAAGCAAACTCCTCCAGCAAAGCAGACAAAGTACATCTTTATCACTGGCGGAGTCGTCTCCTCCCTGGGCAAGGGTATCGTCTCGGCCTCGCTTGGCTTGTTGCTGAAGTCCCGCGGACTTCGCGTCACGATCCAGAAGTTCGACCCGTACATCAATGTCGATCCCGGCACGATGTCGCCGTACCAGCATGGTGAGGTCTATGTGACCGAGGACGGCGCCGAGACTGATCTCGACCTCGGACACTACGAGCGTTTCCTTGATGTCGATATGTCGCGTGCAAACAACACAACGACCGGTACGGTCTATAGCGAGGTTATCTCGCGCGAGCGTCGCGGCGATTATCTCGGCGCAACAGTTCAAGTAGTGCCACACGTGACCGACGAGATCCGTCGTCGCATGATGCTGCTCGCTGACTCGGGCAAATTCGATGTCGTGATCACAGAGATCGGTGGCACCGTTGGCGATATCGAATCTTTGCCGTTCCTCGAAGCGGAGAGACAGCTCATGCTGAAGGTCGGCCGCAAGCATTGCATCTCGATCCATCTCACGCTTGTGCCTTATCTTGCAAGCGCACACGAGCTCAAGACAAAGCCGACGCAGCACTCGGTAAAGACGTTGCTAGAAATTGGAATTCAACCTGACATCCTTGTCTGCCGCACGGAGCATCCGCTCTCGAAGTCGATGCGCGAAAAGATCGGTCTGTTCTGTAACGTAGAGACTGAGGCGGTTGTCGAGTCGCGCGATGCAAAGACGATCTACGAAGTACCTCTGGTCTTCGCACAGGAGAAGGTCGATCAGATCGTAATGGAGCGCCTGGGCTTGACTGCAAGCCCAAAGCTCGATCTCACAAAGTGGCGCAAGTTCGTCTCACGTGTACTCGAGCCGCAGAAACATATCCGCATCGGCATGGTGGGGAAGTACGTGCAGCTGCTCGATGCGTATAAGTCGATCATCGAAGCATTCGTACATGCAGGCGCAGAGAACGATGCGAAAGTTGAACTTGTCTGGATCAATTCAGAAGAATTAGAAGACAAGAAGTCTATCGCAAGTTACTTCGAAGGCATCGACGGCGTCCTCGTTGCGCCGGGCTTCGGCTCGCGTGGCATCGAAGGCAAGATCAAAGCTATCGAGTTCATCCGCAAGAACAAGATCCCGTTCTTCGGAATCTGCCTCGGCATGCAGTGCGCTGTGATCGAATACGCACGCAATGTCTGTGGATTGAAGGATGCGAACTCCACTGAGTTCGTTAAGACGAATCAGAACGTCATCGACCTGATGCTCTCCCAGAAGTCGATCGAGACGAAGGGCGGCACAATGCGACTCGGCAGCTATCCATGTATCATCAAGCGTGGCTCACTGACGCATAAGATCTATCGCGATCAGTTTATCACTGAGCGCCATCGCCACCGCTATGAAGTGAACAATGCCTTCCGTGAGGATCTTGCGAAGGGCGGAATGATCTTGAGCGGCCTTTCGCCAGACAATAATCTCGTCGAGATGGTCGAGCTCGATCAATCCGTGCATCCGTTCTTCGTCGGCGTGCAATTCCATCCCGAGCTGAAGTCCCGCGCGACAAAAGCGCATCCGATCTTCCGTGAGTTCGTGAAGGCGGCTGT
>JBKJTP010000217.1:0-3801 GCA_046590195.1 Kapaibacterium sp. (SeqCode) | reverse complement strand
TCCTGCTGGATCTCCATCAGGCGTGCCTGACGGCGGATCTTCTCCTCCTGCGGAATCGGGTCGCCAAGCGGCTCGGCTGTCGTACCATCCTCAAGGCTATAGGTGAAGACGCCAAGGCGATCGAACTGCATCGTCTCAACGAACGACTCGAGTTCAGCAAATTCCTGCTCCGTCTCGGCTGGATAACCCGTAATGAGCGTCGTGCGTAGCGTAATGCCTGGCACTGCTTCACGAATGTTGTGGATCACTTCTTCTGTCGCACGTCGGGTAATACCACGGCGCATCGACTTCAATACTTCGGTCGAAGCGTGCTGCACTGGGATATCGAGATACTTCGCGATCTTTTCCTCGCCTGCCATTACGGCGAGAATGTCCTTCGGGAATTTCGCTGGGTATGCGTACATCAAGCGGATCCACTCGAGCCCACTCACCTTCGCAAGCCGCGACAGAAGCTTTGCAAGCGCGCGTTCGCCATACATATCAAGGCCGTAGTACGTCGTATCCTGACCGATCAGGATCAACTCCTTCACGCCATTATTCGCAAGCATCATCGCTTCGAACTCCAGCTCTTCGATCGAGCGAGAGCGGTGTCCGCCGCGCATGATCGGGATCGCACAGAACGAGCAAGGATTGTCACAGCCTTCCGAGATCTTCTGATAGGCGAAGTGTCGTGGAGTTGTCTGAACACGCTCGCCGAGGAGATTGCGCTTTAAGTGATCAGGCGATCCAACAGCACTCGTGATCACGTTGTCAAAATCCTGCGTACCAAAGAACGCATCGACATCAGGCATCTCCGCCTGAAGCTCTGAGCGGTAACGCTCCGAGAGACATCCGCTTACGATCACCTTCTTGATGATGCCAGCCTTCTTGAGCTCAAGCGCTTCGAGGATCGCGTTGATCGATTCCTGCTTCGCATTGTCGATGAAGCCGCACGTATTCAGGACAACAATGTCCGAGCGCTCGGCATCGTCCTCAAGCAGCATTCCTCGCGACTTGAAGCCGCCCATCAAGATCTCGGAATCGACCGTGTTCTTCTCGCAGCCAAGCGTGATGACGGATACTTTCTGCTGTTTTTCGGCTGATTCCATGGGTTCTGGTCTGCGGGACTAAGGGTATACGGGTCTTCGGGTTCGGATAAGCTAATCGGTTTCCTTGCGGTTCCGCACTCCCGGATTTATGAGTTTCCTGTTAAAATGGAGAAAGCAGCCAAAAAGGCTGCCTTCTCTCAATGAATCCGTTCGTAAGTTATCGTGCGATCTTTACGATGCGGGTTACGAACTGGCCCTCAGATTCGAGGCGCAGGTAGTAGTTACCGCTGGAAAGCCCAGTGATGTCGAAGAACTGCTCATAGCTGCCAGCTTCGAGTTCGCCTTCGGCAAGCGTCTTTACTACTTCGCCTACCGCGTTATAGAGCTTCAAGTTTGCCTGTGCTGTTTTCGGAAGTTCGAATGTGACACGTCCATCTCCGCTGATCGGATTCGGACTGATCGGCCCCATCGCGATCGACGAGCTCTTGAAATTGCTGTCTGTCGTGACGAGCGGGGTGCAGTAACCAGCCACAACGATAGACGCTCCACCGAGCCATCCTTGTGGCGCAGGCAAGATAGCATTTGCGTTGCCCTGGCCAACGGCCGTGTTCTGCTGACCGTCATTAAGCACGAGCGATCTGCCAAGTGACGTATCGATCTCGACCAAAGCCGACTTACTGAACTCGGACTCTGCACCGGTGAAGATCAGCTTCACAACGATGCTGGAATCGGATGCTTTCATTACCTCACCCGCAGGTGCGGTGCCAACGATCCTAACGTCGCGACCACCATTCGAGATGAGCGGATTCACATTCCAGCCAAGACTCGAGGTGTTATCGAGTTGCAGACCAACAAACGTCACCTGCGGATCGCCAGTGATACGGAAGCTGAAGTCGTACTTGTTAATGCCCTTCTGCTCAATGGTGTAGTTCGCATCATTCTTCGGGAATGTGACAGGCAGCATGAACTGACCGGACTGCTTGATCAGATGCGACTTCTTCAACTCGAATGGCTGCACCCACATCGCAACATCGACTGCTGATGTATGCAGCGCCTTGATCTCTGGACGCGTTGCATTCGAACCCCACAGATCCATTGCCTGAATGCGGCCAACAGCCGACTTTCCGTTCTTAACAATACGAAGCTCGACCGGATAGCTCTTATCGCCTGCAACATCAACAGGGCCGAACGGCTCGAAGTTATCAGACGTGATCATCTCGATGCGGCGCAATCCGCGATCATCCAGCTGTTCATCGGTAACGACAAGATCGATATCGTCGTAGCTGGCCGCGACACCAGAAATGACCGGAGCCTCCGTATCACCCTTGATCGGATAGCAATAGGTGTATGCGCTAAAATTATTCGCGGAGTCACGGGCATGGATCGTCACACACGCAGTCTCGTTGATCGCATCGTTCGTATCGATAACGAAGATCTCAAAGAGCGGCACTTGCGCAACGGTCGGACTGAACGTACGTGCAGCGGTTCCGATGCTCATACCCGTGTTGTTCGTGAACCAGATCTCCTGTACACCGGTGTCGTACGGTATCCTGCCGTTGAGAGTATCCTTATTGAGAAAATGGATATCGTTAATGTTGACCGTTACCCTCCAGGGGTTGGTCGATGCTGGTGGCGTAAGACCGATAGACGGAGGGAAAGAATCAACCTTCTGAGGGCTTGTTGGGCAGAACTCTCCTGAGCGGTTACCAGCAAGGTCGGTCGCTACGATACAGACGCCCGCAGCTTTCGTTGTGTCGGTGATGGTCAGATCAAACGTAAAGACCGGCCTGCCTGATGTCAATGCGTTTGTTGGCATCGGGTTCACCGTGAAATTCTGAAGTCCCGTCAGCGTGATCTGATCGATAAGACGATCCCAATGCAGGCTGTCTTGGACTGTGATCGTCCACGTATGCTTCACCTTCGTGTACGTGATACGCGGAGCGATGATATCCGGGATCGTGCAGTATGTATAGTCCGTCGTATCCTTGTTGCCTGCTTCGTCAGTTGCAGTGACCGAAATACTTCCATCCTGGAAACGATCGATGACTTCAACAGAGAAGGTATGCCTGAACTTGTTCGTGATCGGCGCACTGACAAGGCGCATGTTCTGCGCGGGGATGCCTGGGGTTAACGTCAACGTTGCAACTCCATCATCTTGCGGGCGAAGCTCTGTCACTTCGATCGAATCGCGAAGTGCATTGCAGTCAGTGCCATCATCGCTTCCGACTCGCTCGATCAGCTTAAAGACGGGCGGCAAAAGATCAGGCGTAGGAAGCGTATCATGCACCATGAAGCACATCTCACGCGTAGTGAAATTACCAGCACAATCTGTGAAGGTGAAGGTCAGACACCCGCCCTTCGTTGAATCTAGTTGACGTACGAGGACTGGTATTTTGTTGATGTTATCGCACGGTACGAACGTCCCGATCTGGACATCAAAATTGGTAGGGTCACCAATGGTGAATGCGTACTCTATCTTCTGGATGCCCTTGTCGCCATTTCGTTTATCTGAGACATCAAAGGACTGAATAGTATCTGGTTCACTTCCGAGGAAATTATCAACGAGCGGCGGTAACAGATCGAACTCCGTACACGGCAGTTCTACCTGCGGATTGCATTCAAATAGCGCCGGCGGCCCTAATGAGGATTGCGCGCTGAGAAACATATCCGCGAAGAATGGTCCTGTACAAGGCTGGTTCAGGGCGTAACGATCCATACATGGAAGGTGAAGGCCGACCTGAACCAGCCTTGTACAGGACCATTCTTCGCGGAT
>JBKJTP010000176.1:0-11895 GCA_046590195.1 Kapaibacterium sp. (SeqCode) | reverse complement strand
GCCGAGCATGGATTCATTCTGATGGTGGCAGGACGCGGCAACTACCCATTCTCTTACGGTTATGGCGTTGGGGCATATAGCAAGACACAAAAGTCAGCGGTATTAGAGTCAAGTCAGTTATTGGGACTGGGTATCAAGTCGATCAATCCCAACCCCACCAACGGCAAGATCACGGTTGATTACGATTCAAAGTTATCGGGTGTGGTGTCGCTCTCGGTCTATTCGGTGGGTGGTGTGTTGGTGCATGAAGAGGTGCTTGCAGCGGATCGTGCGGTGCAGCGCGTGCAAGTGAGTACGGAAGGCTGGGCGAGCGGCGCGTATACGATCGTGTTGAAATCAGGCGAATCCGAAGCTAAAGCTTCGGTAATTAAGAATTAGGAATTACGAATTACGAATGGGGAGATCATTCAGTCGCCATTCGCGGGTATCAAATCGCATAGGGACCGGTTTAAAACACCGCGACCTCGCTAACTTGCGTTAACGAGGCCAACAGTGTCTTTTCTCTCACCTTGACTTTAGATACAAGCGGCCTAAATGGAACCCGCCTACATCTATAAGTCTCACACTTTAATTTCTCTGATACTATTCCAACTCGCTCAAACGGGGGGTAGTTCCGGCGGGTGAATGAGCATCCTTTCAGCGAATTCCTCCTGAAAACATGTTGACTCTTACTGCTTCTTTTCCTTTGCTTTCGTATCTGTTGAGGCAGGTGCCGAGCCTGGGGCCGAAGCTGGTGCGGCTTCCTGATTCTTTGCTGGACGACTAGAGCCGTTCAGGTTAGTGGCTGGGATCGAGTTCAGCTTCTCGCGACGGCGCTCGAGCTTCTTGCTGAGCTCGTCACGCTTTTCACGCTCTGATTTCTCGTCACGCTCTAACTTCTCTTCGCGCTCCGTCTTCGACTCTGATCGTACAGGTTTTGCCGCTGGAGCCGACTGAGTATTCTGGGCCATGATCGGCGAAAAGACGGCCGAAATGAACAGAAAAGCTGCCAGAAAGCACATGGTGCCCAAGAGCGCGGACACTCTTGAACTGAGACTCTTATTCACGGTGATCAACAAATCGTAGATAATATTCGATAGCGCTTGCTAGGCGGTCTACAGAGTAAAGACTGCGGACCAGTGGGCTTGGGACTGAAGCGTACATCCGAAACCTAGCTCTCTCCTGTATTATTCCGACTCAATAGGTAGTGAACTCGAATTAACCTATTAACGGGTCTAGATCGCTGATCCGAGGGGATGGTGTTCAGGGATCGTCACGGTGAAGGTGGTGCCTTTACCAAGTTCGCTTGTTACGCCGATCGATCCATCATGCGCTTCGACGATCGACTTGACA
Source organism: Kapaibacterium sp. (SeqCode) (assembly GCA_046590195.1). GTDB lineage: Bacteria > Bacteroidota > Ignavibacteria > Palsa-1295 > Palsa-1295 > JBKJTP01. The sequence continues at coordinate 10,563 of JBKJTP010000176.1, read as the reverse complement.
ATCGCGAGTCCGAGTCCGAGAGAACGATCGGAGTCATCGCTTGGGCCGGTACGGGCTTCGTCGGTTCTGAAGAATCGTTGGAAGATGCGTGGCAGATCTTCCTCTGCGATACCTGCTCCGCTATCACGCACACCGAATTCCACCGCACCGGGTATTGAGTGTAGGAACATCGTCACTTTGCCTGGTGCCGGAGTGTACTTCAGCGCATTGTCGACGAGGTTCATGATCACCTGATAGAGCCTGGTAGGATCGACAAAGAGCGTGCAACCCTTCGCATCCGTATCAAACTCGGTGGTCAGTTCGTGGCCTCTATCTTCGGCAAGGATCGTCGCGTCTTCAGCGAGAGACTCGAGATAGTTGTAGATATTAACTTTCTCCCTATTGAGAGGCAGCTTGCGATCATCGGCGCGCGAGAGCAAGAGCAAGCCTTCAACGATGCGCTGCATACGCTCAGCCTCTTCCATCATGCTGTTGAGCACTTCGCTCATCTCTTCCGGCGGCAGCGTCTTTGTCTTCTCCATGTGCCGCATAGCCTGCTCGATCTCGCCCTTCATGATCGCGAGCGGCGTCTTGAGCTCATGCGAAGCATCGCTTGTGAACTGCTGCACTTGCTTGAAGCTGCTTTCGAGCCGCTCGAACATGGAGTTCAGCGTTGTCGTCAGCTGCACAAGCTCGCGATCGGTCTTGCCTGGAAGTTCGATGCGCTGCGACAGATTCTTCGCACTGATCTCTTGTGCGGTCTCTGCGATCTGCTCGATCGGACGAAGCGCCTTGCGCGCGAGCCACAATCCACCAAGCACAGCAATGAGGATGGCGACAGGAAGCAGGAACGCGTAGGAGTTCGTAAGCCTGATCAGAGCATCCTGTATATCGGTCTGCGGAAATGCGACGAACACAACGAACCGCTCATTCGAGGCCCGAGCAACACGAAGTCGTTCATCCTTGTATCGTGCACCGCCCACGATCGCAGCGGTATCGGTGATCGGGATCTCGACCTCGTTGACGAGTACACTGAGCGTGTCGCGCTTCAAATTTTGTGTTCGGAAGAAGACGACATCCTTGCCACTCGCTTGATACGATTGCCTGAGCCATACCTCAACAAAGTTATTGCGACGGCTAGAGACCGTTCGCTGCGCGATCGTTGTAAGCGGATCGGCACCAGTACTCTCTGGCAATGAGAGTTCTGCCAGGACCTCATCGATCAAACGCGAGATCACGCGGTCGGTGAGTTGCGTACCAGTAAGTGAATCCGGTACTTGCGTGATGACGTCATCGATCAACTCCCTTAACGATCCGGAAGAGCGCATACGGGTCTGGGCAGCCACACGCTCGGCATCGACATCGCTAGGAAGCGAGCTGATCAGGTTCAATGTGGTGCGAGCATCTTCGATGAGCGATGCGTCAAGCGCATCGAGCAATGAATCGCGCAAAAGCAGGCTCTGGACGAACGCGATCGCCGCGATCGTCAAGATCACGAGCAGCGTGTACCATGCTATAAGGCGATTGCGCAGAGGTCGATGTCGGTGTTAGACCTGAGATAACGAAAGGTAGCGCTGTATAAGTGTCAGGCTCTCGAGAGCAACATTCGATCGAGGCAAGCCTTAATTCGCGGATTCAAGCAACGCTTTGTCCAGAGCCTCCAGTAATCGCTTGAAATCGAAGGGCTTTGCAAGATGCTCCACGAAGCCAGCCTCTCGGGTCTTTCGCATATCTTCTTCGGAACAGAATCCGCTCACTGCGATCGCCTTCGTTTTCCGATCCTTCAGATACTCGATGACACTGAGGCCCGAGCCATCAGGCAATCCGAGATCGGAGATGACAACATCGTAACCCGTCGCGAGCAACTTCTCACGAGCCTCTGCAAGTGTCTCTGCTGTATCTACCTCATACCCTCGACGCTGCAGCAAGGTCTTCAGCGCTTGCAGCGTATGCTTGTTATCTTCGATCACCAGGATCGAGACCATTTCTCCGGATGATGCGAACGGTGCCGTGATCTGTCCAGGCGTAGCTGGTGCTTTGATCGTCTCCAACTCGAATGACATCGTTGTGCCCTTTCCGATGCCATCGCTAGCCGCATGAAGCTGACCTCCGTGCAGTTCGATCAGTCCTTTCGAGATGGATAGTCCGAGCCCGAGTCCGCCAAACTTCCTGTGAATACTGCTTTCGCCCTGCTCGAATGTATTGAAGATGACCGGCAGAAGTTCTTGCCTGATACCAATGCCAGTGTCTGAAACGCTTACAGCGATACTATCGCCGCGATTCCAGGTCGAGATCGCGATCTTTCCGTGTTCCGGGGTGAACTTGAGCGCGTTCTCGAGTAAATTCGCAAGCACTTGATGCAAGCGGACCTCATCTGCGGCGACATGACTTTCCGTCGCCTTGAGTTCTAGCAACAATTCGATATGTTTATCCTGCAGCGCCTTGGAGGCGACGGGAATAACCTTATGCACAAGTTCGTGTATTTCGACTGCGACTTTGTTCAGTTGTAGTTTACCGGCCGAGATCTCTGTGATGCGAAGTAGATCGTTGACGATACGCGCTTCAAGATTCACATTGTGGATCGCGATCTCGATGAAGGAGCGCATGTCATCCGGTATCGAGCTATCCTCCTGCAGTATCTGCAGGATATTCAGTACCGGTGTCAGAGGCGTGCGAAGTTCGTGACTAAGTACTGCCAGGAATTGATCCTTCGCGTTATTCGCCTGCTCTGCGAGATCGCGTGCCTTGATCAGCTCTGACTCGATCTCTTTCCGATCGGTAATATCAACGCATGAACCGATGAATCCCAAGAACTCATTATCTTTGCCGAATCGGGGAATACCTGTATCGAGCATCCATCGGTATTCGCCGTCATGCCTTCGCAACCTGAACTCCATGGTGAATGGCTTTCGCAGATCAAATCCGTTCACGCATGTGCCGACGGCTCGCTCGCGATCATCCGGATGGATCGCCTCCGACCAATCGCCGCGAAGTTCCTGTTCGAATGTCACACCACGGAAATCGAGCCATGTCTGATTGTAGTAGTTGCTTTGTGCATTCGGATCCGTTACCCACACCAGCACAGGCGCGCTATCGGCCATAAGCCGAAAGCGCTCTTCGCTCTCACGCAATTCACTTTCGATGCGCGCACGCTGGCGCACTTCATTTTGCGACTGGCTATAGAGCATCGCATTCTCGATCGCGATCGACGCGCGAAAGGAAAGCTCTTCGGCTAATGCGAGATCTTCTTCATCAAATGTATGCTCCGATTCGGCAGAGGTGAGGGTGATCGCTCCGATCATCGCGCCATGCAATTTGATCGGTACACTCATCGTCGAATAAGCTTCGAGCGCAAGCAGCATGGTCGCATGCTCCTCATTGTAGGCGATCTTGCTAATGATCTCCTTCGGGATCCGAGGCATAAGATTCGACTCCCCTGTCCTCAGTACCTTCGACCAACCTGCCGGCGAATCTGGTGGCGACGGATACTTCGCTTCCAGCTGCTCGATCAAGCGTACCTTAGCGGGATCGCGGTGACGCAGTGCAACGCGTTCGACCCTGCCACCCATCTCAAGCATGTGCACGATGCAATAATCGGCAATGTCGGGCACCGCGAGTCTTGCTATCTCATTGATCGTCGTCTTGTAGTCGAGCGATGACGCGAGTTGCTTGCTGGCATGTGATAAAAAGGCTAGCTGCTTGGTCCGCGATTGTACTTTCTTTTCGAGTTGTGCCTGATGCTGGCTAAGCGAACGCTTGAGTTGTGAGGTCGAAATGGCACGCTCGATGGAGGCAGCAATAGTGATCTGATCGACAGGCTTTTGCAATAGATCAATCGCACCTTTGCGAAGCGCCTCTACTGCGATCTCTTTCTCTTCTTTGCCGGTGAGGAGGATATACGACGTATCTGGATGGATCGCACGTGCTTCGGCGAGGAACGTGAGCCCGTCCTTGCTGGGCATCGTCAGATCGGTCACGACGACATCATAGTCGGTGGCTTTGAGGAGTGCTAGCGCAACGTCAGCACTCTCGGCCGTGTCGACCCTTATCTCGGGTAAGGCTGCGCGCACTGCCTCGCTGATCGCGAGCAGAAAGGCTTTGCTATCGTCTACTAATAATACGCGGGGAGCGTCGGGCATGGGTCATGAGGTAACAACTCTCTTGACCTCCAGCGTCACAATTCATACAGGTAGGCAAATATAAGGTAGGATTGTCTGTGGGCTTTGGAGATAAGGAAGTTTTGAAAGCACTGCGCTCTCGCTTGGCACCTTCCTTGTGCGCGCTGGTATGCTTATGACCGATCCAAAAAAGAAGATCCTGATCGTCGAGGATAACCCCGACATCGCAGATATTACCGCACGTGTTCTTGAAGGCAACTACGACGTCACGATCGCGGAAAGCGCTGAAATAGCTTTGGAAAAGCTGGATGATCAGCCTGTTGACTTTATCTTGATGGACATGTTCCTTGGAGCTGGGCTCAGCGGGGTCGAGTTAACGCAGAAACTTCGGGGAGATGAGCGGTTCAAGCATATTCCTATTATAGCGCATACCGCGAACGCGATGTCCGGCCACCGGACGGAAGCGATCGACGCAGGAATGAATGATTACATCGCTAAGCCGTACAGGATCAAAGATCTGCAAACGATCATCGCAAAGTGGATCTAGGGCTTCGCCCTAATTAAGAATGAAGAGTTAAGAATTAAGAATGAGGCTCCCCTCAATCTTAATTCTTAACTCTTCATTCTTAATTTCCCGGAATTAGGCTCGTATGCCGTATCCTACTCCGCGCTCTGAGACGATCAGGCGATCCTTCTCTTCGCGGGTAGCATCTACCTTCTCGCGCAGGCGCTTGATGTAAACGTCGATCACGTTCGAGCCCATCGTGAAGCTATAGCCCCATACGTGCTGCGTGATGACCGAGCGCGACATAATGCGGCCCTTGTGGCGCATGAGATACTCCAACAACTCATACTCCTTCACGGTCAGAGGAATATGCTGCTCCTCTTCGCTATCTTGCTTGCGACGGCGAGCGGTATGCGTGACGGTATCGAGCACCAGATCTCGCGCGACAAGCTGCGTCTTCTTCTCGATATCGCTGCGGCGCAACAATGAGCGCACGCGAGCTGAGAGCTCTTCGAACAAGAATGGCTTTGTGAGATAGTCATCGGCACCGGCATCAAGTCCTTCGACCTTCTCGCCGATCTCGATCTTCGCGGTCAGACACAGCACCGGTACCGTGCGCTTTGCTGCGCGGATCTCCTGGATCACCTCAATGCCGCTCTTGCCAGGCAACATGATGTCGGTGATGATCAGGTCGTAGGCCTCCGAAAGCGCCTTGGCAAGCCCCTCATCGCCGTCAAAGGCGACGTCGACGTGGTACTTCTCCTCGCGCAGGCCCTGCTCAAGGAATTTCGCTACTTTCTTTTCGTCTTCGATGACCAGGATGCGCATAACTACCTCGTAATTTTGGTGCTTGCGGCCAGTGACTGAGCGCGTGCTCGCCATGTCCGCGGTTACTACAGAATTAGTATAATCAAAAACCGTGCTGTTCATTAACAGCTTGCCATCTGACTAACGATTCTCTCAGATACCTTTCCATTTGGAATGATCAGGCCGATCTTTCCCCAATCTACACAAGATACTTTGCATTCAGACTAGCGCACATCTTCGGGCATCTTCCAAACTGTACCTTGGTGACACCCTATTCCTAACGCGGTCGTTAGACTCGACAATGCCTATCAGCAAGCAAAACCCTTCTCATAACTTTTCGATCGAAAGCCGCAAACAGGGCCATGTTGAGCTATGCGTCCAGCAGGACGTAAGTTTTCGCTCGCGGAGAACCGGTTTTGCGGACTTGCATTTCAGGCACAATGCTCTCCCAGAGCTCGACCTGGCCGAGGTCGATACCTCGACTAGCTTCCTAGGCAAGCCACTCTCCGCTCCACTCATCATTTCATCGATGACTGGCGGCTATGCCGATGCTGAGCAGATCAATCGGGATCTGGCTTTTGCCGCTCAGCACTACGGTTTGGCCATGGGTGTCGGCAGTGCGCGGCAGGCGATGCAGAGTTCAGAACAGCATGCTTCATTCTCAATTGAGAGGCGGACTGCCCCTGGCATCCCGATCTTTACGAACATTGGCGGCCACGAGGTTGCGCGACTCAAGGCCGATGGAAAGACGAGCGAGCTCCGCCAGATCATCGATCTCATCGAAGCAGATGCGATCGCCATACACCTCAATCCACTGCAAGAGCTCATGCAGCCTGAAGGCTCGACCAACTTTCGCGGCGTGCTCGAAGGCATCGAAGAAGTTGTGCGGTCGCTCGGTGTACCTGTGATCGTAAAAGAAGTGGGCGCTGGGATATCGGCGGGTGTTGCGCGGATGCTGCTGGATGTTGGAGTCTCGGTCATCGACGTTGCGGGTGCCGGCGGCACGAGTTGGGCAGGTGTCGAGATCCTTCGTCACGAAGAGAGCGAACGTGCATCGCTAGAACCGTTCTGGGATTGGGGCATTCCAACAGTGCAGGCATTGTTGGAAGTGGCTTCGCTCAAAGATCGCGACTTCACGCTGATCTCGAGCGGCGGCGTGACGAACGGGGTTGATATCGCAAAGTCGATCGCGCTCGGTGCAGGTCATGCTGCGATGGCGAGACCCTTGATCAAGTCATTGATGGATGGCGGACCAGATGCGCTTCATACTCAGATCGAATCTCTCATCTTCCAGCTGCGTGGAGCGATGTTCCTGACAGGCTCCCGCACGCTTCACGAATTGGGCGAGCAGGACTTGTTCGCCAACTGAGCTGTTAAGTATCCACCTTAACTCAGCATTCAGAACTCAGAATTCCTCCGACCCCCGATCAGTGTCTGCTTTCCTCGATCACATTAACGCATTGCGTTCAGCTTTTGAAGCAAAGTTTCAACAGGTCATCCCCGCTGAACCCGTAAGCTTATACGATCCTGTTCGACACGTGGTAGCCGCAGGCGGCAAGCGCGTGCGTCCGTTGTTGACGGCTCTGTGCTACCAGCTTACAAAGCAGGATGAAGGCTGGATGGATGCGGGAATTGCGATCGAACTGCTGCACACCTTCACGCTGGTGCATGATGACATCATGGATAGTGCGGCCACGCGTCGTGGCTTGCCGACAGTGCATGCGAAATATGGTGTGAATGAGGCGATCTTGTCAGGCGATGTGATGATCGCACTGGCGCAACAGTCACTATCTCGCAGTGCAAACGCATCCGGTATGCTCGCGGAGTTCTCAGCAGGATTTGTTCGAGTTTGCGAAGGACAAGCCTACGACAAAGATTTTGAGCAACGCCATGATGTGACGATCGCGGATTACATCAACATGATCGATCTGAAAACGGCGAAGATCGCTGAGTCCGCTGCAGTGCTTGGTGCGCTAGCAGCCGGAGACCCTGCTAATGTCGAAGCAGTTCGATCATTCGCGCATCACGTCGGCATCGCATTTCAGATCCAGGATGATCTGTTGGATCTCACTGCGGAGCATGCTGATTTCGGCAAGACGATCGGCGGTGATATCCTCGAAGGCAAGCGCACATTCCTCTTGCTAAAGCTGATCGAAAGAACAGCTTCGCTTGAGGATGCTGAGCGAGAGACAATCGAGCGTGTGCTCGATCGCAGATCTACCGAAAGCGATATCGCGTTGATCAGAGCAGCGATGCATCGAACAGGCGTTCTAGATGAAACGCGAACAGCGGTTGAAGAGCACACTCAACTCGCACTCGCTTCGCTCTCGCAGGTCAACGCTGACACGTCGCACTTACGAGAGTTTGCTGACTGGCTGCTTAAGCGCCAGCATTGATCGGCAACCACTAGGCTTTTCGTCGGCGCCAGACTCCCTTGCCGCGTGTGCCAACAACGATGAAGTTGCTTGTCGCTGTCACGCTTGTGACCTCCTCGATGCTTGGTGGAAGTCCCTCATCAGAGAGCTGCCAGGTCTTTCCGTAATCGAGTGTGCGATAGAGTGTGCGACGGTTACTTTCGTCCTGATCGCTGAAGACTCCGCCAGCATAGATCACTTTTTTATCGGCGTGCATGGCTTCGACGTACAGTCGTGCGGGAAAGCCGACGATGGAAGACTCCCAACTGATGCCCTTGTTCGTTGAGTGATAGATACCCTTATCTCCGGCTGCAGCATAGATGTCTTTGCCGAGTCCGGTAAAATCGAGTGCAGCAGTCGCGTCGTAGCCTGAGTCCGTTGGGCTCCATGTCTCACCAAAGTCGGTCGATCGATAGAGTACTGGCTGCAGGATCGGCGCTGCGAGCAGGAGTGCGTTATGATAGAATACTGTGCGAACCTCTAGGGCGGTGATGCCGGTGTCCGAGAGATTCCAGGTACGGCCGTCGTCGTTGCTTCTGTAGACCCGACCCGTCTTGAGTGCTGCGATAAGATCCTGCCCTGCGCCTGAAAGCCTCACCTCGGTAGGCACGGGCAGCGAGCCGACAGGCTTCCAGGTAAACCCTTCCGAGGTGCTCTCCCAAAGCTGGCCCTGATTGCTGGCCGCGAACCACTTATCTGCGCGGATCACGATTCCGGTCACGCGGGCATCGCCGATGCCTTCGAGCACTGGCCTATCGAAGAACTCACCCTGATCGGCTGAGACCATGAAGCCGAGATCGGTCGAGACGGCAATACTCGCTCCCCGAGCCTCCATGAGAAAGACGGTGCCAGAGTCGAGGCCCGAATTCCATTCGCCGTCCCACTTACCTGGCTCATCAGCTACGATCTCGTCACCGCAGGACATCGTGCCTGTCAGTACAAGGAGGAGTAGGAGTATTCCGTATCGTCGAAGGATCATGACTGTCAATTGCGAGAGTTGGGATCGTGCGAGCGCGGCCTGGGAATGCTCGGGCTCGATAATAGTAACAGATGAACACATATTGAGTTACATCGGCGCGCCCATCTAGTTGCATCGGCGCACCCTTTGTGACCGGAACCCCCATGATCGCTCTTGATCCGGTACCCCAATTTCCCACAACCTCTGGGTCCCGCAAATCCTCCGCTCAAAGCTTTTGCAAATATTGTAGTATATTACAGCTCTGGGAAGCCGTTTGAGCTCTGCCGCAATGGTATGGGACTCGTCCGAAGAGTGGGCTCCCCAAATTGAACAACACCACCCGACCGAGGCTTCTTATTAAACTTTTTGCGTGATCCACAAAACTGTTACTGTGATGAACCGCGCCGGACTCCACACCCGTCCAGCAGCGGCCATTGTTAAACTCGCCAGTCAATTCAGGAGCGAGTTCTTTATCATTAAGGATGGATTTCGGATAAATGGCAAGTCTATCATCGGTGTCATGACGCTTGCCGCGGCGCAGGGCTCGCAGCTGCAGCTGGAGCTCGACGGGCCCGACGAAGAAGCGGCCGCCTCGCTGTTGGCTGATTATTTTGAGAAGGGCTTCGAGGAGATGTGACCGAGGGATTATCCATCTGAAGCAAAGAAGAGCGAATCAGAAAAGTGTAACGAAGAAGTACGTAACGATCTGGAGTAGAGAATCGAGTGAATTCTGACATGATGCGGAGTGGGCGAGAGCAGGGACAGATCCTGAGGTTCTCCGGTATTGCGGCGAGCCGCGGTATCGCGATCGGGCCTGCCTTCCGTTATTACAGGACGTTGCTCTATGCTCCGGACCGCATGCTCGAGCCGAGCGAGATCGATGGGCAGTTGCAGCAATTTGAACGGGCTGTTGAGAAAGCACGCAATGAACTTGCGAAGATCAGGGCCGTTGCCGAACAAAAGGTTGGTACATCTGCAAGCTCGATCTTCGAAGCGCAGATGATGATGGTCTCCGATGAGACGATACTGACAACGATACGCCAGCGCATTCGCGATGAGCTCCGTGCGGCAGCATTCGTTGTCGATACAGAATTCAGCAAATTCCAGCACATGCTGCAGACGGGTGATAACCCGCTGATGCGCGAACGCGTGGACGATGTCGAAGATATCAAGCAGCGCCTACTCCGCTATCTTCTCGACAAGGAGAAATGGCTATCGCGCATCGAAGAGCCTTCGATCATCGTCGCTGAGTTTCTTACGCCGTCCGATGCGATCCTCTTCGCACGCGCGAATGTACTCGGTTATGCGATCGATGGCGGTGGACAAACAAGTCACGTTGCGATCCTCGCACGCTCACTGGGCATTCCTGCAGTAGTGGCCATGCACTCGGCTGCTTCATCAGTTGAGACGGGTGATCTCATCATCCTCGATGGCGAGCGTGGTGAGCTTATTGCAAACCCTGACGAAGACACGCTCGCCGGATACGAGCGCGAGCGCGGAATGGTGACGGTCTCCGTACCGGAAGGCGCTGGCAAACGAATGGTCGATGCCGATGTAAGTGGCGCACGCACGAAGGACGGACGGCCGATCTGCATTCACATGAATCTTGAATTCGGCAGCGATGTCGCTGTTGGCGAGGCCGAACGTGTAAGCAAGCTTGGCACTGAGGACGATCAGACACATGCTCTGGGTCTGGGACTTGTTCGCACTGAACACTTCCTCTTGCTCAATGACTACTTCCCTACCGAGGAAGAGCAGACGACTCTCTACAAAGAACTGGTA
>JBKJTP010000312.1:0-11363 GCA_046590195.1 Kapaibacterium sp. (SeqCode) | reverse complement strand
CTTCTTCTCTTTCAGATCGATCGCGACAGGCTTGCCGATGGTGCTCGCAGCACTCTCGTAATCGAAGAGATCATCACGGATCTGGAATGCAATGCCGACGTACTCGCCATAATTCTTTAAGGCTTCTCGTCTCGCCTTTGTCTCATCAGTCATTGAGACGCTCGCGGCACCCATCTCGCAGCATGTGCTGATGAGCGATGCTGTTTTATCAGAGATGATGCGGAAGTATCCAGCTTCATCGATATTTAGCTGACGGGCTTTCTGGATCTGATAGAGCTCCCCTTCCGACATGCGGCGAACCGCGGTCGAGGTGATCTGCAGAAAGTGAAACTCGGAAGATTCGATCGTCAGCAGCAATCCCTTCGCAAGAAGATAATCGCCCATGAGTACGCCAACCTTGTTCTTCCACAGCGCTCTGATGCTCGCGAATCCACGACGGGTATCGGCTTCATCGATCACATCGTCATGCACCAGCGTGGCAGTGTGCAGCAATTCGACAAGTGTGGCAGCGCGATATGTCGCATCGTTTACACCGCCGCATAGCTCAGCGCTAAGCAGAACGAGCAGCGGACGCACCTGCTTGCCTTTGGTGCGTACGAGATAGCGGGCGACGAGATTGACGATCGGCACATCGGAGATCATCGTCTTCCGAAAGCGTCGATTGAATTCGTCAATGTTCTCACTTACGGGTGCAGCGATGTTGGAGAGCGAGACTTTCGGCATCAGGCTGGCGTCCCTCCATTTGCAATCTCGGCCTTGCGGCGCTTGCGTTCGACGAGTGCGCTTGATCCGATGCTGATCTCGAACAATGCCCACAACGGGACGAACAGCACCAGCTGCAGCAGTGGATTTCCACCTGGCGAAAGTATCGCGGAGATCAAGAGCAGCACTACGATCGTGTGTCTGCGGTAATGGCGCATGAAGGCGGGCGTCAGGATGCCCATCTTCGAGAGAAAGTACGAGACGGCCGGGAGTTCGAAGATGAGCCCACTCAAGATGATTACCTGCAAGAACAACGAGAGATACTTTCCGATGTCGACGAGATTCGCGATGTCGAGCGTACCGAACTCCACTGCAAAGTCGAGCGACATTGGCAACATGACGAAATATGCGAACGACATTCCGAGCACGAAGAGCAGTGTAGTAAAGAAGCTCAGTTGCGCGACGTATTTCTTCTCATGCTTATGCAATCCCGGTGCGATGAACTGCCAGATCGAGATCAGAGTGTACGGGAATGAGAGGATCACTCCGCCCCATATCGCGACCATCATGTAGAGCGAGAGCTGTCCGAACACCTCGGTGTTGATCAGCTTCATCGGCGGCGACGTGCGTTGCGCCGGTGCGAGGACGATCTCCTTCAGGATGAAATCGCCAAAGATAGCACAGATGATAATGCCGACGATGATACCGATCACCGCGCGAACAACAACCCAACGCAGTTCTTCGAGATGATCCCAGACGGACATCTCGGCAGTGCCGCGTGGTGGTAGTTCGGTTGGTTGGGGCATCAGGGAGAACTTAGCGACACTCTAGTTTACGCTTCATTCAGCGCATCCGCGTAGAGCGGAAATTTCGATGTCAGCGTGCGAACCTCTTCACGCACGTCAGTCAAGACCTGCTCGGACTCATGATTCGATACAACACGATCGATCAGGCCAGCGATGATCGTCATCTCTGCTTCCTTCATGCCGCGAGTTGTGACAGCTGCTGTACCGATGCGGATACCACTCGTGATCATTGCAGACTTGTCATCATAAGGCACGGCGTTCTTATTCACAGTGATCGCCGCCTTGTCTAGCGCTTCTTCGGCAGCTTTGCCTGTGATGTTCTTCGGACGAAGGTCTGCAAGCATCAGATGATTGTCTGTGCCGCCACTGATGATATAAAATCCCTTATTGACAAGTTCTGATGCCAGGCGCTGCGCATTCTTGATGACCTGCGCACCGTATGTTGTGAATTCATCTGTCAATGCTTCACCATAGGCTACGGCCTTTGCTGCGATCACATGCATCAATGGTCCGCCTTGGATACCAGGCATAACCATCGAATCGATCAACTCGGACACCATCTTCGTGCGGCCTGACTTTGGCGCGATAGCACCCCAGGTGTTCTCGAAGTCTTTACCGAGCAGGATCATACCGCCGCGAGGTCCGCGGAGCGTCTTGTGCGTTGTGGATGTAACAACGTGACAGTGCGGCAATGGGCTGGTGAGATGCCCCTTTGCGATGAGTCCGGCAGGATGCGCCATATCACACATGAGGTATGCACCAACTGAATCAGCGATCGCACGAAAGCGAGCGAAGTCTATATCACGAGAGTAGGCACTTGCGCCCACCGTGATCATTTTCGGCTTGTGCTCTTTGGCCTTTGCTTCAACGTCATCATAATCGATGTAGCCAGTTTCTTTGCTGACGCCATACGCGGTAAACTTGTAAAGCTGTCCGCTGAAGTTTGCAGGATGGCCGTGAGTGAGGTGCCCGCCATGCGCGAGGTTCATTCCGAGCACGGTGTCACCCGGCTTTAGGAATGTGAAGTACACAGCCATGTTCGCTTGCGAACCGGAGTGCGGCTGCACGTTGGCGTATTCAGCCCCATAGAGCTTCTTGGCACGGTCGCGAGCGATGTTTTCGGTGATATCGACGATCTCGCAACCACCATAGTAGCGCTTGCCTGGATAGCCCTCAGCGTACTTATTTGTCAGTACACTTCCCTGGGCCTGAAGCACAGCACGAGAGACGAAATTCTCACTGGCAATCAGCTCAAGTCCAGTCTGTTGGCGCTCAAGTTCTCTGTCTAATGTGCTGAATAATTCGGTGTCACGTAACATCACTCTTCTCCTACTCGCTTAACAATTGTCTATCTTCTCGACGCGGCCCAGATGTCGGCCACCTTCAAACTCTGTTGCAAAGAAGCGATCGATGATCTTCTTTGCGGTTTCCCAATCGACCAATCGCTCTCCGAGCGCAAGCACATTCGCATCGTTGTGCTCACGTGAAAGCTGCGCCATCTCTTCTGTCACAGCATCGACTGCGCGAATGCCCTTATGACGATTAGCAGCGATCGAGATCCCGATGCCACTGCCACAGACGAATACTCCGCGCTCAGCTTCCCCGTTGAGAATGCCCTCGGACGCAAGATGCGCGAAGTCCGGGTAATCTGCGCGCTCTTCGGACGTTGTGCCGTAATCGACTACCTCGTGCCCAAGTTGCTTAAGATACTCTTTGGCGAGCTCTTTGTACCTAAACCCAGCGTGATCGCTTGCAAGTGCTACCTTCATCCGGATCAGTCCTCTCTTCGGGTTGGTACGAACCAGCGCTCTGCAAGTCCAAGGCTCAGGCCGAAACGCATAAAGAGATCAGATGCACCAGTGTTGGCATTCGTCGGTGTGCGCTGACCTACGGTCAGAGAAAGATCAAGCAAGGACTCAGCAGACATCGGGATACCGACCCCAACCGAGCCGCCGATCTCGCCGACGCCGCCTGTTCCTGCGGGAGCGAATGGTGTCGTTGCGAAGAACGCACCTGCGCGCAACGCCCATCGCGAGAGCCCGCCATCTGAGCCAAACTCGTTGCTCATGTTCGCGACCTTCTCGAAGCCGATAGAGGTGCGCATGAACGCCTGCATGTTCGGATCACCGACCGATGCATCCTCGGCGTAGAGAATGGCCTGAGAAAAATCCTGAGTGATCACGTCCGCAAGTATGCGATAACGTCGATCGAGTGTATAGGTCAGACCCGCAGAGATCGAGCCTGGATAGAATCCTTCACCCTCCGTCTCAAGCGTTGTATCATTGATCGCGGCAAGAGCCGAAGTCCTGCGCTTAACTACGAGCGATGAGCTTGTCGAATATCCGATGCCTAGCATGAATCCGCTCAACGACGGCATGAGCGAATCGCTGTGCAGGAGCAGTCCAAAGCTGCCACGCAACCCGTTGACAGAATAATCGCGTTGGAATTGGCTCGTTGCAGGTCTATTGTCGCCTTGGAATGTCAACTCAGAAAGATGACGTACATTTCCGAAGAGCAGATCGAGTTTGCCGCCGATCGCGAGTCCTGGCGTCGGCATGAAGCTCGCGCCGATGTATCCAAGACTGATGCCGCCTTCGCTCACGTATGAGCGCTTTGCAGTTGAATCAGCTTGTTCGATCTGGTAGCTCGCATTCGTGAGCGGTGCAAAGCCTAGTGCCAGCGATGCCTTCATGCTGGTGCCGATAGGCGCACCGAAAGCTAAGCCGTTAAAGCGGAAGTCATTGCCCACTGCAGTCGCAGCGTTGAGATCTGAAGTTACACGCTCGAACCTGAATGATGTCTCGAGCCTCGCCCGCGTCAACCAGCTCCAGCTCGCAGGATTGAGATCGCTGACCATTCTGCCATCTGCGAGACCAGTTCCTGCTCCGCCAACGCCTTCGATGTGCGCATGACGCGAGATCACTGGGTCGCCAAAGCCGATGAAGTTATATGATGAGCCCTGTGCATTAGCGCTTGTGGCTAGTACCAATATCGCAAGCCCAAGAACGATCGATCGTAATGTGAATCGCATGTTACTTCAGGCTTGATGAGGTGATGATAAGCGTCGGACGATCAGCTTCTGCGCTGTTCGGCCCGTAGAAGGTCCAGCGATTCAACGTATAATCTTCAGTAATAATAATGTTTCCGCCTACCGTGCGTGCTGCATATCCTGCACGCAATTCAAAGCCGAAGTTACGCGATGGATCATCGAGCCATTGCTCGACCACATCTCGCAATTGGAATTCGTAGACGTTCAGATCGGTCTTGCTCTTAACTCCAAACGCGATCAGTGACACCGAAGTATCCGATGTCGACGCTGTGTTCTTGAAGATGACAGCCGGGCCCGTCGTATCACGAAGGTTCTGTCCGATCGAGGATTGCGCGGGATCGAGCTTCATACGCAATGTTGCCGTATTGATCGATGCATATCGATCGACCTTGAGCGAATCGAGCTTTACCGTGAAGAGTACTCGGTCATTCGTGCCTCCTGCGATCAGGAGTTGATCCGCCGTCTGCGTATTCGTACGCTTAACGATATTCATATCTAGCAACGGCTTACGATAGGTCTTCTTCTCGGTGGTTCCGTCGAGATAAGTGTACTCCAATTGCGGATGGAATTTCGCATCTGCAACATCTGCAGATCCGACAGCGCGAATGTTCGTCATCGCGCCAGGCACGAGTACAAGTGAAGTCGAAGCAGCGCTGAGCTGCGTGCGAATAGCGCTATCCAATGCTATCTCAATCGAAAGACTGGTGCTATCTATTTGTTCACCAACGAATTGCCCAAATGGATTCGGACTGAGATCGGTGAGCGCGAGCGCAGTCGTAGCCTCAGTGATCTTACCAGCTCCTTCCACGTAGACCTTTACTTCTTCTGCAAGAGTCGTCTGATCGCCATGCCTGTACGGAATGACCTGGAGGATCAGCTTGACGGACGTAACCCGGTTGAGGGTGTCTTCCGGCAGCAGCGGAAATTTCAGGACGGACCAAGCTTCGATCGCTCCTGCTTCGGCTTTACCGTAGAAGAGCGTACCGGATCCGGCGGTTGCGTTGTAGCTTTGGCCGGTCGTCGGGATCACTGGCAGCCCATACGAGCTGACAGCGATGCCTGGCGTCGCCGAGTTGAGATGAAAAGTATCGGTAGTGATACCGATCGTGTCAGAGAAATACGGGGCGCCGATGTTCGAGATCTCATCTTCGCAGGCACTTAGGCCCAGCGCGGTGAGGAGAAGCAGCGCGATCGCATGTACGGGGAGGAAAAGTTTTTGCATCGGAGATCGTCAACACTTCGCGGTGATCTAAGGGTCGCAATGGGCGCCCTTTTTCCACTGTTTTTGGCCGATAAGGCCGTGGGAAACTGGAGACAGAATACCCATTCTGAACCCGTGAGAGGGCTTGGGGTTACGGCTTCGCCAGGACTTTCTCGTAGAGCTCGGCGTATCGTTCGGCCGACCGGTACCAGGAAAAGTCTCGCGACATTCCGCAGACCTGCATCTTCTTCCATACCTCAGGCTCGTGGCGGTAGGTATGCATGGCGCGGTCGAGGGCCTTCATAAAATGCTTCGCGTCGTATTTATCAAACACGAATCCGGTAGCCGGATTCTTGCGCGTGGCGTTCTCTGGGTCAATCACGGTATCGGCGAGGCCGCCCGTCGCGCGAACAACCGGCACTGTCCCGTAACGCATTGAGTACATCTGATTCAGGCCACACGGCTCGTACTTGCTCGGCATGATGAACATGTCAGCCCCAGCCTCGATCTTATGAGCAAGATTATCGTGGAAGCCGATGTAGATACCGATCTGAGTCGGATATGCCTTTTGCACCTTGTTGAAGAAGTCCTCATACTTCTTATCACCCGATCCCAGTACAACGAGTTGTGCACCGGACTTGACGATATGCTCGACGGAAGCAGCGATGAGATCCATTCCCTTTTGATCCGAGAATCGTGCGATCAAACCGATGACTGGGACACCCTTCTCATACGGAATTCCCATCGACTGGCAGAGGTCGTTCTTACACTCCTCTTTGTTCTCAAGCTTCGCTGCGGTGTATGGCTTTACGATGTTTGAATCCTTCTCCGGATTCCAGATCACGAGATCGATGCCATTCAAGATACCGTGCAGATCGCGCTTGCGCTTCGCGAGCAAGCCCTCTAGACCGCAACCGAATTCGGGTGTGCGGATCTCCTGCGCATAGGTCTCGCTGACCGTCGTGATCGCATCGGCGAAGGCGAGTCCAGCCTTCATATAAGAAACGGCTCCAAAGAACTCCATACCGCCCGGAGAGAACATCTCTTGCGGCAATCCAAGCTTCGGGAAGGTGCTCGCTGGGAAGTTGCCTTGATACGCCAGGTTGTGGATCGTGAACACGGTCTTCGTGCCAGCGAAGAACGGATCGTCCTTGTAAACGCTCTTCAGCATCGCCGGTATCAATCCGGTCTGCCAGTCGTTGCAGTGGATGATGTCCGGCTTCCAGAGCAGCCGCTTGCATGTCTCGAAAACCGAGAGCGCAAAGATATAGAACCGCTCATCGTTATCAGGGTAATCGCTGCCAGTTAGCGGATCGACATAGAGGCCCGGACGCTGGAAAAATTCTTCGCTCTCGACGAGGTAGATCTGGACACGGGTCTTCTGTGTCAGGATCGCGCTGGACTTTGCATTGACCATGGTGTACGTCCCGTTCACCGTGAAGTCCATGCCCTGCAGTCGGTTGATGATATGGATCTTCTGCTTCTTTTCGCCGATGAATCCGTACTTCGGCATGATCACGCGAACGTCGTGATTGAACTCGCGCAGCACTTGCGGCAGCGCATAACTGACGTCCGCTAGGCCACCGGTCTTGGCGTAGGGATAGACCTCACTCGAAACAAAGAGCACGTTTCGGGAGGGAAATTTTGAGAGATCCTGAGTGGTAGGCTCGGCCATAGAATGGTCGCGGGGACTGTCCTTAAGTGAAGAGGAAGTACAAGACGAACTACTGGCTGAAGTGCTAAGAACAAACAGTATTCACAAAAATACGGAATTTTCGGGCAGGATTTGGGGAAAGCCGCTTTTTTGTCACGCTCAGGGTCTAACTTGCGGCAGAGCTTGATACAGTCTTCCTCAGGAAATGGCTGGCCATAGCCCAAAAGTGACTATTTTTGCCGTGCGTTCGAATGAAAGATCGAAAAGGATAAAATGCCTGCAAACGAACTCGATTGGGCGTACGCGTTTTATTCTAGGGCTGCCAAGTTGTGTCGGTAGCTCCCTCTCCTATCCCATATATACAATGATACGTAAATCAGCTCTCATTCTTTTCCTCTGCTCCCTATTCCTCCTGGGTGCATCGGACAACCTTAAAGCGCAAGATAACCTAACCTTTAAGGTAGATCCCTCCGGCATTTGCTGCTGGGCATTCTCCGTTTCTAATCAGAACCAGTCTCAATCCCCGATCACCAAGATCGAGATGAGCTTTCCGGATGTCGGCACGATCACATTCGCTGGTGGCGAAGGACCAGGTCTCTGGGGAGAGGCCGCCTACTATGATAACGATCGCAGGATCATCTACGAATTGATCGGTGGCAACCCGATCCAGCCGAACCAGACTTTGCCAGGATTCTACTTCTGCCATAGCGGATTTGCTGAGAACGAGATCAACAAGCCCATCAAGATCACATGGAAGACGTACAGTCTCGATCAGCTCCTGACGACGAAGACACAGGAATTCACCTGCACGGACTTTCAGTCGCTCATCAAGCTTGATACAGTAACGGTCACCTCACAAAAGGTCAACGGTGATCCTATCTATAACTTCTCCGTCCAAAATCGTAACCGTCCGGCGTTCGGTCCAGGCTTCGATATTGGCAAAATGATCTTTGAGCTCACGACTATCGGTGGTGGCATCATTCGTCCTTCTACGGTTCAAGCGCCTCCGGGCTGGTTCCTTGATTCTGTAACACCGACCCGTGCGTACTTCACCGCAAACGATCCGCTTCCATCGAATCAAACCCTTGGTGGATTCATCGTCGGTCTTCGTTCGAATGCGAACACAAAGTTCGTACAATGGGTATGGAGAGCGATTACATCGGACGGCATTTCGATCGATCGTGATACTTTGCGCAACGTAGCGAACAACGCTGACAACGGTGCACCAAGTGACGACCAGTTAACATTTACAAAGCAAGCTGGCTGCTTGTACAACATGTCGGTCGCTAACATGCACGTTACGAACGCACAACTGCCAAGCAAGATCACTTCGGTCCGCTTGATCAGCAAGACGCCGGGTGTTACATTCACAGCGGCGCCGACAAAGCCTGCAAAGTGGGCCTCCTCTATTAAGAGCGGCACGAAGGATACTCTGACCTACGCAACCGATGAGGTGAACGGTATTCCTTCCGGTCTGACCTACACTGACTTCGCGTTCTCTGTTGATAATCCATCGGGTAATGCATTCACGCTAGAGTGGCAGACCTTGCGCAATAACCAGGTCATCAGTACTAGCACGACACAGCAGACCTGTCAGACGGCAGCTGCACAGGGCGATGCCGCGACGATCAGCGCTATCGACGAGAATTGCTTCTTCAATCTCGAAGTAACAAATCAGCACAACACTCCTGCTTCGTCGCTCAGTGCGATCGGCGTTTCGATACCAGAGGGTGCCGGTACGATCATCGCGAATGCAGTTGGTCTCAACTGGGAGATCACTCCGGGCCCGAACAACAGATCATTCCAGGTACGTGCGCCGCAGGGCTCAAGTGAGTTGCTGACAAATGGCAGCAAGTTGAACATCACCTTCAAGCTGACTCCAACCAACGGCACGCAACCAGCAACGGTCACGTGGACGACCTACGAGACAGCAGGCGGCAACCCAACGAGCACCGGCACTCAGTCGATCTCCTGCACGCCGATCATCGCGCAGATCTGCGATTCGGTCAACGTATCGACAACTGATCAGGCAAATTGCTGGCAGCAGATCTCGATCTACAACCATCGCATTGCGAATGAGGACGTAAACTCGGTCACGATCACTCCGACAGTCGGATGGTTCGTTGATTCTGCACAGCCTTCTATTGGATGGCAGCGCAATGTTGGTGCAAATGGATCTTCGGTAACATACACCGGTACGCTTACTGGCGGACTTGCAACACCGCTCAATCTGATGGTCCAGTTCAATGCTGCTATGGGTACTGCACAGGATTTCACGGCAACTGTCCAGACACTCGGCGCGAACAACACGCTGACGTGCGACACGACAATCAGCCTAAACTGCGTGCCGACTGAGCCACAGGTTAGCGTTCAATCAAAGCTTCAAAGCCTGATGACGCTTAGCGTTGCACCTAACCCAGCCAGTGCTGAGACCCGCGTTAGCTACTACTTGCCGCAGCAGGCTCGCGTGGCGATCGCAGTTATCGACGTTCTCGGCAACACGCAGAAGACCATCTTCTCCGGCTTGCAGAACGAGGGTGCTCAGCAATCGAGCATCAGCATCTCCGATCTTCCAAGCGGCAGCTACTACGTCCGCATCGAGACGAGCTACGGCACGATCACAAAGCAGTTGATCATCAACCGCTAAGAAATTCGGATCTCGAATTCAAAAGCGCTTCGTCGAAAGACGAATGGCTTTTTTTGTTGTAACACTGCCCTTCCCCCTTAGGGCCACTTGGCAAAGCCCGAAATGCGGCCTGTCATGCTTAGGCTCAATTGCATCTCGTGCGGGAAACGCGATACCCAACTTTCGTCTCACGCATTACCTTCGTTAACAACCGGGATTTCTCTTCCCGCTGTTCGGCCACTTTGCCAAGTGGTCCTACGGGGGAAACTGAAGAAGTCCCGCTATCACTAGCGAGACTTCCCTCTTATACGAAGTTCGTATGGAGCTTACGACATGTGCGGCGTTAGCTTTGCCATTATCTTATCCTTGCCGACGGCGCCGATGATCTGATCGACAACCTGGCCGCCCTTGAAGATCAAGAGTGTTGGGACCGAGCGGATGCCGTAGTTCATCGAGGTCTCTGGGTTCTCGTCGACATCGACCTTACCGATGACGGCCTTGCCTGCGAGCTCTGTTGCGAGTTCTTCGACGATCGGTGCGATCATGCGGCATGGTCCGCACCACGTTGCTGTAAAATCTACCAGGACAGGCTTATCGCTCGCGATAACATCCTGCTGAAATGTTGCGTCCGTCAAATGAAGCGGACCTGTTGTTGTAGTTGCCATAACCTTAGTCTCGTGAGATATTCGTGATTGTCCTAGCCTATTGTATCGTTACCAAAACCTTACCATACGTGCTTCAACTACCGAAGGGCTTCCGCCAAAGGAAAGCTATCTGCAGAACAGGACTCGGTTGATCCCGAACTGCTTTTCGACTGCCTTGATCAACTCATCGGATGGCTCCAATGCTAGCTCATCAGGCAAGCGATATCGCTTGAAATCGAGTTCTGAGGGTCTTTCAACGCTGAGGAAAGTGACGCAATTCCCTTTGTGTTTCTGCAGGATATTGTCCAATGCAGTAAGTGCCTGGGGATTATTGTCCACCGCCATCAGCCTGATCGCCACTCCGCGTGTCATCTTCTTTCGAAGCGACTTCATCTCAAGCACTTCAGCTACGATGACCGACGGCGCTTCATCCGGACCTCCTTTGCGGATCTTACCGCGAATGAAGATCGGAGCTTCGTCTAGTACCAGGTGTTGAAATTCCTTGTAGGCGTCGCTCCAGAAGATACATTCTACCTTGCCGGTAAAATCTTCGAGCTTGATGATGGCGAACGCGTTGCCGTTCTTATCGAGCTTGCGCACGATACCATTTACTATCCCTCCTACGAGTACCTGATCGTTCTGTTTCAGATCGCCAAGGTCCTTGGCCTTGTGCGTAGTGAA
>JBKJTP010000200.1:0-11016 GCA_046590195.1 Kapaibacterium sp. (SeqCode) | reverse complement strand
TCCAAAGATGTTGCGGGGAATTTCTATTCACTGGATGCAGGGATCACATGGACCGCGGGTACAGGCCTCCCTACCACCGGCTATGTGTACGGCTTCGTCAGCCACGGTACCACATTATACGCTGGCAACTACGGCGTCTATCGTTCAGATGACAGCGGCGCAACGTGGACCGATCTCTCAATGGGTACAATGAATAGCGAATACGTTCTCTCACTTGCAGCGATCGATAATGGCAGTGGAGCCACGAATCTGTACGCCGCAACTTTTAACGGCGTATTTCTCCTACCAGAGGAAGGATTCGGCTGGATGGATGTCAGTGAAGGTCTAAAGAACCAATGGGTCAATTCAGTGCTCGTAAGCGGTTCGTACCTGTTTACAGGCTCAAGTTCAGCGGGCGTCTGGAAGCGTCCGTTTTCAGAACTTATGGTATCTGCTGTTTCGGAAAGTGCAGCATCAGATATGATCAGTGTGCATCCGAATCCAACTTCAGGTCTCACCCACATTGCAGGTCTCGAAGGCGCAATTGGATTGAGTGTCACAAACGTCGTCGGTTCAACGATCCTCGAGGTCAGCAAGATCGGTGCTGAGAATATTAATATCGATCTCACAGACCTCCCTTCTGGTGTCTACTTTGCGAAGATCACATTAGCAGACGGGACCAGTGCAACTAAGCGCATCGTGAAAGAGTGATCCAGCTAAGCTCGATCGATTTAGAAGCCGCCCGAATATCTCGGGCGGCTTTTTTGTGCTCGTAGGCATCGGGCAGGGTGTAAAACGAACGATGAGGCCGACGGCCAGTCCCGTTTCCTGGATAAGTCATGCAATTTCGTGACTTTAGTCACCTATTGTCATGACTTTTAGCACTAGGATTGGCTCGATGAATAGCGTATCTTTACACTCATGCGGTCGCCAGGCACGGTACCGCTCTGCTTCCTTACTTCTGAGCGTTTGCCGCTTTCTTGACTCTCGATGTTCTCCACCAATTGATCCTGTATCTTATGAAACGCTTGATATTACGTATGGCGCTGGCCGCTTTGGCCGCATTGTGTTTACTGTCAGTTCCTGCGGAAAGCCAATGGGTGCAAACCGAAGGACCTTATGGCGGAGATTTTTACAGCCTAACCGCTAATGGCAATGATCTATACGCTTGCACGAACGGCGGCATCATGCACTCAAGCGATCGAGGGAAGAACTGGCGTAAGCTCGCAGCCCCAAAGGCGCTATTTCCCGAGATACAGGTCGTTGGCGCAAAGCTCTTTGCAGGTACATACTCCGGCGTGTTCCTTTCGCTGGATGGTGGCACTACCTGGAGTGCTGTGAACACTGGGCTCACAAACTTAAGGATCTATACGCTGCTCGTCGATGGCACGGACCTTTTTGCGGCGACCGGCGCAGGGGTATTCATGTCGAGCAACGATGGCACGACCTGGACTGCCTTGAGCCAAGGACCTACAGGTAGCGTAAATGGCCTGATCAAGCACGGCAACAAGATCATCGCAGGCTCGAATGGAGACGGTATTTACGTATCCAGCGATAAGGGCGCAACGTGGTCGCCGATCCAACAGAGCTTGAACACTACGACGATCCG
The DNA here is from genome assembly GCA_046590195.1 of Kapaibacterium sp. (SeqCode). Lineage (GTDB taxonomy): Bacteria > Bacteroidota > Ignavibacteria > Palsa-1295 > Palsa-1295 > JBKJTP01. Next base: position 9,428 of record JBKJTP010000200.1, on the reverse strand, counting down.
CTCTCTAGCAGCCTTAGGAAATTCGATCTTTGTTGCGCTCGATGATGGTGTCTTCTTATCTATGGACGATGGTAACAATTGGAGCAGCGTACATACGGGCCTCCCTGAGCCTCAGGCCTACGATGAGTCTCTTCTCATCCCTAGTGGCAGCGATCTATTCTACGGAACCTCCGATGGAGTTTATCGCTCCACGAACAACGGCAGTAGCTGGACCAACAGCCGTGGCTTCAATAGTTATGTCGCCGCTATCGCAACGGATGGCGATGCGCTTTACCTCTGCGGAGACGCTGGCATCTTCCGCTCAGCTGACAAAGCCACAAGCTGGAACCGGGTGGATACAGGCGTCATCGGGACAACATCGAGAGCGATCGCTGGAAGCATAGACGATGCAGGTACGACGCACCTTTACGCAGCCGGTGCATATATCTATCACTCATCCGATCTTGGATCAACATGGCACCGGCTCGATTCAGGAACGAGATTGGGGACATCAATAGCCTTACTTGGCAAAGAGGTGTTTGTCGGGAGTGATACTGGATTGTTTCGCTTGAGTGCAGATCGATCTCGTTGGATACCTGCTGGGATCGGTGGCGAATATGTTAGGAACGTCTACTCAACAGGCACAACACTTCTTGCTGCAACTCAACCACTCGATTTTGCCTCGTATGGCGCATACGTGTCGACCGATGGAGGCGCAACATGGACTGTTTGTGCAGGCTTCCCCAACGGAGCTCTTAATTTTACATCGATCGGTAGCGACCTTTTCGCAGGCACATACAACTCTGGAGTATTTTACTCAAGCGACAACGGATTCAATTGGACCAAATGCACGAACATCCCTGCTGGGTCGATCTATGGAATAGGGTCGAATGACGACTATCTCTTCGTCAGCAACGGATGGACTCAAGGGAGTATTTACCGTTCATCAGACAAAGGGGTTACATGGGGAGCATGTGCCTTTCTTGGCGGAGGCGTCGTTTACGGGATAAAGTCTATCGGAGGCTTGGTGTTCGCAGCAGGTGACTTTGGGTTGTTCGTCTCTACCAACAACGGCACAACGTGGTTGGATGCCGGATCAAAGCCTGACCACTTTTACACTGCACAGTCGATTACTTTTGTAGGCGATAAGCTTTTCGCCGCTGCCGCTGGCGCGGGTATCTGGTATCGGAAGCTATCTGATTATGCCCAGCTTGGAGTCTCGGATCACTTAAAGCAAAACGGCAACATCACTCTAAGTCCCAATCCTACCACTAGCGTTGTGAAGGTGCAGATGCGCTCGAGGAAGGGCGCCACAGAAGAGACTCGCGTCGTTATATCCAGTCTGATCGGTCAACAGTTATTGGACATTCAAAACACCATCGGTGATCAGTTCTCTATCGACCTGACTGCTCTGCCAAGTGGAGCCTATCTCGCCCGCTTTATCTCGGAAGGATCTTCCGTGACAAAGCTGATCATTAAAGACTGAGTCTATCGCAAATCGATACAACAATGAAGAAACTACTTGTCATCCTAATGCTTGTCTTGTGCTATAGTCAGTCTTACTCTCAATCGGGCTGGCGATGGCAGAATCCCTTACCACAAGGCAGCCACTTGGTTGGGGTGCAGTTCATTGATAATAACGTAGGATACGCGATCGGAGACGTCGGCACCATTCTCCGAACTACCAACGGAGGCTTGGACTGGGTGAAGCAGAACAGTGGAAAATCACTTAACTTGCGAGGCGGTTCTCATTTCTTTGATGCGAGTACGGGATTCGTTGCTGGTGATAGCGGCACGATCCTCTTCACATCGAATGGGGGTGAGACATGGACGCCGCGATCGAGTGGTGTAAAGAATAATCTTCGGAGCATCCAGTTTACCAGTCCAAACATAGGATATGCCGCTGGACACGGAGGTGCGATACTGAAGACGACTGACGCTGGAATAACTTGGGTATCGCAGGCTAGTGGCACAAGCAATAGCCTCTATCAAGCATTCTTCACTGATGACAATACAGGCACTGCTATCGGCGTTGCAGGGACGATCCTTCGCACGATCGATGGCGGTGCAAATTGGGAGACCCAAACGAGTGGCACAACAAATACACTCTTCGGAGTGGTCTTCCCAAGCACCAATGTAGGCACTGCCGTTGGATCCGCCGGGTCAATTCTAAGAACAACGGACGGGGGTACAACGTGGACAAAGCAAGTTAGTGGGACTACTTCAGGCTTGCAGGGAGTCGCGTTCTTTGATGCGAATGTGGGCGTCGCTGTAGGAATCGGTAACGCCATCCTTCGCACAACTGATGGTGGTCTGACGTGGACAAATTCCTTTGTTAATCTTTCAGCAAATCTCTGGCGCGTTTCCTTCTCAGATAACAACACCGCAACAGCTGTCGGCATCTATGGGGTAACTCTTCGTACTACGGATGCAGGATTGACATGGGTGGATCAGCAACGAGGTTCAAGAGAAACCATGTATGGGGTGTACTTCTCTGACGTGAATGTTGGAACAGCAATTGGAGCAGGTGGAGTCATCCTGCGAACTACGAACGGAGGCGCTCAGTGGACACCTCAGGCAAGCGGAACAACTGCTGACCTATGGGAGGTCGATTTTACAGATGTCAATACAGGGACTGCTGTCGGCACAGGCGGCACGATCATCAGGACGACCAACGGCGGAGAAACGTGGGTAGCTCAGGCAAGCGGAACAACTAAAATGTTGTATCGCGTGAAGTTCGTGGACGCCAATAATGGTATTGTCGCTGGTGCGGTCGGTACGGTGCTACGCACCACGGATGGCGGTGCAACATGGGATCCGTTGACTACCGGGGCGGCAGGATACATCGGTGGCATTGCTTTTACCGATGCGAACACATGGACACTGACAGGCGAAAACGGAATGATGCTTCGATCAACTGATGCAGGTGCGACTTGGTCGCGACAAACGAGTGGGACGGTCTTCTCGCTCGAAGGGGTAGTATTTCCTGATGCCAGCACAGGCATCGCTATCGGTGGCGGTGGCACCATCATTCGGACAACGAATGCCGGTCTCACCTGGACCGCACAAGTGAGTGGTACAGAGAAGGATCTTGATGCCGTTTCATTCGTAAATGCAAGCACTGGCACCGCAGTGGGCGCTGCCGGGACCATCCTTCATACGATCGACGGCGGACAAACTTGGTCACTACAGTCAAGCTGTACATCAAATTTTTTGTTGGGTGTTCACTTCAAGGATGCAGATCATGGCACCGCGGTGGGGTTTGGGGGTACGATCATACGCACCACAAGCGGCGGCACCGCTTCGATCGATGCCGGTCGCACTTACTCCATGGTGGAAACTGGCGCATTGGAACAAAGCTATCCAAATCCAGCGACAGATAGAGCCACGATCGACTATACTGTCACCAGAACTGGAGTTGTGAGGATCGAAGTCTTCAATGCTTCAGCAGCACTCGTTGCAACACCTGTCGAGCAACTTATGCTGCCTGGACAATATCAAGTTACTCTCGATACGCGCTTGTTAGCGAGTGGGTCGTACTCCTATCGCATCACGAATGGTGACACCGTGGAAACAAAGCAGCTGGTGGTCCTACGGTAGCACCGTGGCTTGTGCGCAATTGAATTGCGAGAATGAGGCGAAATTGAGTTTCATACCAAGTTGTTAGGTGTAACTCGATCATCGCCTCTTTTTTTTGTATGCCCAAACAATACTGGCTTCTCAAGTCTGAACCTGATTGCTACTCATTCGATGACCTCAAGCGCGATGGCTCCACCGAGTGGACAGGCATCCGCAACTACACGGTGCGCAACATGCTGCGCGACACGATGCAGCCGGGCGACGGTGCGCTGTTCTATCATTCAAGTGCAAAGCCTCCCTGCGTTGTAGGGATCTGCGAGATCGCGGGTGATGCGATCGCTGATTCAACGGCGTGGGATAAGGATGACGATCACTACGATCCGAAGGCATCTCCGGATAAGCCGATCTGGTATGCTCGCAAGGTGAAGTATGTCAAGCCTCTGAAGGCGCCGATCTCGATCAGTCAGTTGCGCGAGACGCCAGGGCTTGAAGGCATGGGCATCTTGAAGAAGGGCTCAATGCTATCCGTCACGCCAGTGAGCGAGCAGGAGTGGAAGATCATTACGAAGGGATCGTAATCAAGGACGCCGCTCACTGTGATATCATCTTGAGCGAATCGAAGTCGAGCACTCCGCAACATCCAATCTCGCTACGCTCATTGAATGTTGCTCCGGTCGAAATGACGGTCTTCAGAATTTTCTATCGGGAGATCAATCGCTCGAGCTCCGCGCGCTTATCGCGAAGTGATTGAAGCGTTAGCTCGAAATCCTCGGGTAGTGGTGACGTCCACTCGAGCAGCTCATTGGTCGTTGGATGATGCAAGCGAAGTGTGCGGGCATGCAATGCCTGTCGATCCATCGTGAGCATCAGTGTGTCGATCCAATAGCGGTACTGCGGGATGTCATTACGCATTACCTGCATCGATCGGCCGCTGTAGTTCGGGTCGCCGAAGACGGGATGTCCCAAGTGCTGCATGTGTACTCGTATCTGGTGCGTGCGGCCGGTCTTCAGACGAAGTTCAACTAACGAACAGATCTCTAGATCTTCCATGAGGAAGTACTCGGTGATCGCTGTCTTTCCGCCTTCTTCAACGACTGCCATCTTTCTGCGGTCTTTCGCATGACGTGCAAGCTGTGTTTCGATGCGGCCGAAATCATTCTTTAATCTTCCCCACACGATCGCGTTGTACACACGCTTCGCTGTGTGATCGAAGAATTGCTTCGCGAGCACGCGATGGGCCTCTTCGTTCTTGGCCACGACCATTAAGCCTGACGTATCCTTGTCAAGTCGATGCACGATGCCTGGACGATCGGGATCGGCGCCTGGATGATCTTTGCTGAAATCCTGGATGTGATGCAGCAGCGCATTGACCAGTGTACCCGTGCGTGAGCCATGCGCGGGATGCACTACCATCCCAGCAGCCTTGTTGATCACTAGCATCTGGTCGTCTTCGTAGACGATGTCGAGTGGAATATCTTCAGCCTCTGCGCGCTGGCGCGGTGGACGCGGAACGACGATCCTGATCTCATCGCCACCTTTGATCTTATACGAAGTGCGCTCAAGCACATCCCCATTGATCGAGACAGCACCGGATGCGATCGCTTCTTGAACCTTGTTGCGCGACGTATTCGCTACGACGCGCGAGAGGTACTGATCGATCCGCTCGGGACGCTCGCCGGCGGAGATCGTTAGCTCGATGATGCGCTGTGCGGGTGCGTCATCATCTGACTCTTCTTCCGCTTCTCCCTCTTCCTCGGGAGCAGTTGCGATCTGTGTCAACTTGGGATCTAGCGAGTCGTCAATTTCTTCACTGAGCATGGTGCGGGGTGTTTGCTTGTTCTGTGCTCGAATGATTCGCTATTGATTCTGGACCCGATGCATCTGAGACGCTACTCGATGCTGTTGCAGTCGCAACGACTGGCTCCTTCTTCTTGAGCAGCAAGATCATCAGCACGACCACACCGACAGAGACTGCGGAATCAGCGATGTTAAATACAGGCCACCAATTCTCCTTATAGCCAAAGTCGAAGAAATCGACTACGCGACCGTAGAAAAGCGTGTCGTAGCCGTAGATCACGCCGTAAAATACGCGGTCGATCAGGTTACCAACAGCGCCGCCTAAGATGAGCGAAAGCGAGATCTTCTCCCACTTCGAAAGCTGTAACTTGTGCCTGTTGAGATACCAGATGATCGCGGCAGATGCGACGATCGAGAATACTCCGAAGACCGCTTTGAAGCCAGGGATCGTAATGCCGAAGGCGATGCCTGGATTTTCGATGAAGGTGAGCCGCATGATCTCACCGATAAATGGCTTTGAGCTACCGTAGGGCATGCCTTCCCAAGCGAGCCATGAAATTGGCGAGCCTTTGACAGCCATTTTCGTCAACTGGTCTGCAATGACGATGATGAGAGAGATCCAGAGAACAGCCACCTGCTTAATGAATAGAGCTATAATAAAAAGCGAAGTACCTGATCAGGTACTTCGCTGAGTAACACTTCTGTACTCGAAATCAGTCTACTTCAGATCAGTCTACGGTTTCCGTGTCCGGAATATCGCGATAGGTCTGGTCATTTGTCAGTTTCTTTTGCTGCGTCTTGTTTTTGCAATCAACGTGCTTCTGGGTGATCGGCACTGCCCCAAGACGCTGCTTCTCGATGAGTTTGCCGCAAACGACGCAGATACCATAGGTGCCGCGGTCGATGCGCGCCATTGCCTCGTCGAGCTTCTTGATGTAATCGCTTGTGCGCTGCGCGTGCAGGAAAGTCTTTTCGCGCTCCATTGCGTCAGTACCCTGCTCTGCTGTGTGGAGGGAAAAACTCGCATTGTCGGAATCGAACTCGCCCGACGTGTCGAGCATCTGCTCGCTGAGGATATCAAATTCTTCACTCGCTTCTGCGCGCTGTTCTTGGATCAGCTTTCGGAATGCTTCGAGATCTTTATTGCCATAACGCTCCTTGGCGGATGCGAGGATCTCAGCGTCGTTGGCATCGAGCCGCATCGCAGGGGTATTCTTTGTAGCGGGCTGGACGACGCCGATGCGGAAATCGGCTGCTTCGTTCTTGGGAGAAAGCTTGTTATTATCTGTCATCTTATTCTTTTGCGTTGCGCCAGATGACGCTCCGCCGGAGGACGGTTGAGTATTGGTATTCTTGGTCGCTGCTCCGATCGCCGCGCCGATAGCTGCGGCGCCGATAGCGGCGGCCGCGACTACTGTCTTCGATGGCTTGGTTGAGGAAGAAGCAGGTTTTGAAGCTGGTTGTGAAGCTGTTGCACCGGCGTTGGAGGACGTGGATGCAGAAGACTTCACACTGGCACTTGGCTTTGCACTAACCTTGCCAGAGGACTTGGCAGCGGCCGGTGCAGAGGCGACTTTCTTTGCTGGAGTAGTTGAGGCCTTTGCAGGGGTAATTTTAGAAGCTTGTGCCTTGACAGGGGCCTTTGCTACTGGCTTTGCAACTGACTTAGCAGATCTAGCAGGGGCGGCCGTACGTTTGGCAGGTGCAGACTTCGCTTTCGCTGGTGCCTTCGACTTTGGCTTCGCTGCAGGTTTAGCTGCCGGCCGTGAGGCCACTTTCTTTGCCGGACCCTTCGCAGAGGGTTTGGACGCGCTGCTGCTCTTTGCAGGAGCCGACTTCTTTGCATGCGCCTTGGCGGGTGCTTTCGTTGAAGGCTTCGATGAGGCCTTGGTCGGTGCAGCCTTGGTCGGCTTCTTCGTCTGTTTTGCCATGGTGAGGTTATTGATACACTCCTGACCCTGTCCGGTCGCGTAGCGTGAGGCTATGTTTCCGACTGAACAGTCGAGTTTGCAACAACTGCTATTCCGAAAAGTCTCCTAATGTCGAGGCCACGGAGCAATATACTCGACGGTTGACTTCAGGCGTTGAATCATTGCCCTGATGGGGGCTACGAAACGTTGCAAAAACGATAAACCCCGGACTGCCGCCCGGGGCCTGGTATTGGGCCGTTCCTGCGGGGCAGAAATCCTTAATGCCACGCTGAACGCTATACGCTGAACGCTATACGCTGAACGCTACCCTCTCACCTGCGCCACCTTTACGGTTGCGGTCTCTTCGCCGATCTCAACTTCCGCAGCTTTGGCTGACTCGAGATTCGAGCTGCCGTTCGAAGCAAGATCGAGAGAATTCGCAAGGGTCTCTTCGCAGATGTATGAGTTGAATATGCTTACAGCGCGCGTCAATACTTCGGACGCATCATGCACTTCGATCTTGATGCGATCGGTCACATCAAAGCCAGAATCTTTGCGGATGTTCTGGATGCGATTGACGAACTCGCGTGCGATACCTTCATGCAACAAGGATTCGCTCATCTGCGTATCTAGAGCGACAGTGATGCCACCTTCGCTGGATACCAGCCAGCCCTCGATATCTTCTGCAAGGATATCGATCTCACCGCGCTCGAGCTCGTAGTCGTTGCCTTCCACGTTCAGCGTTACGCGTCCCGTCTGCTGGAAGTCGCGGAGTTCATCCTGCGTCATTGTTTGCACGCGCGCTGCAACGATCTTCATCTGCTTACCGAGTTTCGCGCCGAGCAGCTTGAAGTTTGCTTTCGCTTTCAGCTTGATCACATCGCTATCACCTGCCTGGACATATTCTACGCGCTTGACATTCACCTCATCGCGAATGACATCTTCCACTTTGCGAAGCTCTTCGATCTCGTAACGATTCGCAACGGGAATGAGTACTCGCTCCAGCGGCTGACGCACGCGGATCTTCGCACGCTCGCGCATCTGGCGAACGAGCGAAGAGATCGTCTGTGCCGACTCCATGCGCGCTTCGAGCTTCGCATCGATCGCATTGGCGTCTGGCTTTGGATAGAGCTCGAGATGGATCGAGCCGTTGCCGGTGCCAAGTCCCGTGGTCAGCGCCTGATACATCCAGTCAGTGATGAATGGTGCAAGCGGTGCCATCAGCTTGAGCGTTGCAGTGATGCACTCGTAAAGTGTTTCGTATGCGGATTGCTTATCACGATTGTTCTCGCCCTTCCAGAAGCGGCGGCGATTGCGGCGAACGTACCAGTTCGATACTTGCTCTGTTAGAAATTCCTGGACTGCTCGTGCCGGACGCGTAAGCTCGTAGGCATCCATGTCCTTGTTACACTCAGCGATCAGTGTGTTGAGCGTGGACAAGATCCAACGGTCGACCTCTGGTCGTTCTGCAACAGGCACAGTCTTCTTCGCATCGTACGTGAAGCTATCGATGTTCGCATAGAGCGCGAAGAAGCCATACGTATTGATCAGCGTACCGAAGAACTTGCGCTCTACTTCAGCAACATCATCAACGTTGAAGAGCTTTGCCTTCCATGGAACTGATGAGGCGATGAAATTCCAGCGTGTTGCATCTGCACCATGCGTGTTGATGATCTCGAACGGATTGACAACATTACCACGCGACTTCGACATCTTCTGCCCAGCCTTATCCAAGACCATGTCGTTGACGATCACATTCTTGAACGCTGGCTGCTTGAACAGGAATGTGTTGATCGCGTGCAGTGTGTAGAACCAGCCGCGTGTTTGGTCCATCGCCTCGCAGATATAATCTGCTGGGAAGTGGTGCTTCTCAAAGAGCTCCTTGTTCTCGAACGGATAATGGAACTGCGCGAACGGCATCGCGCCCGAATCGAACCATACGTCGATAACGTCCGGTGAGCGCTTCATTGTGCCGCCGCACTCGCAAGTGAAAGTATAGTTGTCGACGTATGGCTTATGTGGATCGAACTTGCCGCTGTCAAGCAATTCAGCCGGCGTCGCCTCGCCTTCGATCGCGTTCTTTGCGTCGCGAAGCTCATCGAACGCACCGACGCACTTCGTCTTCTCACACGATTCACATATCCATAGCGGCAACGGCGTGCC
>JBKJTP010000025.1:0-5191 GCA_046590195.1 Kapaibacterium sp. (SeqCode) | reverse complement strand
AGATCAAATGCTTCCGCTCCCCTGTCTTCGCGAGCATCGTGAGCTGATAGGCGAAGCCGAGCATGATGAGTGTCGTCGGGCCATCAGGCAGGATCGTGATCTCAAATCGTGCTTGATTCGGCCACACTGCCGCGAGTACTGCTGCAGCTTTTGCAATGCTCTCGACGCGCTGCTGCTTATCGAAGAGGATCTTTACAAGCTTATAGACGAGAACCGCAGAGAATGCCGTGATCAGCGCTTGTACGATCTGATAAGCAACCGGTGCGATGCCGGTGAAGAATGAGATGATCGTAAGAAAAGTCACGTAGCCCAGCGGACGCGCGACGAATGGCATGTATTCCATCTGCACACGGCCAGAGTCATACGGAGCAATATCGACGTATTGCGTCAGGCCATGACCGGTGAGGATGTTGTTCACGACATCGAGATACTCGCCGGTGATGCCGCCGTAATAATTGATGCCGGGATAGATCACGACGAAGAGCAGCCGCACAAGCAGCGCGAGCACGAAGACCTTCATCTCGAACCGAGAGAAGAGGCCAGTGTACCACGCCGATCTATTCACCGCTTGGCGTTTCTGACTCCGCACGGCGGTCACGAACGAACTGCTTTACGTTCGCTGCGCGGCTGAGAATGCCGGAGGTCGAGACCTGCACTTCCTTACGCATCGCGAAGAACGTGAGGAGTGCGAGGACGGTCATGGAGATAAAGACCGCAAGCGCGGCGCCCATGCTAGCCATTGGTGGCACGAAGACGAAACTCAGAACAAAAAATGTGACGACCGCACCGAGCGTGGCAAGGAACAGGCTCTTCGTTTTGCCCATGCCGATCAGCACGTTCGTTGAAATAAGCGATAGCGGCAAGGTAAAGCCCGCGAGGATCAACACCTGGAATACGGATGACACACCTTGGTACTTACCGCGATAGACGATATCCATGATCGGCTCTGCAAAGATCGCGAAGCCGATGGAGATCGGGATCAACGCAGCGAAGCTGATAAAGAGCAGCTTTTCGACAAGGCTACGGAGGCCCTTGAAATCACCAGCAGAATAGAGGCGTGAACTCACAGGTACAACCAGCAGTGTGGCGCCTTCGCGCACAGCATCGATGAACCGATAGAGATTCTTTGCTGCACTATAAACGCCTGCTTCGTGAGGGGTATAGAACGCACCCACGAGCAACGTGTCGCTCCACTGCTGAAGTGTCAGCAATGCGCTTGTGCCTGCCTGATACTTCGCAAAAGAATAGATCCTACTGTACTCGTGAGGTGGAACGGTCAGCAACGGCATGCGGCGGAAGGCACGAGCGCAGAATGCGATGGTCGTGACGCTGGAGATACCTGCTCCAATGATATTCGCGATCATGAAGTCATACGCCGAGTTGAATAAGCCGAAAGCTGTTCCGAGTACGGTGATGACGATGATCGAGCCGAAGAAAGTGAGATCGACCCAGAAGATCGCGTTGATGCGGTAGTACACCTGGAGATATCTGACGCCCACATTCCTGAAGATACTGAGGAAGATGAGCAGCGGCAAAAACGGCAGCATCTCGAGCAACTCAGGACTTTTGAAGAATGCCGCGATCGGCTCGCTGAAGAACGCGATGATCGTACCACTGACCATCATCGAGACCGAGTAAAGATTGAAACTCGCGGCAAGTACATGATCGACCTCGGCCTCGTGCTCGCTGGCGAACTTAACCATCGGCTGCAGGAAGATCGAATCGGCAAGCACAGAGAGGATCAGGAAGATCGACTGATAGATCGAGAACACACCCCACTCCTTCTCGGGCAAGACGTTCACCACTACGACGATCACGGCGAGGCCGTACATCAGCAGCAACACCTTATCGGCGATGGCCCAGATACCTTTATCTAAGTGTTCTCGAAGCTGCATTAACTAGAGCGGAGCGAAATCGGGATGTGACCGGGCGGGAGCATCAACGTGCTCGACCCATATCCGAACTGCAAATTTACCACGAACCGGACCCGTCTGGAGAATTACCTTCGTGGCGGGCACCTGAACACGGTACGAAGGGGAAAAGTCGTACGTTTCAAGGTCGACCCGTTTCCAGAGTTCGATCTCGAGATGGAGCCGGTCCCCACTGGCGTTCAGGAAGCTGTGCCGCGTGCCCGCAGAGGCATCCGGCTTCCACATCGGGTGCAGGTGAAGTCGGGCAAATCCGCGCTTGTGCGGCTTAGTCACCTCGTCGAGGATCAAGGCCTCGGATCCTCGAAGCTCAATCGTGCGCGAATGCTCGGGCCACTCGCCGTAGTGTCCAGTGACCTTCAAGCCCTCGACCGTCATCCGTGCCGGCTTGCGCACCTGATACCAGCCGAAATTCAGCTTCTGTTTTGCCTCGGAGCCTTCATCGAGCGAAAAGGTATTATGCGAGTGCTCACCGCGATACCTGCTTCTATATTTAGCGGCTCCATTATAGACGTAGGTGCCAGGGTCGACCAGCACCGGCAGATCTTCCAGCCATAGCACGGGGGCAAGAAGATCATCATGTGCGTGCGAGCTGGATCCGTCGCCGCCCATTCCGAATTCTCCAGCCCGAAGATAAAGCGCACTCCCCTTCTCTTTCATGCTCACGTAACCTGAGCGGTGAAAGCTGATAGCGCTTGATACCTTCTGGTTTGCTCGTCCAAATATGCAATTGAACCACTCTTCTCTTACACCCTCGAAGTACAATGCGTATCCGTCATCGGCATCGCCGATACGCACGGGAGTGCCATCGGGCTGCATCATGCTCTCGCGGAAGACCTTCATTGCAAAGAGGCGCTCGGAGAACTGCTTTGAAAGTGGCTTATCGGAACGCGAGGCGACGCATGCGCCAATGTCGAAGAAGTCCGTGACGAACCCATGATACCACGTCGTTGCTTCGCGTGTTGCGCCATCATCGTAGGTCTGGCGGATGATCTCGGATTCGAGTACTGCTCGCGAAGTGCTTGCACACTCTTGGTTACCCGTGAAGTCCCATCGTTTTGAGATCACGAATAACGCGGCGGCTTCTCCGATGAGGTGATTCGACCGGACGATCTTGTCAGTCGAGAGTTCTGTACGCAGATAGGCCGTCTGTTCGTAGATCGAGCGTGCGATCTTTTGATTTCTTGAGAGATCGAAGCCGGCAGCTCGGAGTAGCTCGAGTGAAGCGGTCCATGACAGAAGTCGAATGCCAATCTCGAGACCACTCGCCCAGTTGATCGATTGCGCGAATGGATTATCATCGATCCAGCTCAGGAGACGATACTCTACTTCATCGGCATACTTCTCATCGCGGGTGAGATACGCTGCCTGCGCGAGTGTTGGCAGATCCTTGAAGCGGTTGATCTCCCAGACGATCTTTACGTCTTGTGGTGTCTCTGCCGAATGGAGCTTCTGCTCGGTGTAATGATCTGCTGGCCAATAGCGCTTCTCGAACGGATCGAAATTCCATGGCCGCGCAACGCTGCGCAAACGATAGGGAAAGCTGAAGTACTCGTTCTCATCGCGCAGCCTTGCATCCGCTTTGCGAATGATCTGTTCGCGATGCTCTGCGGCGACTTCGATCTGCGCCACCTCCCAATCTCGAAGCACTGCGATGTGCTGGTTCACCGGAACATCCACAAGCATCTTCTCATACCGCTCCTGCTTGCGCTGCTTCTCGCGGATCACGCCCACGAAGCCAGCAATGCCTTGCACACGCAGGGCATTCTTTATCGCTCGCAGCTGGTGGGAGAAAGACATCAATAGATGAACGGTTCGATGCTACAAATTCGATTCATCGCGCCAACGCACCGCGCGCCAGGGCTTACCGATGGTATCACGACGCAAGGAAAAGATCGCCCGGCCATCGACATGGATCACTTCGCTGGGGTTCAAAGTGACGTCCAGCGAAAATGTACGGGTAATATCAAAGGTGGTTGTTGTGCCCAACGAATCGAGCACATTGCCCCACAAAAGATCGAGCGATTGAACTGAGTTGAAGAGCGCGGCCGTGGTTCGAACCTCTTCATCGCGTCCCCATTCGAGATCGAGCCCGCGATCGTAATTCTTGTAGCTGAAGATAAAGCTCGGATCGAGCAGCGAGCTATAGAGCGACGTGTCTTTGAACTGATAAGCGTAGCGGAAGGACTCGAAGTAACCTTCGATCGTTGTTGGGTCGCCGAACTTGATCTGACCAGCCGATTCATCCAGCTCTGGCGCAAAGGGATTGCACGAAAGGGTTGCAAGGCTTGCAACGATCGTGACGATCAGTATGCGAATCAGCTTCAACTGCTGAAGTTTGCCTTGAGGTCTGTCCACGAGTAGGCCTTTCCGCCCTTCGGATCCTGATCGAGCCAGTTTACTATTCGCCACTCCTGTGTACCGCGCTCGGTCTTGACGAGGCGGAGTTGCAGCGTCATATATCCCGTAACGGTATTCGGGACTACCTCGCTCGATCCTGACGGTATCGATAGCGTGTAGTCTGCATTGACGATCACCTGACTTGGCGTCGATTGCTGCGTGGTCACGTTCTTGAGTTCGAGCCCTAGACGCGCCGTGTTGACGAGCACGCTCTTCAACCGCGAAAGGTAATTGCGCTCCGACTCCGTGTCCCAGTTTGCAAAGATCACACGTGACGTCGGATCGAGCGACGAGTTGTAGAGGAAGGAATAATTTGCTGTGCCGCTTGGAAGCAGCGAATCGGTTGGCGCGATGAACACACGTTTGTAATTCTCCGCATCAAGTGCTTCGACAGAGCCCTCGAAGTTATTGAGCAGCACCTGATAGCTCGTCGCATCGACCCAGATAAATCCGTTGCCGGTCACAGGGGGATCAGGCTCGCGAGTATCGAAGATACCGCAGGAGCTAAGAAAGATCAGAGACAAGAGGCAAACAAGCGCGCGCATTATTCGATTTGGTAGTTCGATTTGGTAGTTCGATTTGGTAGTTCGATTGGGTAGTTCGAGTGGGTTAGCTGCGTTCGGCGAACATAATGAGTCTGGCGGAGGTCGCTTCAATGAATTCCGAACCGTCATACCCGCCGAAAAGGTGCTTCATGGTTAGGCCATTCTGCGCGAACATCTGCTTGAACTCCTCAAGCGAGAACATACGCACAGATTCGACGAACTCCACGGCCTCTGAAGTCGAGCGAAGCAACAACCGTTTCTCAACTCTCCCATTCTCGATCCATCGAGTTTGCTCGAGTCTCCGGCCATCGGGCATGA
>JBKJTP010000297.1:0-8270 GCA_046590195.1 Kapaibacterium sp. (SeqCode) | reverse complement strand
GAGATACGGTAAGTTCATTCCGAGAATTCTCGGCCACGATCGAGAAAAGCAGCGAGTCCGAAAACTCCCTGAGACGCGCTATAGCGCGTCTCTACGGGAAGAGGTATGTTACACCGAGCACCAAGCTATACGTAGCGGTGATGGCTGCCAATCCCCGATAAAACATCGGCCTTCTTACACTACTCGCGAACACACCGATCGAAGCGGCGCAGACGATCGTGTTGGTGATGAAGAGTCCGAGTGTGAAGACGATCATGCCAGTGGCGGCGAGCGCAGTCCCTCCTACTCCAGCGGCAAAGAGAAAAAGTCCGACTTGGGTCGGCGTCTCTGCGCCAACGCCATGAATCATGCCGATCGTGAATGCAGTGCGCTGATCGAGCTTCACTTCTTTGCGGCCGAACATCCGCATCAGCAAGTCTGAGCGAGTTGGAGCGATGTAATCCGCGTGCGCGCGATGACGAAAGAGCGAGATGATCACATACGCCGCAAGAGCGATCAGTGTCATACCGATGATCTTGCCTGCTATCTCGTCGACTGCGTCGGGGATGTAACTACCGAACGCGATCGCGATAATGCCGAGCACAGCAAGAACGAAGGCGTGGCCAAGTGCATACCTGAAGCCTTGCCACATCCGCTCGCGAGGAGAGTTATCCGATGCTGCGATATCTGTCAGTGCAGCGAGATGGTCGGGATCGAGCCCATGACGAAGTCCGAACAGGAACACCGAGCCAAGCGCAAGCCAGGAATTCGGGTCCATTACAGCGAGACCTGTGAGCTTACTTTCATTTCCTGATCGCGGATCGACTGTAGTATCAAGTCTGCAACGCGCAGCGCTTCTAAGCCATCTTCACCGGATACGATCGGACGCGTGTTGTTCGCGATCGCATCGCGAAAGAGCTCGAGCTCGTACTTCAGCGGATTCAGATCTTTGATCTCCGGCTTCTCGTAGACGATATTGCGGAGTATATCAGCATTCTCGATCTCGCCAAGCTTCATCATGTGTGCGGGATCGACATCCGCCCCGTCTTCAAGCAAGCGAAACACATCGGCCGACTTGCCGCCGAAATCGAGCGAGAAATATCCCTTACCTTCAAAGATGCGAAGCTTGCGCATCGGATTGACAGAGATACGACTTGCCGTCACATTCGCGACTGCGCCGTTCTGGAACTTGATGCGCGCGTTCGCGATGTCGAGTTCTTCGCTCACGATCGCAACGCCAGATGCATCAACCGACTTCACTGGCGACTTCACCAACGAGAGTATCACATCGATGTCGTGGATCATGAGATCAAGAACCACAGGCACATCAGTGCCGCGCGCTTTGAACTGTGCCATCCTGTGCGACTCGAAGAACTTCGGATCATGCAGGTATTTCTCGATCGCGAGCAACGCCGGATTAAAGCGCTCGATGTGCCCGACCTGCACCTTCACCTTCTTTTCGGCAGCCATCTGAATCAGCTCCTCAGCCTCGCGCGTCGTTGTTGTGATGGGCTTCTCGATCAGCACATGCTTCCAGCGTTCGATCGCTGTCTTCGCAACAGAATAATGCGCGAACGTCGGTGTAACGATCGACACAGCATCGACCGCATTGATCAGCGCGAAGAGATCCGAGAAGCTCTTCGTACCGATCTCCTGCGCCACGGCCTCCGCGCGAGCATGATCCTCATCATAGACGCCGATCAACTCCACGCCCTCTACCTCATTCCACAGCTTCGCATGGACCTTGCCGAGATGCCCAACGCCGATGACTCCAACTTTTAGCATGATCGTGAATTAGAATGAGGTGCCAAGAAAGATCTTGCCTGCAGGATCGATCTTGATGATAGGCGTGAATGCGTACTGATCCATCACCCCTTGAAGCTGCCACGGAAGAAACGACTTAACATCAACGTTCAAAGTCAGCCCGCCAGCAACCGTCGTGAATTTCCATAGCTCTTCAAGTCCTTGGAAGGTATCGCCAACCCAGCCAGCGCCAATGTTCACCTCGACGGAGAGTTGCGGCACGTATGGGATCCTGAACAAAGTCATGTCCCAGTTCACGCCGATCATATTCTTTCCCCAATTGAATTGGTGCGCGCTAGGCTTCTTTATCGGGAAGCCGAGAAGCCCGGCACCGCCTCGAAGTCCCGTTTCGAACTTCGTTGCTGCCAGCCAACGATAGGCGTTATAGGTATCGGAGTACTGATGTGCTGTCGGGTCGGCAGACTGCAGATTGAACGAACGCTCTATCGGGAGCTCCCCTTCAGCGATACCACCATTGATACGAAGCACCGACTTTATACCCCAAAACAGATCGCTTGAATACGCACCGGTAAAACGCGCACGCACGAAACTATGAGTCGATGACCAAAGCGAGGCCTCACCAAAGAGATCTGCTGTAGTAGTGCCCGAGCGAGAAGCGTAGATATACCCAACGCCAGTGAGTCGCGTGTATTTGCTCTCCCATGGAAGCTGGACATTCTCGCGAGAGAATGGACCATGCATACTCTCGTCCCATGTCGGCGCGATCAATGCATCATGCGTCTCGACCCATCCACGAAGCTTGTGATTATCGCCAACGTACAGATATTCTGGACGAATGGTCTTCTCGAGTGTAATGCGCGAACTGAGAAGGTCATTGTATTTTCCACCGAAGTAGTGGACGTTCGTCAGTCGCCCCATCCACTCAAGCGGCGCGGTGCCCGTGATCCTGCCCTCATACTTTTGAGATCCTGAGAGGTGCTCACCCATATTCATATAAGCCTTAAGATCACCTTGCCAATTCAAATACGCACCATACTTCACACCGATGCCCAAAACGGTGCCCATCGACCCTGTTCTTTCAAAGTCGGATGGTGAACGATTGGATATCTCAAAGCGTGAGAGCGGTGAATTAGCAAGGTACGAAGGCCCAATGATCGGACGAACGATTGCGTAGTATCCATCGATCGGTGGATTGATATTCAACTGCTTGAAGAATTCCCAATAGCCCTTCGGCAATGCAGAGAACCAGTCAGCGCGATTATTTAGCCTATTCAGATCCTGCAAACGCCACGATGGATCGATCTCAGCGGATACCACTTTCGATGGCGTATGGATGCTACCTTCGTACGTCCGAGCGACCCAATCCCAAGGAGCGAAGAACAAACGGGTCTCGCGTTTTTGGTAGCTCGCATTCTGGTGGACTGCAAGTGGGATTGTCGCGATCTCTGAAGTGCCATCAGCATACTGCAGCTTTAGATCGATCGGCATGACGGCCTGCTCAAGATTGCGAACGCGGAGTGTCGTGCGATACTTGTCTCCCTCCTGCACGGACTTCACAGCACCGAGAGAAAAATCCACCGTCCGATCCGTCCTGAACCACTGATCGAAGAACCAGTCGAGATCGGTCTTTGCAACATCTTCCATCACTCGCTGGAAATCATCGAGCGATGGATGCTTGAACTTCCAGCGATTGAAATACTCTTTCATGCCGCGATCGAACGTCGATTCGCCGAGCGTGTATTCAAGCATTGAGATGATCGCTTGCATCTTGCCGTAGGCCTGGCCAGCATTCACGTCCTCGCGCGCCCAATCATGCGGAATCGCAAGAGGTTCTTCGTAGCCAGCTTTTGCAAGGTTGAGATAGCTGCGATAGTTATCCCCCTTGTTATTCGGCAGCGGTATGAACCAGTCAAGCCACGAACGCTCTGCGCCGGGATATTGCTGCTCGTTGCCGAATTGCTTCACCATGATCTGCGTCGTCGCATAACTCGTGAAGCCCTCGTCCATAAAAGCTTCGCGGATCTCGTTGTTGCCGAGAATGCCGTAGAACCACTGATGCGCGCCTTCATGCGCGGTGATGCCTGCCATCGACATCTCGGACCTGAAGCCAGTGTTCTGAACAAGCATAGGATATTCCATGCCGCCATCGCCCGCATGCGTGTTATAGAAATTGCGGTACGGGTACGGGAAGTACAGATCGGACATCGTATTGATCATGAACTCCGTGTACTTCAATGTATTTTTCCACATGCTGGCCACGCTGGTCTTGTAGATCGAGTGGATCGTGATCGAGTCACGGATCGTCGCCCAGTCATGGATGTATGCTTTGTCGGCGACCCACGCGAAGTCATGCACATTCTCTGCTCGCCACTTCCATGTTGTCATGCCGCTCTTCTCTTCAGGTAGTGACTGTCCCGCCTTCTCGCCTGCAGCGATCTTGTCATAGCCGCGACCAACCTCCTGCGGATTCATCACCTGCCCGCTTGCAGCAACGGTGAATGATGATGGCAGCGTGATCGATACATCGAAATCACCCCATACGCCATAGAACTCGCGCGCAATATACTCGTTGGCATGCCATCCATGCTCATCATATTCCGCGATCTTCGGATACCACTGCGCCATCGAATACTCAACGCCTTCCGGCGACATCCATCCGCCGCGGCGCGTTTGCTTCGGTATCTGCTCGAAGTAGGTGAAGCTGATCGTAGTCGATGTGTTTGGAAGTAGCGGCTTCGGCAATGCGACGCGCATCACCGTGCCGGTGATCTCATGCGTTGCGTTGCCTGCATCTGTCGTGATCTGATCGATGCGATACTTCCCCTGCTCTTCGGGCTTCAATGCAAGTATCTTCTGACTGATCGTCCCCGAGCTGATCGCATCGCCGCGCACCTGCATCATGCTGCCAGGCTGGAATGCGAGGTAATAGAGATGAAAATAGACCTCGCGGATGGTGTCGGGCGAGTTATTGAAGTACTGTACCGAAAGCTTTCCATCGAGCGAATGGATCGAGTCGATCAGCGTGACATCGATCTTGTACTCGACGCGCTGCTGCCAGTAATCGCGCATGGCGCTGCCTGACTTTGGGGCGATCGTAAGAATTGCGAGAACAACAAGTGCGAGACGGATCATAGGCGGAAATTGAGCAGAGATAACGCTCAAATATACGGGAGGGTTGACCACGTCATCCCGTCTTTCCCGTGCCCAGGCCCTAGGGTTGGCACCCTAGGCTAAATCCAGTCGTGCCGTTGGCACTACGATTTTGATGCATTATTATTGTAACGCCGAAGGCGTGTCTGGCAATAGCCTAGGGTGCCAACCCTAGGGAGGGAGTCAGCTCACAAAAAAGCCTCGGCATCATGCCGAGGCTCGCGGAAAACCGAAGGAGATTTCTCGACTCCGTTCGCATTCATTTCGGCTGGGGCCTTATGAATGCTCACTTCGCTCGAAATGACGTGTGGAGACCCTAGACCCTAGACCCTAAACCCTAGACCCTACTCACACCGTCTTCATAAACGTCGAGATGCGATCGATCGCCTTCTTGATGTTCTCTTGCGAGTTCGCGTATGAGAAGCGGAGATAGCCATCGCCGTACTTGCCGAATGCTGTGCCCGAAAGACACGCGACGCCGGCCTCATCGAGGATGCGCTTTGCGAGCGTGCGAGAGTCGATGCCGGTCGCGGTGATGTTCGGGAATACATAGAACGCGCCGAGCGGCTTGTGGCACTTGAAGCCTGGGATCGAGTTGACGCCCTCGACGATCAAGTCGCGGCGCGTCTTGAATTCTTCAACGACGTTATCGACCCACGCCTGCGGTCCGCGCAGCGCTTCGATTCCTGCGATCTGGATGAACGAAGCCGTGCAGCTCGCGACGTTCGTCTGAAGCTTCGCAACGATCGCTGCGAGTTCTGCCGGCATGATGCCGAAGCCCAAGCGCCAGCCTGTCATTGCGTAGGTCTTCGAGAAGCCATCGAGGATGATCGTGCGCTCGCGCATGCCGGGCATTGCGGCGATCGTGTAATTCTTGAATCCGTCATATACCACGCGGCCATAGATCTCGTCAGCCAGCACGAGAATGTCATGCTGTACCGCAAGCTCCGCGATCGCCTTCAAGTCTTCCTGCGTGAGGATACCGCCGGTTGGGTTCTGCGGCGAGTTGATGATGATCATCTTCGTCTTCGGCGTGATGAGCGACTTCAGGTCCTCAATGTCGAAGCGGAAATCCTTCTCTTCTTTCAACTGCAATGGCACTGCGACGCCGCCCGCCATTTCGATCGCCGACTCATAGATCGGGAAGCCTGGGTTCGGGTAGATCACCTCGTCGCCCGGATCGACGACAGCGAAGATCGTATAGAACATGATCGGCTTTGCGCCAGGGGTCACGACGACCTCATCCGGGTTGAACTCCAGACCGCGGCGCTCGCCTTCGATCTCAGCAATGGCCTTGCGGAATTCTGGGAGTCCTGGCGCTGGACCGTAGTGCGTGAAGCCGGCATCGAGCGCGTCCTTCGCAGCCTGAACGATATTAGGCGCGGTATCGAAATCGGGCTCGCCAATTTCTAAATGGACGATGTCCTTGCCCTGAGCTTCGAGCTCGCGGGCGCGTGCGAGTACAACGAAAGAGGTCTCTGTTCCGAGTTGGTTAATGCGCTTGGCGATGTGTCTCACGGGTTCTTTGAGAGTTCTAAGTGCTGAGTTCTGAGTTCTGAATTGTAGGTGGGTCAGTTTGGGAGGCGACGGCGTGAAGCTGTCATTGCGAGGAGCCCAGTCCGTGCATCCTTTGGGATGCAGGCGGACGAGGCGACGAAGCAATCCCCCGACTTGGCCACTGTGGAAGGGGGTCGCCTATAGACCCGCAGCCCCTTGCCGAACAGCGGAGTTAAACAATTGGGGGGGCGAAAAGGCTCACACGGCTGAGAGGGAATTTAGTACATCGATCGAGTGCATGCAGTTAGGTCCTGCAAATAATCACTCAGTTCAGGGTGGCAAGTCAAACCCATGCAATTTTTAGCATGAATCCAATAAAGCGCCAGTTGTAACAAAACACGTTGGATCGACTTGTTATAGGAGCAGATAGTCCAGGAATAGATAGCTCGGCCTCAACCTCTGAGGCATAAACAGAACCAGTTTGGTCGATATGAATACCACGCAATTGCATCGCGAATTTTCTGTTTGTTTGTTGCTTGTCACTGTGTTACTAATTCTTCCAGCATACTTGCATGCGCAGTCGTCATTCACTGCTATCACCGAGCAATTCGATAGTGCTCTGAACCGGTACACTGACACGATCGCGATCACACACGTTTGGAAGGACGCAAACGGCAAGATAGATTCAACCCACAATTCCATACGGTATTACTCAACACAGGATCGACAGTTCTTTTGGAACGAGTACAAGTGTTACAACTGGGTTGAGGCGAATCTACCCGATGGCTATTTTCACCCAGTGCCCATCGAATTTGCTCAATACGGCACACGAGGTGTTACCCCTCTTCGTCAGTTCACCTCGTTCTTATCAAAGCCCAACCAGTCATCTGAGCAAGTTCTTACGATCACCAACGGGTTGCTTCGCAATATCAAATCAAAGCACTATGATGGTGAGCGGCTGGAGTATAGACGAATCAATGAGTTTGCTTACTCGGAACATGAGGATCCAGTTAGCGAGCGCAATTACAAAGTGACCGGGGTAGACACAATGTTGATATTGCGCATACTTAATGAACGCATATATGATAGCCAAGGGAGTACTCTGTCCCTTAGGACACGTAGCGCACAGTATGATGCAGCGCTACGAACTAGCGATTCGCAGTTCTTTGAGTATGGGGAAGACAATAGGCTTCGATCAGCAACCCAGTGGTTCTTTCAATCAGGTGACCCCACCAGAGGGCTCAAGCAGGTATTCCACGCTTGGCATAGGTATGAGCCGATGCCGCCGTTTTTTAGTAACGGAGTCTATGAGATCGCAGGACTGGACTTCAGCTCCAGTACTACCTACGAGATCGACGTGAGCAATCATACGACCTTAAAACACATAGAAGACCGAGTGCAACAATTTGATGTTGACGGAAGAAAGATCACTGAAACTGCTATCGATCTATCAGGTAAGGGACAAACATGGGAGCGTGATTACTATTTCAATGGAGATTTCAAGGAGTTGCGGCACCGACAACTCCCTGGCGGTGACACCGCCTACCCGGCAATTTCTGTTGAGAATGAATATCGCTCCGATGGCGCAATTCTTACCTCCATCCTAAGGCGAACCGAACCTCCCTACGGATCTGCCGAACTCAGTCTTAGGGAGCGCACACGATTCGTTTATCATTCTTCAAAGGTGCAATTTGATCCTGACTTTAAGCTAGTCGACCGCGCAAGCCTCGGACGCCACATTGATCTTTCTTCGATCCAAGGGTTGAAAAAAGTCCAGGTAATCACAACAATTGGCGCGGTTGCATTTGAGGCAATCACTTTGGAGACCTTTATCGATCTATCCAATCTAGCCTCCGGCCTCTACTTCATCTCTATCGATG
>JBKJTP010000185.1:0-4446 GCA_046590195.1 Kapaibacterium sp. (SeqCode) | reverse complement strand
GTATTCGAGAAACCAGCAGCGGTACCGAGAAACGTGTTACCCGAGCCAGAGGAAAAATAACCGGAGCCGACACCCATGAACGTGTTCTGCGAACCAGTTGACTGGTAGCCTGCGTCCTTACCTGCGATAGTGTTCTGATCGCCTGAAACGACACCGTCACCAGCCTGCGTACCGAGGAATGTGTTCTCGTCGCCGGTGGTGAGGAGACGGCCTGCCTGAAAACCGACACTTGTATTATAGGCACCTGCACCGACGCTAGGGCTTGCAGCCTGTCCGACGCGTGTATTACCCAATCCAGCTAGGCTGAGTGCATGAACGCCATTAATGTTATACTGAGAGGCAGCATTGACGGTCGTGGCAGAGGAGATCGCTCCTGTACCGGTCGTCGTGATGTTTCCCGACGTTGAGATGAGGCCCGAAGCTGCGATCGTCGTTGCACCGGCGATGGCGCCAGCACCTGTGATGCCGCCGGCGTTATTCTCGAGACCGCCTACATTGTTGATACCGCCCGATAGAACTTGTACGCCGGTATTTGTGCCGCCGCCTGATGCAGAGAAGCTACCGCCAACATTTACGCCGCTACCCGTCGCGGTGAACACGCCGCCGACGGCGAGATCATCTGTGCCCGAAGCAGAACCGCTGACGCCATAGACGTCTACGCCAGTGCCGGAGGTGCTGGTTGTAATGCTTGAACGTACGCCATAGTACGAGTCTGTTGCCGTTGGCGTCGTTGAGACGGTCACACCTACCAATGCATTCGATACAGGGAGCGTCCCGTTAAATGCCAGGCCATTGGTGAGCGTCTGGCCAGCGGTGCTGGTCGACATGATGAACGAACCGCCGCCCGACATGGTCGGGAAGGTGAGTATCTGGTTTGATGACAACGCTGGCGCTTGGAGCGTCAGGGTGTAACCTGATGCCGCGTCAAGAAGGGCCAACTGATTGGTTCTTGTGATGAACTGTGCATCAGCAGTCTGGACGGAGCCGACAACTGCGATACCAGCAACACAGGCAGCTAAGAATTTTCTACGGATATTCATATTTTACAACGCAAGAAAACTTATGATGTAGGTCATAAGCTGCGAAAGCCAGACTTTCACAGACAATGATAGAGTGAACGAAGACCACTGAACGGTGGCCGAACGAGGACCACTGAAAAGTGGCCGAACAGCAGTGCGCACTGAGCGCGACCGCCGGAGAACAATTTGATCCAATGAACAAGCAATCTTCAAGCGAGGGGCCGCAGGATCTGCGGCCCTTGCTCGAAACATCAATTAGTTGATGATGTAGTAGTTGATACGGTCGCCTACTTCACCAGCATGCACCACCTGGAAGGATACACCAGGTACGATATTGCGCACGTAGACCGAAGATCCGACGCCATTGTTATTAGCGTCGAAATACGTTACGACGATGATGCTATTAACGGTAACGGATGCATTAGCGATCGTTTCAGTGCCAGCAGCAAGGATCGTATACTGCTGAGCGAATGTACCAGCGAGTGTGGTGACTCCGCTAACTGCACCAGCGCTCGTTACGCCGCCAGCGTTATTGTTGATGCCGCCTGTGATGCTTGCACCACCTGCCGAAACGGTAAGTCCGGTTGCCGCAGTGATCGAGCCGTCAGTGGTTACGTTGAGCACATTCGCACCAGCGTTTGTGAATGCGAACGTCTCAACAGCAGCACCCGCAGCGATGTCGAAGCCATCTTCGCTGATCGTTGCGTCTGCGCTACCAGTTGAATTCAGTGTTACGACATCAGCGCCGTTACCGAGCGTTGTGTTGCCGTTGACAACAAGATCGCCTGCAAGCGTGAGTCCACCACCAGCGGTGAAGTCCGTGCCGGCATTGCCGATGTTCTCGATCAGGAAGTTGCCCATGTCGAGGTTACCACCGAGGATCAAGCCGCCAGCAGTGACATTGCCAGTGATGTTAGCATCTCCAACGACCTGAAGGTCATTGTTTACGCCGCCAACCTGACCGTTGATCGTAAGCTGTGTAGCATTCGATGTTGCACCGACAGCAGAGCCAGCGCCCGTTGTAGTGATAGCTCCGGTCGCACCGATCGTCGTTGCATTCGAGATCGCACCTGCAGTCGATACATCAAGCCCCGAAGAAGCGATCGAGAAGTTGCCCGAAGTGTTGATCGCAACAGCATCTGCATCACCGTTTCCGAGGGTAGAGGCGCCATTAGCTACGAGTGCACCGGTTAGGGTTGTCGTGCCTGTGACACCAAGTGTACCAGCGATATTGAGACCGGTATTGCTGAAGGTTGTATTCAGCATTCCGATATTCTCGATGCGGTGGTTCATCATGAACAGATTACCATTCGCATCGAAGTTCACATTAGCGCCGCCGATGTTGAAGATGCGCTTGCTAGACATGTTGAGATCACCGTTGATCGTGCTGTTGCCCGTAATGTTTGCACCGCCTGCGCTGACTGTCAACGTATTACCCACCGTCGTGCCGAGGGTTGAGCTAAGTGTGTTACCCGAGATCGCACCAGTAGCAGTCACCGACGTTGCGCCGATCGCGCCAGCATTCGTGATACCACCGTTGTTGTTATTGATGCCGCCTGTGATGTTTGCACCACCTGCGCTAACTGTTAACGCCTGAGCAAGCGTGAGTCCACCGCCAGCGGTGAAGTCAGTGCCCGCTGCGCCGATGTTCTCGATGAGGTCATTCGTCATATCGAGATTACCGTTCATGATGCTATTACCATTGACGGTGAGACCGCCAGAGATATTTGCACCACCTGCGCTGACCGTGAGTCCGCCGGCCGTGATGGAAACTCCACCCGCCGTTACATTCACACCGCCAGTAGTCACGTTGACACCGTTGCCAGCATTAACGGCGAGTGTCGTAGTGATCGCACTTGTTGTGTTGATCGTACCGTCGCCAGCAACGATCTCATTCACACCGCTGCCAAGCGTTACAGGATTTAGTCCTCCAAAGCCTGCCGCGATCGAGCCGTCAGTCGTGATGTTGAGGTCACCAGCGCCATTTGCGAATGCAAAGGTCTCAATGCCCGCACCTGCTGCGATGTTGAATCCATCTTCGCTGAGTGTTGCGTCTGCGCTAGGAGTTGCATTAAGCGTGATGACATCTGCACCGTTACCCAGCGTGACTGCGCCATTGAGAGATGTGATCCCTGCGACAGTGAGTGCATCACCAGCAGTGATATCATCAGTAGAGATGAGATCATCACCAGAAGTGACGTCACCGAGCACTGAGTAATCACCAGCGTCAGTGAGGATCGAGCGCATAACACCCGTCTGACCGACCTGAAGATCGCCAGCACCGTTGATGCCCGTTGACCAATCACGTACTGGGAGTGCGTCTGTTGCATTCGAGTGAATGTGCAAGCTTACAGGTCCCAAGTGTAGATCCTGCCAGCGGAGGGCTGGAGAACCGAGGTCATACGTGTCGTCGAGCGCTGGAAGGATGTCACCATTGATGATGAGACTTCCGAAGTTACCTGTTCCAGTTGCACGAATGTCGCCTACAACTTCAACTTCATAGTTGGCAGTGTTTGCAACACCGTTGACATTGATGTATGTACCATCAGCAGCTACCGCAGGTCCGAATGTGCTACCTGCGCCACGTACCGTAAGTACACCGGCTGTGGTTGCAGTGATGTTCGTGCCGCCAACCGTGAGGTTAGCGCCAGTTACATCAAGTCCGGCATTAGCGTCGACGTTGCCAGTGAGCACTGATGTACCGGAAACCGTGAGGTTACCACCTACGTCTACGCCACCGTTAGCATCGAGATTACCAGTCAGCGTCACCTGACCGCCACCCGTCTGGCTCACGGTGCCAGCAAGCGTGCTGCCGCCGTTGACAGTGAGGTTATCGTTAACAGTGACTGTTGCACCGGAGTGAGAGATCTCACCGGTGAGTGCAACCTGCAGACCTGTCGTGGTTGCGAGCGAGAAGCCGTCGCCTGTTACAACGAGGTCACCGCCAGTCGTATTGATCTCGAGATTGGCACCGCCAAGCTTTGTGAGGGTGCTTGGGTTGACACCGCTATTGGTGAACGTGACATCGTCGAGTTCGACAATGTCATTGTCATTCATGTCGAGATTGCCAAGCATCGAGAGTGCCCCGACAGTCGCCGTACCCGTGACCTGTGCGTCGCCAGTAACAACGAGTTCGTTGGTTACGCCTGCATCCGCCACACCACTGATGGTGAGCTGTGTTGCGTTAGCACCCGAACCGATGGTCGAGCCAGCGCCCGTCATGGTGAGTGCACCAGTACCTTGGATGGACGTAGCATTCGAGATCGCACCAGCCGTAGAGACATCGAGGCCGCTCGAAGCGATCGAGAAGTTGCCAGTGGTGTTGATTGCAACAGCATCTGCGTCGCCGTTACCGATGTTCGCTGCGCCGTTCAAGTTCGCGAGGTTGTTTATGTTGGTCGCCGCAGGGGTGATCTGGAAGCTCGGA
>JBKJTP010000062.1:0-3079 GCA_046590195.1 Kapaibacterium sp. (SeqCode) | reverse complement strand
CTATTCGATGTCTGTCGCTTGCGTCATATCCCCATTATCACGTTCATCAACAAGCTCGATCGTCCGACGAAAGAGCCGCTCGAACTGCTCGATGAATTGGAGAGCGTCTTGAAAATTCAGGCCTTCCCGATG
The DNA here is from genome assembly GCA_046590195.1 of Kapaibacterium sp. (SeqCode). Classification (GTDB taxonomy): domain Bacteria; phylum Bacteroidota; class Ignavibacteria; order Palsa-1295; family Palsa-1295; genus JBKJTP01. The sequence goes on along the minus strand of JBKJTP010000062.1, from coordinate 2,947 downwards.
GTGTGCCCGCTCGGTGCTGGACAGGATTTCAAGGGCGTCTATGATCGCTTGAAAAAAGAAGTTCATTTGTTCGAGCGCACCATCGGCGGACAATACATGGCGCCTGTATCGATGACAGGACTCGATGATCCACGCATTGCAAGCATGATGAGTGAGCGCTCGCACAAGCAAGTGCTCGAAGAGATCGAGATGCTCGATATGGCCGGCTCTCCGTTCGATCAGGAGCTTGTCACAAAAGGCGAGCTAACGCCAGTGTATTACGGTTCGGCGATCACAAACTTCGGCGTGCAGCTATTGCTCGATGGCTTCTTGCATCTTGCGCCCGCACCGACTCCGCGTCACTCAACGAAAGGACTTGTCAATCCCGAGGACGAGGCGTTCAGTGGATTCGTCTTCAAGATACAGGCGAACATGGATCCACGCCACCGCGATCGAATCGCGTTCATGCGTGTATGCTCCGGTGTGTTTTCGCGAGATATGGCGGTGCATCACTCGCGCTCGGAGAAGAAGATCAGACTCGGAAATTCGCAGAAAGTATTCGGACAAAGCCGCGAGACAGTCGACGAAGCTTTCCCTGGCGATATTGTTGGGCTCGTCGGCAATAGCGTCTTCGGTATCGGCGACACCGTGAGCGAAGATCCATCGATCATCTACAACGAGATCCCTCGCTTCGCGCCTGAGCATTTCGTGTTCCTGCACAATCCGAATCCGGGCAAGTTCAAGCCATTCAGAGATGGGCTCGATCAGTTGTTGCAAGAGGGCGTCGTTCAGACGTTCTATTCTGCGACCGGTTCGCGAGTGCCCATTCTTGGCGCGGTTGGTCCGCTGCAGTTCGAAGTTGTGCAAGCTCGACTCGAAGGCGAGTATGGCGCTGAGTCACGACTCGAAGAGGGCTCCTGGAAGCTCATGCGTTGGGTCTCGCCAGAGGTCTCGCTTGAGACACTTCAGAGCAAGACGCTGCCGCTCGGCGCGATCATAGCTTTCGATAAGGAGAACGAATATGTCATACTCTTCAACAGCGAATGGGGTATGAACGGATTTATCGAAAAAAACCCCAACGTCCCACTTAGCGAATACCCCTTTCGCGATCTGGCGCGAATGAAGGCACTTGAAGTGATCTAATCCTGCCCCTTCTAAACACTACCCTCCACTGTTCTCCATCCTTGCTTTTCGCAAAGCATAAAAAAATCTTTGCAAGAAAAGGTGGATTCGGCAAATTTGTGTGTATCTTTGCATCGAGAACGAGCCCTGTTCAAGGTTCGGACTCAGCGAATTCGCGTTTGTTCTATCAATAATGGAGAGTACAATGAAATCTATCTTACGTTCACTTGCCGTTCTGGCAGTAGTTCTCGGCATGTCCGGTTCCGCTTTCGCACAGGACACTAATAACGACATCATCCGCCCTATCACGAAGCAGGGTTCTGCGGCATTCATGTTCACGCTTGGGGGTCTTGGAACATTCAACCTTTCGGCACCGCCACTTGGCCCAGGTCTTTCGAACGCAGGTTTCGGAATGAAGTATTTCATTTCTGATGACCTCGCACTTCGCATCCTCCTCGGTCTTGGAATGAACAGCACAACCACAACGGTCGGTACTGAAGACATCACCAGCTCGAACAACGGCTTTGGCCTCGGGGTCGGTATGGAGTACCACTTCCGTCCGCTGTATTCGACCAGCCCATATGTCGGCGGTCAGATCGGATTCTCATCTGGCAGCACTGACAATGGCGGTGAAGGCACAGCAGAGGTAACAACGAGCAGCACAGGCATCTCGGTCGCAGCGTTGATGGGCTTCAACTGGTTCTTCACACGCGGTTTGGCCGTTGGTGCTGAGTATAGCCTCGGCTTCACCAGCAACAGCAGCAGCCAGTCATCTGGTGGAACAGAGATGGATCTTCCTAGCACGACGATGATCGGCCTTGCTGGTGTCGGTTCAGTCAATTTCGTTGCATACTTCTAATTAGAACTGCAATGAGATCCATTTTACGTACTGTTGCCATGCTTGCAATCGTTATCGGTTTTGCCGGTAATGCTGCGGCACAAGGCGGCGACGAGAAGATCATTCGTCCTATCACGAAGCAGGGATCTGCAGCGTTCATGTTCACGATGCAAGGCTGGGACTATTTCGGTCTCAACTCAAATCCGCTGGCAGAAGCGCTGAGCAATGCAGGATTCGGGATGAAGTATTTCATGTCGGATAATCTTGCACTCCGCATCCTCGTAGCGATTCTGATGAGGACCACAGCACCTCCAGAGGGTGATGATGCAACGATCAATGGATTCGGAGTAGGCGTGGGAGCTGAATATCACTTCCCTCCGCTGTATTCGACCAGCCCGTACATCGGTGCACAACTCGGGTTTGAAAGCGAAAGCAGCGAGAACCAGGGCGGAAACACCGAAGCAGCAATGCAGAGCGCTAGCTCGACATTCCCTTCGAAAGAGAGCAGCGAGACCGCTATTTCTTTCCATGTGCTTGCAGGTTTTAACTGGTTTTGCACTGAAGCGATCGCCATCGGTGCAGAGTATAGCCTCGGCCTCACCACAAGGAGTGGATCATTCACTCCGGTCAGTGGTAGTGAAGAGCAAGACATGCCATCGACAACGAGCATCGGCTTCGGTGGCACGGGAGCAGTTAATCTGGCAGTCTATTTCTAAACTCGTAATTTCGAGTGGAGAACGACCCCTTGCATCAGCGAGGGGTTTTTTATTTGTGGGCTTTTGGTGTTGTAAGTTTGTAGGGTCCGTTCGCTCCCTCGGGCACAAGCCGCTCACTCCTCGGGCACAAGAAATGTAACACGTGAGATCATGACAAACATCGACGACACCCCAGATCCTCAGAACACTGGCAACGCTGACGACCACAATGAGCGCGTCCGCAGTTCGTTCAACGAATGGCGCGAATCGGTCAGGCACCGGATCAAGCCTCAGGACGAAGAGCACATCAATA
>JBKJTP010000319.1:0-6454 GCA_046590195.1 Kapaibacterium sp. (SeqCode) | reverse complement strand
GTATCGCACAGACGATCAACAGCCAGCAGGCTGGAGTTCGCATGAGCGTGTACCGCGACGAGGATGTACCAGAGTCGATCCTCGAGGTCTATGAGTGCGATGCTACGGATAGCTACGACAACCTCGAAGACACTCTCGATGAACAGACGCGCGAGACGATCAATCGCATTGCGGCAGAATTCGCTACGGCGCGACAGAGCGTCACGACGCTGAACCGAGTCGTCTAAGTTTTTTTCGCGCTACCAGAGCCCCTTTTGATCCGTCCGAATTCGGAACCTCGGATAAACAGGGGCTGTTGGGACGCCGCACGGTTGAAAAGCCAACGATCACTTGCTCGTCTGACTTCTCACACGTACGACCTTGGGCGATTGGCGCAGTTGGTTAGCGCGTTTCCTTGACATGGAAGAGGTCACAGGTTCGAATCCCGTATCGCCCACTCATCTGTTGCTGACGGCCGCTTATGGCCGTCGACACAAGGCTCCTTGGCACGTTCAGTCAATGGCCTTCCCTCTCAGAGACTGATCCCACCTTATTACGTGAGTGTTAGCGCTTTCGTAATCGTCCACACCAAGCTCGTTAATAGTAGCAAGCTGAAGGATCAGCGGCATGAAGCCGTATTTTTGCAGCAATGTATACAAAGACGAAGATCATAGCCACGCTGGGCCCGGCGTCAAACACCGAAGAGATCATTGAATCTCTTATACTCGCCGGAATGGACATCGCGAGACTCAACTTCTCGCACGGGACCCCCGAGATACACGCCGAAGTAGCCCGCAAGGTGCGCAAAGTCAGCGATAAGCTTGGTCGCCATATCGCAATCCTCGCCGATCTTCCAGGCCCAAAGCTCCGAACAGGTGTCGTCGCAGATCCGAACGGGGCACTGCTTCTCACTGGCAATACAGTCGTCATGGCGTACGACGCTGATGGCCACACGACCGGCGAGCGCATCACGACATCCTATCCCTATCTTGGAGTTGACGTAAAGCTTGGCGATCCGATCCTGCTGGATGATGGCCAGATCGAGCTCGTTGTCATCGAGACGATGTCGAAGGATGAGATCCGATGCTCGGTACGCAATGGTGGTATCCTTCGCAGCAACAAGGGCATCAACTTCCCTTCGACCAATCTTCGCATCACAGCTTTTTCGGATCATGATAAGGAGCTGACACGCTTCGCTATCGGTCAGATCCATGTCGATGCGATAGCGCTGTCTTTTGTTCGTCGTGCAGACGAGATCCGCGAGCTCCGTCATTTCCTCAAACATGAGATGAATGACGTCATGACGCCGATCATTGCCAAGATCGAAAAGCCTGAGGCGGTAGAGAACATCAAGGATATTCTCGCGGAGACCGACATGATTATGGTCGCTCGTGGCGATCTCGGCGTAGAGATGCCGCTCGAGCGCGTGCCTCCGATCCAAAAGCGAATTGTTGATCTCGCGAATTCACGCGGTGTGCCGGTTATCACGGCGACACAGATGCTCGAGTCGATGATCTCGCACCCTCGTCCGACGCGCGCTGAAGCAAGCGATGTTGCAAATGCAGTGTTCGATGGCTCCGATTGTGTGATGCTCTCAGCAGAGACCGGAGCGGGGTCCTACCCGATCGAGTCCGTCCGTACGATGAAAGAGATCGTACGCGCGGCTGAGCAGAGTGGTTATGTGCGCACGGATCGTGACTTTGTCTTACCGCATGATGATGAAGAGTATGCAACAGATGCAGTAGCTCGTGCTGCATGTGTACTCGCGCAGGAGATCAACGCACAGACCATTATTGTAGCCACGCTCTCCGGACGTTCTGCAAGATACATCGCGAAGTATCGATATTCAAAGCCGGTAATAGGAATGTCGACCGATGAAGCAGCGCTGCGCCGTATGGCTTTCTATCATGGAGTACTTCCAGTGAAGCTCGAAGAGATCCGCTCGTTCGACGAGACGCTCGATCTCATGGTCGAGACAGCACAAAAGAAGGCAAACCTGAATTCCAATGGATGGATCGTGCTTACCGCAGGTCACCCTATTTTCCAGGTCAGCCACACCAATATGGTGAAGGTACACTTCCTTGGATAGAGTACGAATGTGCTTGGGACGAGTCGGTTAGGGACGAATTGGATAGCCCGTCCCCCGAATCGAGAAAAGAGCAGTTCATCCCGTAGTTCATCCCCTTATCACGTAGGGACGAACTTCTAAGCGACTGAAGGGTAACGGATTAGGTATTACTACACTAATTCGCCTATGAAAAAGATCGCTACCGCATTTGCTCTTTGTGCCCTGTCACTTCTTCTCGACCACTCTACCACACAAGCTCAGCAGCAAAAGCCTTCCGCAGAGTACACGGCTTTATGGGATCAATCCCAAAGTCGTTGGAAGGATACCGTGCAAAGCTTCACGATGGCATATACGCCGGAGTATACCCTCACATCGAGATCGGGCAACTACCTGACGACCTACTCAGGCTTTACTCCAGCTACTGGGGATGTCTACCAGAGCCGCTTCTTCTGGGAGCCACGAATGACGTACGCACAAGTGGCGATCGATTCCGTGCATGAGAACGGTCTCCTGACCCCGATCCGTCTCGACAGCTATGATCGAAGCATACCTCGTCGCATATCTTATACGCGTTCATCATGGACAGGGACCGAATGGAAGACTACCGTCAAGAGCGTCTCGATGACCGATACCCTTGGCATACTCCGTTCGGCAGTCAATCACATTACGATCAATGGGCAGTTGACACTCCTCGATAGCACCCACATCGATGTAACACAAGATATGAAGGGCAACGTCTTAGGCGTCAAGCTATCGCAATGGACGTTGCAGGATCCAACGTTGCAAGTGATCGCTGAGCAAAAGAACACTCTTGCAGGAGATGGCAGCATCTTCGTCGCTGAGATCTGGAATAACTCTAACGGCGCTCTTGCCCCTGCGCTTCGATTGCATTCCATCGATTGGGCTGTTCGCAACAAGGAGTTTCCATACGTGCAACGCGATCCATCATCCCAGCTCCTCTACGGCGGTGACGGATTCCGCTCAGCGACCGTCGACCTCGCTTCAGGCGGTGAGTGGTCAGAATACTATCAGATGCAGCAGACGTTCGACGCTCAGGACCGACTTACGAGTTATGTACACAGCGGTATCTCCCGTGATACGTTCACATTCGATCAAGGACTCATCACACTCAACCAGCACGACGAATTTAGCAACGGTAAATGGACGACCGGTCGTGGAAACAAAACGATCTATGACCGCGATGCAAATGGCACGCTTCGATCGGTAACCACGCAGCGCTTTGACGAATTGACCTCTACCTACGTGAATGATCGCATCTTCTTCTATGCGTTTGGTACAGCCGATGTTAAGCCGGGTGCTAGCTCAACGCATCTCTCCATCTATCCGAATCCAGCCACAGAAAACGTGACGATCAAGTCCGATCTGCCTGTGATCAATGCAATAATAATCGGTGCTACTGGAGCAGTACTGCTGGAATCCTCGAGTGAGAAGATCGATGTGAGCGGACTTTCCCCTGGCGCCTATGGAGTAAGGGTCCTAACATCGCGCGGCGAAGAGACATTGAAATTCATCAAGGTGCACTAATGGTAAGACGTTAGGGTATGTCGCAAAAGAGGCCGCTTGCAGCGGCCTCTTTGCATTTCACTATTTTTGTAGGATGAAGCCAACAGAAGAGGAGCAACTAGCTGCAGCGATATCGCGATTTGTGCCGGAATGCGATCTGGAAGACGAGACGTTAAAAGGGCTTGAACTGATCGGCACTAACTTGCAGCGAGGAAAGATCGTCGATTGCATATTCGAGGATTGCATGCTCAACGCAGTTGATCTGATGGATACGAATCTTCAGGCAAGCTTCATCAACTGCAAGATCCAAGGGATCAACTTCTTCACGGCAAAGCGGACGTTCTTGTCGCTGAAGTTCGAGCGATGTCTGATCCGCTATTCATCGTTCGCAGAGTTAACCCTGACCGCAACGAGCTTTGAGAACTGCACACTGGAGCATGTAGACTTTGCCGATGCTAAGCTCATCTCAGCGAAGTTCAATGGTGCGACGTTCACTGAGTGCGTGTTCAAGAACAGCGATCTCTCGAAGGCAGATTTCCGTGATAGTCGGGGTTACCAGATCGATCCAACGCTCAACAAACTGACCAAAGCGCGCTTCGATCTGCCCGAAGCGATCTCGCTGCTAGCGAGCTTCAACATCAGGTTGGACTGACACGATTAGGATGGACTGACCAGCGCACTCTCGAGGCCCATCACCAGATCGAGCATCATTGGCCGCAGTTGCACCTGCTGGCGTGTCAGGCTCTGAGCACGCTCGACCGCGCGAATGGCTTTGATGATGCGATCGGGCTCACCGAAGCGCGAGACGAACCTATCGAGGTCTTCGCGTTGATCGATGTTGATGATCTGCTCGCTCGAATCTGTTGAGATCGCAAGCGCATCACGCAGCCACAGCGTGAGCAAGATCAGGCGCTGCTCCACCGCTTGTCGTTTCTCGAGGAAGGAGCCGGCTGAAGATCGTGGCAAGAAAATATCGATCTCATGCAATGCATTCTTGCGGCTGCGGCTAAGGCCCATTCGGAGAAAAGAGACGATCTGCCGACGCATCTCCTTCAGGTCCTCACCGATCATGCGTCTTGCCTGACTGTAGCTGCCGTTTGCCAGTCGTGAGATAAATTCTGCTTCGTCGCGTGGAAGTTCATCGCGTTCGATCAATGCATCTGTTATCTCCGTATTACCCAGCACTTCGAATCGCACTTCCTGGCACCGTGACAAGATCGTCGGGTAGAACCGGTTGCTGTTCGAGCTCGTGAGAATGATCAGCGTGTTCGGGTTCGGCTCTTCGAGCGTCTTGAGGAAGGCGTTCTGCGCCTGAGCGTTCATCATGTCAGCTTCGCTGATGATGACTATCCGCCTCTTGCCTGAGCCCATGCTTCGCGAGAGATTCATACGCAGCTCGCGGACTTGTCCCACTTGGATCGACATCGCGCGAGGGATGGCGATATTGTAGTACGGGTCTACCCCCTTCTGAGCAACTTCCTCACGAATGACCTCGAGATCCTCTTCTTTCTGATTGCCCTCGCCAGGCGTATCAACATCCTTGGCAAGCGCATAAATAAAATGAAGGATCGGGGATGCGAGTTGACCGATCTGCTGACAATGGACGCATTCATCGCAACCTTCAAGGCCGGTGGCGTTCGGAGATATGCAATTAATGGCCTTCGCTAACTCGATTGCAGCGGCATCCTTACCGATGCCCTCGGGGCCGTGAAAAAGATAAGCACTCGGCAGTCGCTCATTTTCCAATGCCGACCGCAATATCTGCTTTGCTCTTTCTTGACCTATGACGTTAGTCCACACGATGACTGAGCTGACGTTGACCTAGCTGGCTAATTACTTGCCAGCTGTAACACCGCTTCAAGCCAGAATCTCCCACGACAATTTGTCGGGATACGACTTAGGACTGGCTACACTTTACTGGTTGGCCCTTCGCTGAGTATCGGCCAGCACTTGCAGATTATCCAGCGTCGTGGCGATCCTTGTCGCAAGATCCTCGATCAGGACCAGGTCTCGCTGACCGAAAACGCGCCGCTTCTCAGTGATGGTGGCCGTCAAGCAGCCGATCACGCGGTTGCGCGTCACCAAGGGCACGCACATCATTGAGCGGATACCGCATTGTAGCAGCAACGCTTTATGCTCTTCCGACCTCGCAACGCTTTCGACAGTGGATGGCGTCAAAGGAGAGATCATCTGTGATCTGCCTGTCTTCAGAACGCGAGGATAGCCATAGAGCGAGGACTTGGGTGAAGGATATTCCTGATAGAGACGATTGAGCAGCTCGGATTTTTCGGGGTCGTGATGTACAGAAAGAACCCTGCGAGGTTCGCCCGCGTCATCGACGAGATCCAGGCTGAGCCAATCGGCGTAGGTCGGCACGATGAACTCACTCACGCAACTGATGACCGATTCTACGTCGAGGCAGCTCAGGAGTGCCTGACTTGCCTGTGCGAGAAAGTAACTTTGATCTTCCGTTCGTCGCTTATCGTCGATGTTCGTGATCGTCCCGATCCATCGTTGCACATTGCCATCGGGTTCGTGAATAGGTACCGCGCGCGACAGATGCCACAAGTAGACTTGGTCGATCGAACGCTGAAGTCTAAATTCGAACTCGAAAACTTCCCTGGTTCTCACGCTCCCTGCCCATGCCTTTGCAACTCGGTCACGATCGTCAGCGTGTATGAAGTTTCTCCAATCAGCATTGAGCGTGTCGAGTTTGTTGCCAGTCAGTTCAAACCATTGATGGTTGAGATAGTCAAGCTTTCCTGCGGCATCCGCTGTCCAGACGATCTGCGGCATCGCCTCCATTGCAACACGCAAGTTCATCTCGCTTTCCCGAAGCTCTGCTTCCATTTTCGTACGTTCGGCGATCTCATGCTGCGCGGC
>JBKJTP010000144.1:0-2945 GCA_046590195.1 Kapaibacterium sp. (SeqCode) | reverse complement strand
GCCCACCTCTGTCAGATTCTGGCACAGGACTTCTTAGTCTCTTCCACGTGAAATTCCTCTTTTGGGCTGCCCATATCCTCGCCGCACTCGTCATTATCATGACGGCTATCCCACTTTTCCGGGCAGAAGCCTGGTGGATCCGCGCGTTCGATTTCCCTCGATTGCAGGTCGCGTTGCTAGGGATCCTGGCGCTCGCCGGAATCCTGCTCATCAAGCCACATCGCACGCTGAGCTACGTGCTATCGGGGCTACTGCTGCTTGCGGTCGGTTATCAGAGTATTCGGATATTGCCATACACGCCTGTGTGGGCCAAGCAGACGAAAGATGCGAACCCAGCGAAGGTCCAGGATAGCGTGTCGATCCTGATTGGCAATGTCTTGATGCCGAACCAGGAATTCGCGGCATTCAGGAAGATCATCGCCGACCGCGATCCTGATGTGCTGCTCTGCATGGAGGTCGATCGGAAATGGTGCGATGAGTTGAAAGAGATCGAGGCTCGCTATCCGTACCGTGTGTTGCAGCCGCAGCCGGATACGTATGGCATTGCGCTCTACTCAAAGCTCGAGCTGATCGACGCTCAAGTGAAGATGTTGCTCGAAGAGAATATCCCGTCGATCCATGCGAAGCTCAAGCTAGCGAATGGCCGTATGGTGGTCCTGCGTTGCGTGCATCCGAAGCCGCCTGCGCCTCAGGAAGCGAAGACATCGATCAAACGCGACGCAGAGCTTTTGATGGTGGGCAAAGAGGTAGAGAAGATCACAGAGCCTGTGATCGTGATGGGCGACCTCAATGACGTTGCGTGGTCGCACACAACAACGCTGTTTCAGAAAGTCAGCGGCTTGCTCGATCCACGCCGAGGTCGCGGACTCTTAAGCACGTTCGACGCACGCAACCCCGTGATGCGCTGGCCGCTTGATCATGTCTTTCATTCAAAGCACTTCGAGCTACTCGAACTCGAACGCTTACCGCATTTCGGCTCGGATCATTTTCCTGTTTATATCAAATTGGCGTTGACTCCCGAAGCCCCACACAAGCAGGAAGAGCCACAAGCCAACCCCAAAGAGAAGCAGGACGCGCAAGAAAAGATCGAGAAGGGGAAGAGTGAATAGGCTTTCGTACAAGCCGTGTAGAGACATGCTTTAGCATGTCTCCTCGGAGCCGAAGGCGAAGAGTCCCCTGTAGTCACACTCTCGAAACGAGTACGTGGAGCGACATGCTTTAGCATGTCTCCTCGAAGCCGAAGGCGGAGAGTCCCCTAAAATCCAGATTCACACGCCGATCACGGCACAAAGTGCAACTTCTCATTCAGATACGTCCAGGGATAATCCCTCCAGTGCTTGACTATGCCAGCTTTGACTGGGTTATTCACGATGTACCGAATCGCTCCATCGCATTCATGTCGTCGCAAGACGCGATCATATCGATCTGTTTGCCAAAACTTACCGCGACGCACGAGCACCTTATTGCACTCAAATGCTGAACCGCCCTTGATCGACTGCAACACATCCGAAAGATCCTGCTCTGGCTTCAGCATCATCATTGCGTGCACATGATTCGACATCACAGTAAATGCATGCATCGTGTGGATCTCATTGGACACCCCGAGCATTTTATCGAATACGATCTGGGCGACTGCGGGGTCTCTCATCCAGTGCTCGCCTTGGGGAAGGTGAAGCCAATGCTCATAGTCTTTAAACCTTCTCATGATCTCTCGACGCTTCTCTTCGGGGATCGAACCGTGAAGATTGAACGTGATGAAGTACGGCGCGTCATTCGGGGTATAATGCGGGATGGTGCGCTCGTGGTCGGGAGGCCGGGTTTCTCTCATGTGGCAAATATACAGGGTTTTCTGGCGGAGTCCGTACGGGGGACTCTTCGCCTGCGGCTCCGAGGAGACATGCTAAAGCATGTCTCTACACTTCTCATGTGGTAAATTTGCACTATGCCATACAACCTGATCAAAGTCGAGCGTCATCACCCGATCGGTGTCATTACGCTGAATCGTCCGGAGAAGAGGAATGCGCTTTCGCCGGAGCTGATACACGAGCTTAGCGAAGCATTCGATGAACTGGAAGCCGATGTCGATGCCCGCGTGATCATTCTCCGCGCGGAGGGCAATGTCTTCTCGGCTGGTGCCGATCTCTCGTACATTCAGCAGATCGCTGACTTCGGACCGGAAGAGAACCTTGCCGATTCCCGCAATCTTCGCGATCTCCTCTGGAAGATCTACACGTTCCCGCGCTTCGTCATCGCCGAAGTCCACGGCGCGGCGCTCGCAGGTGGCTGCGGACTCGCTACCGTCTGCGACGTCATCTTCGCTGCTGACGACGCATCCTTCGGCTACACCGAGACCGCGATCGGATTCATCCCGGCGCTCGTCTCCGTCTTTCTCGTTCGCAAGATCGGCGAGCAACACGCACGCGAGCTCTTGCTTTCAGCACGGAAGATCACAGCTGAAGAAGCGTTCTCGCTCGGGCTCGTGCATTATGTTGTGCCGTGCGGTGAGCTAGGCGAATCGGTGAAGGCTTATGCAATGCAAATGTCGAACAACTCCACATCCGCGATCGCGCTTACGAAATCTTTACTCGCGGCAACAGGCGGTATGTCGCTAGAAGCCGGACTCGAATACGCTGCATCAATGAATGCCCTCGCACGTGGCACGGAGGACATGAAGCGCGGCGTCGCGAAGTTTTTGAAGAAGTAAGTGTAGCGCGAGCTTCAGCTTGCGCAGCGGATCCCTAAACGCCACTCGCTTCGTAATCTAGCAGCATCTCGTCAAGTGACTCCGGAGCCAGCGAATCCCATGGCTTCCGTCAGCGCACGCGATGCGCTCATGTAACGTACTGACCTCGCGCCCTTCACGCACTCCGCTGCGCAAGCTGAAGCATGCGCTACACTTTGGGAGTCGTGTTAGGGGATCAGATGCTTCCTCGGCCTGCCGCCAT
>JBKJTP010000324.1:0-4015 GCA_046590195.1 Kapaibacterium sp. (SeqCode) | reverse complement strand
CTCTATGATCCTAGCTCGCAGTAACAATGGTGGCAAATTCTGGAGATTTGATGGGATGTCGCCGGCGGTTGGGACACTGCTTCCTCTCGCGCAGGGCCACTCACGTGATCGCGTCTACGCAATCAGGCGCGGCGGCACGAATGATCTCCTCTCGTCAACGACTGGCGGAGCGGTGTGGGATACGATCGGGCCGAACACCGGCCGCGCAATGAATCTCTATGAGCCCGGTCCGAATCATCTCTGGATGATGACCGCCCGCGACACAGTTGCCCCTATCCCTAATCCCTGGTACATCCGCCAAAGTGTCCTTTGCGATACGTTCTATTATTCATCCGACGATGGCCTCACCTGGGTCGCCGATGACACATTCGCCGGCGACACTGTATGTATGATGTCATGGTCGGCGCATGATCTCGGATATGTCCTCGGCAAGCGCGATGGCCGGACGTATGTCGCGCGCTTCGTCCCGAATGCAAAGAGCGATGTACGGCCCGTGTCTCTCACTCATGATGACGTCATAGTCTCCCCGAATCCATTCACCGATCACATCACGATAACTTCGGCTGATCAAGGCGAGGTGACTGTGACCTTGCATGATGCGTTAGGGAGAGTGCATTATGCCGATCGACTTTGGATCAATGGTAGCGCCCGACTACCCTTGGGCGGATCCCTACCCCCGGGTATCTATGTCCTATCTGTACTGCATGGCGGAGAACAGAGGAGTATTCGATTAGTACATCACTGATAGAGCAATTCTGATTCAATCAGAAAGCCCTTGCGGAGGTCGTGAACTATCTCTCGTCTTGTTACCTGAAGAGAGTGCTAAATCGATCACAAGGATCATCTTAATCACAGTTCAGACAATGAGGTTTATCGCGATCACGGCTCTTGCTCTGTTAGGCTTATTCTCCCCAGCACAGGCTCAATTGAAGAACGAGGCTGTCGCGCCGATGTTCAAGGCGCTCGGCGAGCAGAAATGGGATGTGGCTCATAAGCTGGCAAATGAAATCTTGCTCAAGCATGATACCGAGCAGACGAACAGCGTTGCGTTCACTCGCTACATTGCGCTGTATACTGGAGCGGCGATGGTCGCAGAGGGAAAGCTGACCTATGAGCAGTTCACACCGTACGCGCAGAAGTTCGTCGGCAAACCGTTGATCATGGCCGCGCATCCGACGACAGCGGACACCGCTGTTGGTCTGGCACTGAATACAACCGTGATCAAGCGAGTCGATAGTGTTTCTACTGCGTACGTCGCCTGTACGAATGATAAGCGCGACCAGATCTACTCCTACGAGATGCTGAAGTTCGCGGCAGATTTCGACCATACTCAGTTCGAGGGTCAGAAGACGCGTACCGCTGGCTACCTCACCTCGGTCGTCCTGAACCCGGAAAAGAAGACCAACTGGATCATGCAGCTCGCACTCGACGGAGCCACGATCCACATCTGGAAGGACTAAGATCCAAAGTCCATTTTCGACAAACGGGCCCGCAGCAATGCGGGCCCTTTCTTTTTTGGCCTGCTAAAGTAGACCCTTCCGTGTAAAAGATTTCCCCCAGAGAAGTTGTCAGGCGCACCCCCCTCGTCTCGTCATACCGCCACATAAGTCATTTTATCATCGCCCGATGCTGCTAGGCAATCCCACTAAAGGTTAGCCCACACGGCAGACGGCAACTCTCTAAAGACTCTTACTATCATGAAACAACAATTTCGATTCCTCTATACGCTCCTACTTATACTCGGTACCTCGTTCGGCCTCGTAAGCTGTGAAGAGGATACGACGGGCCCCGGCACAACAGGCGAGAAGCCAGTCATAACATCGTTCAATGCTGCACCCGGCGCGATCGATATCGGCAGTTCAACAACACTCTCGTGGGTCGTCACAGGTGCAACGAACATCACGATCGATAGCGGACTGGGCGATGTAACAAATGCGAATCAGCTCACCATCTTCCCTTCGGAAACAGCGACATACACGCTGAGGGCGAAGAACGGTGTCGGCGAAGTCTCGAAGAGCGTGATCGTAACGGTCAATAATCCATCGGATCCCGGCGCGCCGAATAGTCCGAAGGCACTCATCGCTACTCCTGGGAATCCTGGGATCATCGGCTTGAGCTGGACCGCTTCTGCCGGCTCGACCGCATATCTTATTGAGCGACGCGGCGCTGGCGAGTTCTCGCTCATTAAATCTGTGACGATCAATAGCCACACAGATGCAGGACTTTACCCTGGCGTAGAGTACACCTACCGAGTCCGCGCGATCAGCGGCGCAGGCGCACGCTCGGGCTGGTCGAACTTCGCTCGTGCGATCGCTCCTGACACAGCGCCAGTCGTCGCTCGTATTGAACTTACACCTTCGCATCCAACGACGTTGCTTCCGCAGCAAACCGTCCAGCTGACTGCAAAGGCGTTCGATGCACAGAACAATGACCTCGGTCTCGCACAGGACATCTTCACCTGGACGAGCAGCTCGATCCTTAATGCGACTGTCACTCAGGGTGGACTCGTGACAGCAGGTTCAGCACAGGGCACAGCGCAGGTCACAGCGGCTGTCGGTGGCAAGACCTCGAATGCAGCGAACATCTCGGTCGCACTTCAGCAGAATACAACGCTTGTGATCTTCAACAGGAAGTGGGCATCGCAGGAAGATAACTGGGCAGTTTATAATAGTGCGCTTGGCTCAGCCGGTTACGATGTGCTCCATGACCGAGGTGCGAACAGCACGCCAACATCGATCACATACGAGCAGATCGAGAAGTATGAGCGCGTCATCTACGTCAGCAATGACGATAACAACCTACACGCTTCCACCCGCTCCTTGCTCAAGCTCTTTGCAGCGCAGGCAAACAAGCGCCTCATCCTCATGGGTAATTCGAACCAGCTCGCGACGGATCCTTCGACACTTGCACTTTTCGGATTGAAGGCAGAAGGCTGGAGAAACTCAAACAGCTGTAACTCGACATGGTCAGGCGGCGCAGGTACTGCGATGGAAGGATTTAACTTCGAGTACACCGGCGAGAAGCCGTACTTCAGCGAACTCGTGATCGCGGATAACAACCCAGGCATGTCCGCTTTCGCCGGAAGCTACGTTAGCAATAGCAAGGCATTTGTCGGCGCGGTCCAGCGCACACTTACCAACGGCACAAAGGTCTTCTTTGCAGGCTTCGTCCTCGAGAACGTCCAACAGAATCTTCGCGACGACTTCATGACACGCATCATGGCGATGTAAGCACTACTCAGATGTAAGCACTACTCAGATGTAAGCGCCTCTCTCGTTCACTTCTAGTCAAAGAAAGACCCCGCAGTATCTGCGGGGTCTTTTCATTTTCGATTCTCTAGTGCGTAGATTACCGGCTGCTGCCCGAGTTGGCAAGATTGCTAAGCATGCTCTGGTAAGCCGATGCACGGAGATTACTCTCGCTTGGCGCTGGAAGCCCTGCTGCTGCAGCCATTGCGTCGACATTGTTCAAGCGCTCCTGAGATGGTGGATGCGTCAGGAACAGATTCTCGAACTTGCTCGGCTGCTTTGGCTTCTCATTGAGTGACTTGATCATGAAGTTACGAATAGCTGCTGGATGCCAAGGCTGACCTGGGATCGACGCAAGCGACTCGAATGACTCCTTATCCGATTCGCGCTCCGCATCGCGGCTGAACTTCATCACTGCGAGATTACCTGCAAGACCTGCAGCGATCTCGGCCAACATGCCTGGGTTGCCGCCGAGCGCGATGGTTGCGATCATCTGGAGGCCGTATGCTTTGGTCACCTGCTCTGTCGCGTGGCGTGAGTCAGCATGTGCGATCTCGTGAGCCATGATACCTGCAAGTGTTGCTTCGTTATCGACGAACTTCAGGAGACCGGTGTACACATACATCCTTCCACCTGGTATCGAGAATGCGTTGACGGTCTTGTCATCATTGATGATCGTGACCGTGTAGTCGAAGTCCTTGTTGACGACGTTCGGAGATGAGACGATGCGGTTAACGATGTTTTGCACGTAACTACGTGTTGCCTCA
>JBKJTP010000269.1:0-16327 GCA_046590195.1 Kapaibacterium sp. (SeqCode) | reverse complement strand
GGAGCTTGCCTTTTTCGAGGGCAAGGCCGGAGATGCTGTCGAGTCCGAGGGACTCATCGACCATGGCCTCGGCGACGAGCGGGTTGCGGCCGTGGCTTTCGGCGGTGGAGCGCATCTCGCCGCGCATGTAGCTGACGACCTTCTCCGAGCCCTTCTCGCCATCGCCATAGACCGGCGTAGCTGCTCCCATTGTGGCTCCGCTGGTCCAAACGAGCTTCTCGGCGGCGAGCGAAATGAGGGCGCCAGCCGAAATGGCACGTTTATCGATGAAAGCTAAAGAAGCGGAAATCTTGGCACCGAGCACGGCATCGCGTATCTTTGTAGCGGCGTCCACGCGGCCACCGAAGGTGTTGACGTGAAGCACGATCGCAGTAGGGGTTCCTTTCTGCTCTGTTTCCTCCGCCTCTTTGACGGCCCGCTCGATATAGGAGACCATCCCGAGATCTACTTCGTCCTCAACCTTGATGACGAGCGCTCGCTTAACCTTCGAAAGGTCGCGAGAGAGATCTTTAGCTTGGGTCCGCTTTATTGCTCCTGCGTTCTGATCGGCCTCGGCCGTAACATTCGATACAGTAGTATCGCGTGTTGTAGCAGAATCTGTTTGAGCTGACACTCCTGTACCGTTGAAGACAAGTGGCAGCAATGCCGCAAGCAATAGTAGAACGATCCCAGTGAACTGGCGGTGAGTTGCGTAGCGCGATTTCATCGTTGAGTTACGGTTGTTTGGATAGTGCTGTCTGCTATCAGAATAGCTGTGGGCCCTTGCCGAGTGCCGCTGAATGATGGTCGTCCACGGACGATCATTCATCCGGGCGCTCTAGTATAGCAACCCAGGAGCTGAGTGGGTTTCATTTGCATACGGGTTCGGATAAAGTCCTCCAAACTCCGTACACCTCAGTCCGAAAAAGCCGTAGTCTGCCGCCTTCTGCGCGCGAGCCACGGTACCTGTAACCAGGTGACCTGTTCGAACAGGTCTGTATAATCAAACTAATGATCTACGCACAACTAAGAGAGAACGAACGCACAGCGAGATACGAGGTCAAAGTGATCGCTGGTAATAAGTGTGAGCCCGTTGTTGAGTCCGCCTCGGATGAACGATCATCCGTAGCGTCTAGCATTCCGACGAAGAGCCGCACAACGAAGAAGGATACGACCAGCGCCACCGAGTGGCGCATTGGTCAGCGCGAAGAGCCGTGCTGGGTCGATCTCGAAGCCGAACTACGGCACATGATCGTCCGCGCACCCATCGATTTCGGTATCAACTCTGCCGACAAAGGCGGAGCTGGATCCGAGCTCACGCAGCGCCTGAACGATCTGACCGATGATCTCTACCGCATCGAGGCGATGGAGAGCTTCATGCAGTATCTCAGCATCCTTAACATTTTTGAATACTTGCGTATCGTTGCCGCACTTGACAATGTCGATGCGAACAACACGCAGGCTAGCCAGGTCGGTATCATCGGGCCTGAGTATTTCGCTCAGCGCAAGATCGCGCTGCAGCTCGATCTCGCAGAACTGACCGAGTGGCTCGTTGCACACGGCATCGGTTTGCCAGATCTTTCGATCTTCTACCCAGCACGCTTTGGCGGTGTCCTCGCAGTTGCGGCACCTGCTGTTGCTGCTGCTCCGAAGAAGAAGGGCCGCAAGAAGGCCGGCGATGCAGAGGCTGAGGCCGCTGAAGAGCCAGCAGTACCGCAGACGCCGGTACCAGAGGCGCTGTATTACGTCGTTGAGCTGATCCGCTTGCAGCAAGCTTCGCTCTATGACCTGGTCAAGTTCGTCGATGATATTCAGCAGCGCAATCAGCTCGAGACGCCGCAAGCGGCGATCGAGATGATGCAGCGTGAAGCAGTGCAGTGGCTCGATGTCGCTCACTTTGCTACGATCTATGAGTCGGCGAAGATGGAAGAGCAACTCGCAACGATGCGTCAGCAGGCTGCGCTTGAACGCCAGCGACTGGCCTTCGATGCAAAACCTCGTCGTGGAGCAAAGGGGAAGCTCGAAGCACGTACGCAGCGTGGCGGTAAGCTCGTGAAGAATCCGAGGTACTCAGAGCCATCACCGCTTGAAGAATTCACGTCGTCGATGGATGAGGATCCGGATGAGGCGTATGAGCTTGCGATGCAGCGTGCAAGCGAGCGTCCGGAAGGATTCGAGTTCGTACCTGAAGAATTGCTCGGTCAGAGCAGTTCGAACGGTGACGACCATGAAGAGCACCATGTCGAAGAGGAAGAAGATCCGGAGGAGCGCAAGCGCCGTCAGCGTGAGCGTATTCTCGGCATCAATGCTGCGCGCCGCGAACAACGCGAAGCCAGCGAGGGCTCGACGAATCTCTTCAGCGAAGCAGAGTTCGAGATCCACGATGACGAGCACTTCGATGACGCGGATGCAGAGCCTCGTGAGCGAGTTGAGGGCGAAGAAGGCCAAGAGCGTGATGATCGGAATGACCAAGACGATCGTGAGCCAGGTGCCGCACCGCGCCCACGTCCGGAAGCCGGTTCGCAAGCAGAGCGCGACGAGCAGGAGCGCAGACGCCGACGTCCACGTAGCCGCAGAGGCGGACGCGGCCGTGATGACAGAGCGCCTCGCGATGATCGTGGCCCCAGGGACGACCGCGGTGCAAGGGATGACCGTGGACCGAGAGCTGATCGTCCAAGGGACGACCGTGGACCTCGCGGAGCAGATCGCCCACGCGATGACCGTGGCCCTCGTCCAGAACGCCGAGACCGACCTGCACCACGTCCTCGAGCAGAGAAGCCACCTCCACAGCAGCGCCGCAGAGGCGGTGGCGGACTTGACTACGATGAGGTTCAACCGGTAAGTAACTACACACCTGGTCTGCCTGCATCTGCGCAGCCTGGGGCGCTTCAACCGCCAACATCCGCTCCACGCGGACAGGGTGGCGGAGGCGCAGGCAAGCCGAAGCGCCGTTGGAGAGGCACGGGCCGAAGATAAGTATCTCAGTCACAAGCCGGCTTGACTTCGTAATTTATCACTGAGTGAAGAGTGTTGCAACAGCAACACTCTTTTTATTTTAGACCACCTTCCGATGACCCTCACCCGTTGTCTGATCTTATTCCTGCTCCTGTTGTCTCCTCTCGGAGTGCGAGCACAACTGCCTACACCTCTAGGCACGAATCATCCTGAGCTCACATGGAAGGAGATGGAGACCGAGCACTTCCGGCTGATCTATCATGAGGAGCTTGCGACTCTGATGCCTGACGCTGCAAAAATGTGCGAAGAGGCATATCGAGTCGTTACGACGAATCTTGGCACCACGCTGCCTGGCAAGACGAAGATCTACTTCTCGGATAACGATGCGGTTAAGAATGCCTTTGCATTCCTCGACGATCACATCTTCATTTGGATGCGTGGTATTCTCGATGATCAGCACTATGGCGTGCGTTCGAGCGGTACATCAAAGTGGCTGCGTTCGGTGATCACCCATGAGTTCACGCATACTGTGATCGCACATGCGACGAAAGGCAAGTTCAGCTGGCTCTTTCCAAATGTGAACGTGCCGCGCTGGTTCAACGAAGGCATGGCTCGCTTTATGGAGCCGGATGGCTGGACCGAAGATCTCGATATGGTCCTGAGAGTGGCTGCGGTCAGCGGTGAACTTGATCTCGGCGGACCAGGTCTCTGGCAGGGAGCGTTGATGTATGAAGGCGGGCAATCGCTGGTGCGTCACATTGCTACGACCTATGGCGACACTTCGCTTCGCAAGATCATCACGTACGGTCAGGAGAACAGCTACAACTTCGATCGCGCTGTCGAAGCTGCGACGAAGCGCTCGCTCGAAGACATCGTGATCGATTGGAAGAAGCGCGTCAACGTGTACTATAACACGCAATACGGCATGAAGCGTGAGACGGAGGAATTCGGCAAGCGCTTCAAGACTGGCCTCGCGATCGTTGGCAGCGCGCGTATCAGTCCGGATGGAGGAAAGTATGCTGTGATTGGCAAGACCTCACTTGATGCACCGACATTACTATACATCTTCAAGGATGACACCAGCGGTAAGCGTGAGTACATCGAACTAGAGCCAGGCATCGAGGGCATGATGTCGTGGTCATCTGATAGCCGATCGATCTTATTCTCCAAGCTACGCTATGGCGCGCATGGGAGTCTGCTGTATGATCTTTTTGAGCTTGACGTTGAGACCGAGCGGTTGAAGCGCCTGACAACAGACGGCCACTACGAAGACGCCGACTTCTCTCCTGATGGCAAGCACATCGTTACGGTAAAGCACAAGCTCTCCGGCTCTGATCTTTGGTTGCTCGATCGGCACGGCAATGCGATCACGCAACTCACCACCTTCAAGGATCCGGACATCTCTGTCTACTGGCCACGATGGAATCCGAAGAGCGATGCCATCGCATTCTCGATCTTTGATAAGCAGGGAAGACGGGATGTCGCGATCATGAGCCTCGCCTCGAAAGCGATCAGCTATCTTCAGCGAGATTCAACCATCGACCGCTATCCGGTGTGGTCACCCGATGGTGAGCAACTGGTGTTCATTTCGTATGAGAACGCTGTCCCGAATGTATTTACGCAGTCACTTCGCCCAGGCAGCAAGCAGCCTGTTACTGATGTCGCTGGCGGATTGACCGTCTGGGATTGGTCGAAGCAGAAGGATTCACTGCTCGTCACTTCGCTCGACGATCGCAATCATATTCGTCTGTATTGGATCTCTGCTAAGCCTCTGACCGATACAATCAGCTTCTCGGATTCGCTCAGGCTTCGTGATCGATACACTGCCTGGCGTGATGTAGCGTGGCCTGCGATAACTCGACCAATGGATTCGTTGTTGGCTGTTAATGCTTCGGCGCCTGAAGGCTACAGTTCGCTTGGCGCGATGAAGCCGTTGATCACGCTGCCGATCATTGCGAGTGACAAGTCACGTTCTGGGGATCTCGGGGTGCGATACGGTTTGATTAACATTGCCGCTGATCCGATGGGTAAGCACAACCTCGCAACATTTGTGGACTGGGGATACGAGAGCAAGCGATTCAGCGGCTCTATCGCGTACCAGAACAATGCGCTCAGGCCAAGCATCATCGTTAATGTTGGCTCGGTTCTGAGCTACTCAGGTATGATCGACGACATCTCTTACTATCAGCGTGATGAGAATGCGGCGCTTGGGATTGTCATCGTGCAGCCGACAGCAGACGCCCTCGACAAGTTCTTCGCGCTGATCGCTGGCGGCGACTTCAGACGTATGCTGCCATGGAATGGTGAGCAATATGCGAGCACCAGCATCGAACGCCGTCCGATCACCGCAACCGTAGCGACGCTAGGTGCGAAGCTGGGCTTCGTGTCGCCAGATCTCTTAACGAGCTTGACCTATACTCATGCTGACAAAGCCTACAAGAGCGATCTCACGTTTTCGCGATACCGCTTTGGCTTGAGTTATCGCTTTCCATTCTCGCCAGCAAGAAAGAGCTTCTTCGCATTGTATGGACGTGCCCTTGCTCAGTATGGCGATGAACTGCCTCAGCAATTCCTTGGCTTCACGCCTTATGACGTCTTTAGTGGCGGAGTGAACCTGATGGCAACGACATTGCAGGATCGCGTGCGTGGTGTTCGCAAGTATGTCTATGGCAATCGCGTCGTGATCGGCACTGCTGAATTGCGTACGCCTGATAATTTCTTCAAGAATATCTTCACGCCACTTCAGTCGCTTGATCCCTCGCTGACCTACTTTTTCGATATCGGAAGCACGTGGTATGCTAGCCAGCCCGCGAACAATCAACGCGTTAGCATAACCGAACTTGGCAAGACGCAGTGGTACAAAGGCGCTGGCGTCGAGCTACGCTCAGAACTCGCTCCAGGATCTGCGATCTCAGGCGGTGTAGCATGGGAGTTGATCGAGAGCGCGAAGCCTGACTGGTATATCCGAACGGTGATCGAGTGGTAGTTACTTGACGGTGGACGTAATCCAGTCGGTGATCGTCTTCAGCGCCACGGGAGAGATCGTCTCCTTGATCGTACCGTATTCCTTCAACTCACCAGTCGTTGCCGTCTGGAATAAATGATTGAGATCGGGGAGCACAGTGACGGTGGCTCTCGCATTTCCGGATAATGCCTGTCGCATTGCTGGTTCGTTTTGCAGTGCAGGCACTTGCATATCCTTCGCACCATACAGCGCGAGAACTGGGATCGTGAGCTTTGCGAGTTCGGTCCTGGGATCGTAGCGCACAAGAAACTGTAGCGGCTTTGACATCAGCTGTCCAAGACTGGCTGTGGCAAATGCCTTCGGTGTCTTATACATCTGGTGGACTTGCTCTCCGGCTGAGTCATAAGCGGCGACATAAAGCTTCTCAAGCTCTCTGCGCAATGAGGCCGAATCACTGATCGATTTGATCGTCTCAAGCGAGCGGCGCTGAAGCACACGCATCGATTCCGGAAGTGTGCTGCCAGCGATCTTGTCGTACTGCAGCTTGAGGATCGAATCTCCTGGCAACGACGGCGATGCGAGTAACACGGCGTATCTGATGGCTGGCTCGAGACCCACAGCAATGCCAGAGACGAAGCCGCCTTCGCTATGTCCAATAAGGCCGATCTTATTCTGATCGATCTTCCCATTCGACCTCAGTGTTCGGATGATCTCGACGATGTCCTTTGCAACTTCATCGGCTGCAACATTGGCAACAGCCTTCGAGCCTCCTGCACCACGATCATCGTAGCGGAAGACAGCGATACCATTGCGTGTCAGATGATTAGCGAGTACGAGGAAAGGCTTGTGTCCGGCGATCGTCTCGTCGCGATCCTGTACGCCTGAACCAGAGATCAGTATCGCGAGCGGGAATGGCCCGTTGCCCTGCGGCAGTGTTAGCGTGCCTGCAAGTGTGCCCTTATCACGAAGCCTTATCGTAAGATCTTCTTTCGTGTACGGAAATGGTGCCTTCGGCTCCTGAGGACGCAGGAATGCAACGTCGTCATTGCGCTTCATCGTCAGCTGCGCAACGCTCGTGCCTTGCTCCCATTGACCGATGATCTCCTGGCCATTCGCCGAGAGCTTGCCGACGTAATTCGCCATCAGATTCACGATCTTCAGATCGAGCGTATCCTTGCGAACATCAATGATCGTAACAGGGATCTGAAATGCAAGCTGGTCGGGGCTATCCAAAAATGCCTTGTAAGCTCCGGCAGAGTCGTGCTCGATGTGTAGGAACAATCGCAATGCTCCGCCAGGGGTAGTCATCGAGCCCTCCCAGTGGCCGATGAATGAATCGCTTGCATTCGCAACGCCGGTCTTGGAAGAACAACCGTTGCTGCCAAAGCTGACAAAGAGAACGACCAGGA
The DNA here is from genome assembly GCA_046590195.1 of Kapaibacterium sp. (SeqCode). Classification (GTDB taxonomy): domain Bacteria; phylum Bacteroidota; class Ignavibacteria; order Palsa-1295; family Palsa-1295; genus JBKJTP01. The sequence continues at coordinate 9,019 of JBKJTP010000269.1, read as the reverse complement.
GTGCTAAGATTCTATTCATAGTCTTGTGATCTTCACAACATCGATAGCAGAAGAGGAGAGTGGCGTTAAATGTTGAGGGCTAGGCGCGAGCGAGATACTCGGATTCGAGTTCGAGAAGCTGGTCCTTCGTGTTGACTCCGCTCACCTCGATCGGGTCACTTCCTTTGAACACCGCAACTCGGTCAGAGCCGTGCGAAGCGATGATCGAAGCGAAGACATCGGTGAGATAAAACTCGCCTTGCGCATTCTGATTCTTTAGTCCCTTCAATGCAGGGAAGAGGGCTTGTGCATTGAATACGTAAATGCCGGAATTGATCTCGTGAAGCTGACGGATGTCATCCGACGCATCCTTCTCTTCGACGATCCGCTCAAGCGAATTCTCGCCAGAGCGTACGATACGGCCGTAGCCATGTGGATGTTCGAGATCTACTGTCAAGACGGTCGCCAACGCATTGCGTGTACGGTGCTCTGCGATCAGGCTTTGGGCTGTTCTCAGCTTTAGCAACGGCACGTCTCCCGACAGCACGAGGATGTCACCTTCAAAGTTTGCGAGTGCTGGCTCTGCTTGTTGCACCGCGTGCCCTGTGCCTAGCTGCTGATCCTGGATCGCGGTCTCAACGGTTGGAAAGCTCTCCTCAAGAAATAAAGCAACTTGATCACGACCATAGCCGACGATCACGATCGTGCGATCACATCCCAACTCTTGACACAATGACACCACATAACTCACCAGCGGCTTGCCGGCAATAGGGTAGAGGACCTTTGGCTTTGTCGGGTCTTGCATGCGCTTGCCTTGTCCGGCAGCCATGACCACCGCTGCGAGTGGAAGGTGTTGGGAGCTTTGTGTCATATCTGAGAATGCGATAAAATCTAACGTGCAAAAGAAAACCGGAGTGCATGACGATCCATGCTGACTCCGGTTCTACAAAAACTCATCCAAAGCAGACCATCAAAGGTCTTGCTTAGACGGTTGTAAAGGCTTCGATCGAATTGACGATCTCCTTGATCTTGTTCTCCTTGTCGACCTTCACGACGATCGGCTTGTGGTAGCGAAGCTCTTCCGAGTCCTCGTACTCGCCATAACTGATGATGATGACCTCATCGCCAACCGCTGCACGGCGTGCTGCTGCGCCATTAAGGCACACGACTCCTGAGCCCGCAGGACCCTCGATCAGATAGGTCTCGAAGCGTTCGCCATTGTTGACGTTCACAATGTGGACGTGCTCGAACTGATAGAGATCGGCTGCACGCATGAGCTCGGTATCGAGCGTCAGCGAGCCTTCGTAATAAAGCTCAGCCTGCGTCACCGTTGCACGGTGCACCTTCGATTTGAACATACTGCGCTTCATAGTGTCCTCCTTCGTTACCTAATTACAAACAGAGCGTTACCTTTTCAACGATACCTGATCCCTAAGTCTTACGTACGCTTGATTAGAATGTTATCAAGCAGTCTTGTATTCCCGAACCTTGCTGCCAGAACAACAGTCCCCGTGTCACGGCCCTCAAACGAGGCTAATTTTTGAAATGTTTCTGAGTCAACGAGGTCCAGATAGTCAACCTGAGCGATGGGAGCCTCTTTCGAGAGCTTGCCCATAGCTTCCGATCTCGCGGATTCAAAACTCGTCCCGTTGATCAGCGAGTCCCTGATCTGGAACAGAACCCTTGAGAGAAGCTGTGATTGTGCTCGCTGTTCGTTTGACAGATATCGATTCCGAGAGCTCATCGCCAGGCTGCCCTCTTCACGGACCGTTTCACCAACGACGATCTCGATCGGCATGTGAAGATCCTTGACCATCCGCTTGACAACGGCAACCTGTTGAGCATCTTTCTGCCCGAAGTAACTGAAGTGAGGCTGGACGATATTGAAAAGCGCTGCCACCACAGTTGCTACTCCATCAAAGTGATCTGGCCGGATCGCGCCTTCAAACTCTGACGTGATGCCAGCTACATGCACACTTGTCGCTGCACCTTCAGGATAGATCTCTTTCGCATTTGGGAGGAAGAGAAACTCGACGTCTTTCTCGACGAGCATCCGCGCATCATCTTCGACAGTGCGAGGGTACTTTTCGAAGTCTTCTCCTGGTGAAAACTGCGTTGGATTGACGAAGATACTAACGACCGTTGCATCGCTATTCTTCTTTGCGAGATCGACAAGGGAGAGGTGGCCCTCATGAAGTGCGCCCATCGTTGGGACAAATCCGATCTTCTTCTCAGCACCGCGCAAGGCCGCAATAGCCGCGCGCATCTCCTTAATGGTTGTGATCGTCCTCACTGTTGTAGGGGAAGTACGTAAGGAGGATCAGAGGATACGCTTGCCCATACTGCTCGCAATGAGCTCTGCAGCCGCCTCAGCACTTGCGTTCTTGTTGTCGAGGATCGGGTTCACTTCTGCAACTTCCATCGACGCCATGTAGCCAGTATCAGCAATCGCTTCCATAATAAGGTGAGCTTCGCGATAGGTCAGTCCACCAGGTACCGGCGTACCAACACCGCTTGCGAACATCGGATCGACGGAATCCAGATCAAAGCTTACATGCAGGTGATCCACCTTTGCACGCATCGAGGAAAGTACTTTTGCGATGATGCGGTGGATGCCCTGCTTATCCACATCGGCCATAGTGTAGGACTCGATCTTGAGCTTCTTGATCAGCGCACGCTCGCCTTCATCAACTGAACGAAGTCCGATCATCACGATCTCATGCGGATGCAGCTTTATAAAATCGCCACCGATCTTCGTGAGCTCAGGCGCTCCCATACCAAGCGAGACTGCCACGGGCATGCCATGGATATTGCCGCTCGGTGATGTATCGGGAAGATTGATATCGCTATGCGCGTCGATCCAGATCACACCGAGACGTTTGTTATTCTTTTTACAGTGAGCCGCGATACCTGCGATCGTCCCAATCGCCATCGAGTGATCGCCGCCGAGGACGAGCGGAAACTCATCGTTGTCAAGAGCGCTCTCGACCTCGCTAGCCAGCACTGAGCACGCATGCGTGATCTCGGGTAAATACCGTAGCCGCGGATTTGCAATATCCTGGATCTCTGCGGTCTTGATGTCAACATCGCCGCTATCGAGCACCGTGTAGCCTAGCGCAGCTAGCTTATCGCCAACGCCTGCAATACGTAGCGCAGAGGGACCCATGTCGACACCGCGTCGGCCAGCACCAAGATCCATCGGGAAGCCGATGACGCGTACTTTCCACTCCGTTTTCGTGGCGCTCTCGACAGGCTGTGTTTCGGTTGTCATTACAGGCGCGGGATGGTCATGCGAAGAAGATTCGCGACAGTGGACTTCAGCTCCTTGCGATCGACTACCATGTCAACAAAGCCGTGCTCCTGCACGAACTCTGAGCGCTGGAAGCCGGGTGGCAATTTCTTGCGGATCGTCTGCTCTACGACGCGGGGTCCTGCAAATCCGATCAGGGCTTTAGGCTCTGCGATGTTAAAGTCACCAAGCATGGCAAAGCTAGCTGTCACTCCGCCGGTGGTTGGATCGGTAAGGATGGAGATATAAGGGAGTCGTGCTTCGGCGAGTTCAGCGAGTTTCGAACTCGTTTTCGCCATCTGCATGAGCGAGATCGCCGCCTCCTGCATTCTCGCGCCTCCAGAACTCGAAACATTGATAAATGGACTGCGGGTAACAATCGAGACGTCCACGCCCCGCGAGAACTTCTCACCAACCACGGAGCCCATCGATCCACCAACGAAAGCGAAGTCCATGACCGCTAACGTAACAGGGATCTGCTCCATGGTGCCGCGACCCACACGGATGGCCTCAGTAAGGCCGGTCTTGCGGATCGCTTCGACGACACGGGCAGGGTAGGGCTTTGTATCGACAAAGGTCAGCGGGTCGCCAGGCTTCAGGCCGGGTGCGATCTCCTGCTCGATGCCGTTATCGAGTAAAATGGCAAAATATTCATCGCTGCCAATACGGAAATGCTTGTTGCACTTCGGACAGGTGTAGAGGCTCTCTTCGAGCTGCTTGCGGTAAATGGGCTCTTTGCAGTCTGAGCATTTGACCCATGTGCCGTCAGGGACGGTATCGGTGTCGCGTTTGCTAGCAACATCGATATTCTGTTTCGATCTGGTAAACCAGGACATTCAGTTTTGAGAAAAGTGAATTTGTCTTGCGGCAGTGGATCCACCGATAGGCAAGACCTAAGACACGTGTTCATTGTTGCCTCGTCGTCCCAGCCAAAGGATGACAATGCAAGAGTTAGTCGCTTCTGAACTATCGCAATATACGCTGGGTTGCAAAAATAGCCATTTTGGCCGATTCTCGCTCGATTTAGCCGGTTCTTAAACGGTACTTTTTCATCTTCTGCTCGTGGTCCGAAAGCTTCTCCTGACGCTCATTTTACTCGTTGCTACACGCACAGCTACCGCCCAGGAGCTTGATGCGATAGTGGAGCTCAATATTACTGCACTCCCAGAGGAGCAACGGATCGTATGGGAGAACTTCAAAAGCGATCTCGAAGCCTACCTCAATAGCAACCAATGGACGACCTCGTTCTCAGGTGAGCGGATAAAGTGTAGCTTCCAGATCAACATCGTCGGCGCCAACGGCGACGTGTACAACGCCCAGATGTTCGTCTCAAGCACCCGGCCTTTGTATGAGTCGAGCGAGCTCACGACCATGGCGCGCTTCTTCGATGACAAGATCGAATTCCCGTATGTCCGCGGTCAGGAATTCCAGCATGGCATGAACCAGCGCCCGCTCGAGAGCGCGATCGATTTCTACGTGCACGTCATTCTCGGACTCGACTATGATAGCTACAAGCGCCAGGAAGGCACGCAATATTTTCAGCAAGCGCTCCAGATAGCCGTCATCGGATCCTCAGCGCAGGCTCGTGGTTGGGATAAGAGCTTCTCGAGCACAGGACAATTCTCGCGACTTGCGTATATCGAGGATGTCTTGAACGTCAACAACCGCGGCTATCGTGACCTGATGTGGCAGTACAACTACAAGGTACTCGATCAGCAGAATTCGAACCCTGAAGATGCTCGCGCGAACCTGGCTGTCGTCATCGACAGTATGATCTCGCTCAAGCGCACAAGCAGCTTCTTTGCCCGCAGTCCGTTCATTCGGACGTTCTTCGAAGCGAAGTACCCTGAGCTGGCAGATCTCGCTCGTTTCTATCCAGACAACCTGAACGCATACTTTCAGAAGCTCGATTATCTCGATCCGCTGCACCAGAACTATTACGAAGAAGCGAAGCAGCGCGTATTGCAGGGTATTCGATAGACGTCTCGTTCTCCAACAGTCTGGCGTTGACCTTGGTCGGGTCAATAAGCCATCCCTCATGTATCATTCGCACTAACTCGCGGGTTTTTAGGACGTGAAATTCAAACTGTCTCAACTGAAAGCCCTCTCGCTGCCGCTTGCCATCGTGTTTGCGGCCCTATCCGTGCTGGTATCTCTCGATGCGCACGGCCAGTCGCAGGTCGCGAAAACGCAAATAAAGAAGCCGAGCAAGTCGCCTGCCGTCCGCTCATACGCTACAAAGGTAAAGCAGCCAGCGATCGCGGTTGCGTCCAGGAATGTCGGATCGAAGTGGGCAACGTCTGTCAGGATCGAGCTGGGATCTGCATTCGTGACGAGCAGCGACCAACACGTCGTCAATGCAACCGGCATTGCCTTCTCGCAGGTCTCATGGGCTAAGTTAACCGAAGCCGATCTGCCCGCCGGTGCTGCGATCACAAACATTGGCAAACCTGGCGAACCCGCCATTCCCTATCTTAGCTTCTCCGTTGCAGTGCCGGCTGGTGCAACTGAGTTGAACACGAAGCATATCGTTTCAAAGAAAAGTCGTATCGGCAACATCAAGTTCGTGCCGCTTGCAAAGCAGGTTGATGACACGACTTCGATAAGAACTTACGACGCTGTGACGTATCAACGCGCTTCTGTTCAGCCATTAAAGTCTGTCGGCCCTGGCCGCATGCGCCAGGTTACGATGGTGCAAGTGCAAGTGCCGCTGGTGGAGTTCAACGCAAACGGTGAGAGCAAAGCTTTAGAGAGTTTTACTATCGAGTTGACTTACTCTGCGCCATCGGCTGCAAAGACGGCGTTCCGCGATGGGCACTTCCTGCACGTCTATCGCAATCTCGTCCTGAACAGCCAGGACATTCAGCGTTTTGCTGGGCCATTTGTGGTACCACGAGGCAAGGGCGCGAATCCTCAGGCATTCGATGAGAGTATCATCGCCTGGATCGATCAGTCCGCACCATACATCAAGCTCTCGGTAAAGCATGATGGACTGTATCGCTTGACCGCGAATGAACTCAGGGCAACATCGCTCGATGTCAGCACGTGGGATGCCGATCAGGTGCGCCTGATCAATCGCGGTGTTGAAATTCCGATCTGGATCGAAAAAGCTGGAAGCGGTAAACTCACAGCGATCGAATTCTATGGCGAACGTTTACGCGGGATAGGCAGTGAGCACTACAATGTCGAGACCGATGTCAACCCGTATTGGCTGACGACATCAAGCAAGACTGGTGGTACACCAAAGAGATATACGCTGAGGGATCTACCGGCTGCGAGTGCCACGATCGACGAAGGCATCGTCACGCTGCACCACGAGCGCGACTTTGATCTCTACGATGGCAAAGACCGGCGCGACGATCAGGAGACGATCTTCCGCACACAATGGGTGACAGGCGAGCGATGGATCTGGAAGCGACTCCGAGCCACGCAGAACTTGCGTGACACGTTCGTTGTGAGTGCGTTGCCTCGTGATCCGCAAAGCAAGACGATCGATCTTTCCTATCAGGTGCATGGCTCGTCTTACGATGAGAGCATGCCTGATAATCATCGCATCCAGATACGTTTGAACGATCAAGTGGTTGACGAGCAGTCATTTAATGCCTACGACTCGCTTGGCAGGACGGTAACCGTCAGCGCAGGACTGTTGCGCGTAGGACAGAACATCGTTGAGATCGTTTCACTCGGCACAACCTCAACGCTTGACGAGGTATTGGTTGAGAACTATCGCGTTCAGTTGCCCTCCCCGATTGCCGCTAATCAAGATACTGCGATCGCGCTGGACCAGCTCGACTTTGTCATACCTGCGCAAGGGAGTAGCTACAACGTTAAGCCGGATGCTTCCGGCGTGACGCTTTATAACCTAACAGAAGGCGCGCGTCTCGCGAGAGAATCAGTTGGTGGCTCCTTCGTCTTTCCTGACGAGCCAAATGGCGATGCTCGATATGTTGGCGCGCTAGCTCAGTCATTCCTCAAGCCTGCAAAGCTCGAAGCGATCAATCAAGATGGCAAAGCGTGGTCGATCCTTGACAAGTTAAATGGTGCAGACTACATCGTACTGACCCATCCGATCTTCAACGACAACAATACAGGTGCTCAGGCGAACAAGCTAAAGCTCAGAAGGGAAGCGGCTGGGCTTCGCTCGAAAGTTGTGACGACGGAAGAGGTATTCAACGCATTCTCGTTCGGCTCGGACGAGAGCTGGGCGATCCGCCGCTTCATTGATTATGCGTATCACAATTACTCGGGTACGCCACCAGCGTTCGTAACGCTCTTTGGCGATGGCACCTGGGATCCTAAGGTCAATCGCACCGCACCAGAACTGTCCTCCGATCCTATCACAACTCATCGCTCGCTTGTACCAACGTTTGGCAAACCAGCAAGCGATTACATCTTTACTACCGTGAGTGGTGAGGGCATCGACTCACTCTTTCCCGAGGTCATCATCGCACGGATCCCGGCTGAGACGGTCGAGGATGGCGAAGCGTTTGTCTCAAAGCTCGTCGAATACGAGTCACGTCCGCCAGAAGCATGGAATCGCGAGTTCATGTTCGTCATCGGTGGCAATGGTCCACCTGAATTCGAGCACTTCCGATTTGCCGAGGAAGTAACGATCTATACTGAATTCCCTCCGGGTCATTCAAACTATCAAGGAGGACTTCGCTTCCCTCCGATGAACATTGTCGATACTCGTGTGCCACGACAGGTATTCCACGAGACCGACGTGACACAAGTACCCCGTCTTCAAAGTGAGCTAAGAGAAGGCAAATCGCTGGTGCACTTCGCGGGTCATGGTGCAACGTTCATCACCGATGTGTTCTTCGGCGATCCGGGTCTCTATCGCAATCAGGGATTGTACCCGCTGTTCATCACGCTCTCGTGCCGAACTGGAGCATTTGCCGAGCCCTATTCGATCACATTGAATGAGGCCTTCTTGCGTACGCGTGGCGGTGGGGTAGTGATGGCGTTTGGTACGACCGGATTTGGTGAGGTCACGTTTGACTTCACGCTATCCGCATGGTTGTTCAAGATGTTTCGCGAAGATTCGCTCTTTCAGGACACCACGTACGATGCAAAGAGGCTGAATATCGCGTCGATGCTCACCGTTGCAAAGGTGCTCTCCTCGCTCTCGAGCTTTGGCAATCTTGCCGAAAATGGTAGACTGCAATACTCCATCCTTGGAGATGCCGCGATGGCCTTTGTGTTTCGTCCGCAGCCCGAGCTTCACATTGAGGCCGCCGACATAAAGTTGCGCAGCGCGGCGGGCGATGAACGTAACGTATTTGAGGCTGATGAAGCGACGTTTGAAGTTGAGGCGATCATTCACAACTATGGATATTCCGCGCTGAATCCGGTCACGATCCGGGTTAGCGATGAATCGACGATCCTACTCGAAGTTCGCGATACGCTGCCGTTCCTGCATGTAAAGGACACTATCACGCTGCGTCTGCCACTTGATACGAATCGGCTCGGTCAGCACAGCCTTCGTATCACGTTAGATCCCGACCAGGAGTACTCTGAATCGAATGAGAATGACAATGAAGTTAGTCTCTCGTTCATCGTTAACGGACAGTCCGGACGCCCAGTGTTTCCGTTTGCTGCATCGCGCGGAATGTGCGGCATCAATGGCGATTCCGTAGTGATCCGCGTGCAAGTGCCGGAGAAGAAATTTGTGCAGGGCCGAGATAAGCTGGAGATCGAGTTCGATACTACATCAAGATTCACGAATCCTGTTGCAAAGCCTTCGATCAG
>JBKJTP010000188.1:0-4521 GCA_046590195.1 Kapaibacterium sp. (SeqCode) | reverse complement strand
AAGCGCTTTCACGAGAGGATGCTGATGTACAAACACCTAAAGTTTGCCATCGGCATCCTTCTGTCGTTAGCTGCCGTGTCCTTATGGGTATGGTACAAGATGTACACAGGACGTCAGATGGAGGACTCTCTCATCACGTTTCGATATGTTGAGAATATCCTGGCAGGACATGGCATGGTCTTCAACGTAGGAGAGAGGGTACTCGGCACCACTACTCCACTCTTCACTCTCTTGATCGCGAGCGGTAGCGCGCTATTCGGCGGTGATTCGATCATTCAGGTTGCAGACGCTATTTCTGTGTTGGCATGTCTGGGTACAGCCGTTACCCTATACTATTCGATCCGCGAACACGGAGAGGTCGTTGCGGTCATCTCATCAATCGCATTTGCGGTTAATCCCGTAACGGTGTGGCTCTCAGGTGGAGGAATGGAGACTGCGTTGGTAATATTCCTCATGGGTGGATGCTGGTTATCCGCCGTGAAGCGCAATTTCTATCTAAGTGGATCGCTTGCAGGGGCGCTGGCGCTAACCCGGCCAGACACGCTTGCCTGGACAGGCTTGGTGCTTTTGTCAGTCGCCATCTGTGAGTACGACAGCGGAAAGAATGCGATTACGGCAATCGTGAAATGGCTAACCATGGCTGCAGTGGTAGTATTACCGTGGATCGTGTTCGCATGGATCTACTTCGGCTCCCCCATACCCAATACTATTGCAGCAAAACTTACGATCGATGCAGCGAAGCGTGATCTCTCACTTTTCGCAATCGGCGAAGTGCTTCAGCTCGCTGGCGTCACAAATGGGAGTTGGACACCTCTGTCACTAGCACAGGCCGCATTGTTCACGGGAGGCTGCTTTGGTATAATCGCGAAGAGAGCACTGAACTTCATGATCTTCCCAATCTATGCTATTGTCTTTAGCGGCGTTCTCTATTTTGGCAATGCCCCATTCGCTGATTGGTACTGGGCACCATGCAAGTGGGCAACTCTCATCACCTGCGTAGCCGGTGGCTGCTGGTTGATCCAATCGGTAGCAAGGACGAGAAATGCTAGACGATTCCAGCCAGCAGTGCAAGTGGCCTTTGGCACAATCATCTGTGGGTACGCAATAGTCCACTTGACTTCTTCGATACCGCAAGACAAGGCATACCAAGAGATTGAGATATCGACGAGGCAAGCCGTAGGCGAGTGGTTAAGGCACCATACGCCTGATACTGCAATGGTCTTAACAGAACCCCTCGGATATATCGGCTACTACTCCGATCGTGGTATCCTCGACATGGCGGGTCTCGTGAGTCCAGGAATCGTTAACATTGCGAAGCATTCGCCAAACAATGCTGAGACATTCAAGCGCATCCTTATTTCGTACGAGCCAGAACTCATTGTGTTGCGCTCCTACGAAGTCAGGGACAATCACCACTTTCATGGCGGACCTTTGTTTAACTCAAACACTGACTCGCTATGGTTTGCAAGTCAGTACTCTCCGTTGAGGTCCTTCGCTCCAGCAGCAATGTGGGGGGAGACGAGATCCTTTACGATCTTCGCAAAGATGTTTCCGAGATCGAAGAGTAAGGCCGACTCTACTCCGTCCTAGTATCTCACCGCCGATAGTGCTGAATGAAGGTATCAAGGTCAAGGCGCTGTAAAAGTAGCGTATCTTGACTGCCGTCAAGCGGTTCGAAGTAGCTGCGACCAGCATCGAGGAGTTGCCCAGTGAGAACAACGCTCGGATCATGGATCTCAGATCGCAAGATAGGAGCTTCCCAATTAAAGTCTGGGTGGTCTTGCCGGTTGAATAATAGCAAGCTACCAAGCAAAGGCCTAGATCGCTGCGGGACTAATGGCAGCAAAACGAAGTGTGTGCTATACACGCCGATCTTTGCACGAACTGGATCGCTCTCTAGAAGACTCACCGCAGCGTTCATTGCGATCACGGGCATATCTTGAAGGTATGGCTCCGATTTCTTGATCGCAGCCTCCATCTCTTTTGTGAGCGTGGACCCGACGCTAAGTGCTTGAAGCGCTTCACCAGCACTATTGGTCAAGAGCGCGAGCACCCCAATCGTCACTACGCTCCGCAAGCCTACACCGCATGACTGAAATACTGCAGTGCAAGCCAGCGCCAGACCAGGCAAGATATAAACAAGATAACTGAGTGCGCCGCCTTCAAGGAAGAACCAACCTACAACTGGTAGCGTCCACAAGACCAGCAACTTACGCTGCGCCCGTGCCGCACGTGCGGCGCCAGCGACGATCACACCTAGCATTAAAAATACTGGGAATGCATGATCTCTCAGCAATTCGTACTTGCGAGTTAGATTATGTCGCTGGAATGACTTCGAGAATGGATGCAGTATTGGTTGATCACCGACGCTATATGTAACATTCGGTGCAGATGGCAGAGCTGGCTGCGTCAGAAAGTGAAGGCCATAGAGCACCGCGAGGACGAAGATCACGCTAAAAAAGAATGGCGCGAGCTTGATTGGATTCCATGACGTTCTCAATGCTGCGTAAGCAATCGGCAATGCAAGGATCGCAAACGGGTGTGCCGAAATGAGTAAGCTCGACCCAAGCATCAGGCCTACGATCATGAGCTCTTTATTCGTCAGCACTTCTCTGGATCCGAGGTATAGCAAGACAATTAGGATGACAAGCGCGCTGAATATGTCATATCGTGCACAGTGGCTCGCATAGAGGAAGCTACGACACGAGATCATCATGCCCACTGCTGCCAGCGCTGGCAGTAGGGACTGACTGCTTGAACGCCACAACAGGATGGCAACGACCGCGAGTGCGATCAAAGCTGATACCGTGCGTCCTACATTAACAAGATTTGCGTGATCAAACAACAGAGCAGTTCCTCCGTAAAGAAAAGACGTCACCCACATCGCAGTGAACGGGAATGGATTGCCGAGTTGCACAGAACTTGCAATTGCACCGGGATGACTGAACACGCCGCTTGTCATCTGCTCCCGGTACTCATTCATCAGCCAACTCTCGTCTCCGAACCATAACTGTGAGTTATGAACGGGAGCGACATAGAGGGATGATAGCTGCAGCACAAGAACGATGACAATGCTGACTCCGACAGCGAGGGTAAGTACCTTCTCTGCACTTGCCCAATTAAATCGATTGCTCGTCATTGTGTTGTCGTCGGGTTGCTCCCATTGCGAAACGCTGATCCCTGCTTCACATAGACGACCTGATCGCCTATCTGTAGAATCTGATACGTCGAAATGAGCTCAGTTGGTTCTGCTGCATGCTCCACCAACTGCGCGATCACGTCCGGCTGCAGTTCGCCGATGGAGTACTCATAATCCCATTTGGAGTGGCCCGGGACGAAGCCGAGCCACGTGGGAGAGCCGGACCAGTATCGTCCTTCTGTCCGCGCAACATGCTTGTCGCACTTGCCGTACAGATCGATGTAGGTTCGATCACTAAAGTAGGGAGTTATGCCGGCCCACGTCACCGCGATCTTCGCTTTGGGCCCAGTGTGTCTGTCCAACCATAGTGCTTGCTCCACCCTTGCGAGGTGCTCACGCACTTCAAATGGTCTCCCGACCAAGAGCAACTCATAAATACTGGTTGGATCCCATGCACTAATGTTCGGAGTGTTAAAGCCAAGATAGATCAGCACGAAGCATGTCACTCCAACAACTGTCTGACGCTTTGCAGATAATACGAAGCGATCTCGCACCATCTCCCAGACGTCCTGCAAGCACCTGAGCATCAGCATGAAGTAGAGCGACATTACGGGGATAAGATAGCGGTTGGCGCCGCCGTACCACTCCCAGGCGTCGCCGCCGACGTATGCGCTGTAGAGAGCGGCTGTGCCAATGAGGATCAGGAAGAGATTCGTCTGCGCGGTGCGGCGCCAGAGATTCCACGCGATCGGCAAGACGAAGAGAAGAAGTCCGGGCTGCTGCGCAAAGTGGAACAGCTCATAGAGTCCGCGCGTGATGCGGTGCAGGACATTAAAGCCAGTGGCCTTGAGATAATACGTGTTCGGGAAAAACTCGCCGTAGTATGACAGGCGCCACGCGGTCTGCCCACCGATGAAGATAGCGAGCGTTGCGATGAGATAGACGATGTGCTGCGTGCGCGAAGCCTTGTCTCGCCACATCAGATACAGCGAGATCGCGACGAGATAAATGACCGTATCGAATCGTACGAGTGTCATCACTCCCAGCGATCCATAGAGCGCAAGGAGATTACGGGTATCCAACTGCTTCGTGATCACGATCCGCACCGCGATCGCGAGCATCATTGTGATGATGCCTACCTCCATCCCGAGCAGCGACCATAGTATGAGTGGCCAATAGAAGACCGCCATTGCAAGTGCTGCAATGCGAAGCCACTCCCCTTCTATGACACGTTCAATGATCTTGTAGATCTGCGTACCTGCGATGATGAGCGCTACAAGCGACGTAAGCTGTATCGGCAGGCTCATGAGATGTGGCGGTATTGGCAGGAGATGCCACGTCGACATGTAGAGCGTCCAGAGGAGGTTGGTGAAGCCTTCGAC
>JBKJTP010000153.1:0-23808 GCA_046590195.1 Kapaibacterium sp. (SeqCode) | reverse complement strand
ACGCAATCGAGACCACGAAGATTGGTGACAAGTGACTCGTTCAGCGAATCGACTTCAAGTGTGCCACCAACATACGGAATACCTAAGAGCGACTTGCCCATCGCAACCACACGATCGCCGATCGGCAGCTTTGCGTAGCCATCACGTACCGCGATCGCCATCTTTTGCTTAAAGATCACCTCGTCAAGCGTTGCCGCTACTACCATTTTGGTAGCTTTTTCGTCTTTTGCACTTTGAGCGGTGCAAGAGCTCAATGGAAGCAACGAGGCTCCCAGCATGAGACCAAGTAAATATTTGCGTGTGATCCTGAACATTAATATCAATACGGGTTAATGCGCTGTCAGGTTACTCGATATTCTGTACCTGTTCGCGTATCTTTTCCAGCTCCTGCTTGATATTGACCACACGGTGTGCCACATCCGCCATGTTTGTCTTTGAGCCCATCGTATTGACCTCGCGGTTCATTTCCTGCAGAATGAAGTTCAGCTTTCTACCAGCTGGCTCTGGCGCCTCAACTGCCTCGAGGAAGAACTTCACATGCGATCGGAAGCGCACGATCTCCTCGGTGATGTCAAGCCTCTCAGCAACCATCGCGATCTCGAACTCCAGACGCTCGTTGTTGATGACGTTCACATCTTTCGTTAGCTCGACAACGCGCTCTTTCAACTTGTCGAATTCTTCTTGCGCTGTGGCTTTGGTCTGGCCCTCGATCTCGGTGACGAGGCGGTCCATATCCGCCAGACGGGCGCGAAGATCTTTCTCGAGCTCGCGGCCCTCCTGCTTTCGCATCTCGTTCATGTTCTCGAGCGACTGCGCAAGAGCTTTCACCGTTGACTCCCACTCCTGCTTTGCAGCGTCCGACTTTGCCTCTTCGCTCTGGAAGATCTCGCTGAAGCTAGTCAGATCGCGAAGCTGAATTTCAGCGGTGATGCCAGTAACGGTGCGAAGCTTATCGAGCAATTGAAAATATGCCTTCGCTGTCGACTCGTTGATCGTCAGCGGTATGCTCTCAGCGCCTTGACGCGTGACTGATACATTCACTGCGATCTTACCGCGCTCGAACTTCTTGCGGACGGTCTCACGAACTTCAAGCTCGCGCTCGCTGATCGAGCGCGGCAGGCGGACCGAGATCTCGATAAAACGTGAGTTGACGCTGCGCGCCTCGACGGTGATCGAGATCGTTGCGCCGTCATTCGATTGCAGTGTCGCTTCGCCGCGGCCGAAGCCGGTCATGGAAATGAGCATATAATGCTTTAGTAAAACTATGCTAAGTGAGAGATCGCCGGTAGGTTGTCAGGATATCGCCACCCTCGAACAACTCGGCGGCGCGAAGTGTCCACCGCCCGGCCGAAGAAAGTGAAGTAAGCCCGAGGCTTCCGATCGAGGGCTGCGCATCGCTGCCCAGCACGATCGGTGCGGTGAAGAAATGGAGCTCATCTGCGAGCTCTTCATCGATAACAGACGCTGCGAGCTTTGGACCGGCCTCGATCAGCACGCTTGAGATACCACGTCTGGAGATTGCATCGATCAAGATCCACAACGAGAGTTTACCCCCTAGCTCACCGATCTCAAGATCATGCTCTGATGTCGCTAGTCCTTCGCCCACCACTCGAAGATAGGGCGCGTGAGTGCTAAAAACTTTTGATGCTGGCGGCAATCGCGCCTCGCGATCCAGCACGATTCGCGTCGGATTCCGGCCTTCGGCAAGCCTTACGGTCAATTCAGGATCATCTGTGAGGACAGTCCCGCTCCCGACAAGAACTGCATCAAACTCCGCTCGAAGTTCATGCACTCTTTTACGTGAGGCCTCGCCAGTGATCCACTTCGATTCGCCGTTGGAGAGCGCTGAACGGCCATCAATGCTTTGAGCTATCTTCAGGGTGACATAAGGCAACCCTGTCGTTACGCGCTTGAGGAAGAAACGGTTCTGCTCGCGAGCTGCATCCTCCAACAGGCCCAGCCTCGTCTCGATACCCGCAGCCTTCAACCTCTCGATGCCTTTGCCATCGACCTCAGGATAGGGATCGCGCAAGGCGATCGTGCAGCTTTTGATGCGCTTCTCAATGAGCAAATCTGCACATGGCGGGCGCTTGCCAAAATGCGCGCATGGCTCAAGAGTCACATAGAGATCTGCGCCTTCGATGTCGTGTCCGTTCGCTTGAGTATTCGCGATGGCGTTTGCTTCTGCATGCGGCTCGCCGTAGCGCTCATGAAAGCCCTCGCCGATCACTTCGCCATCGCGAGTGAGGACGCAGCCAACCAACGGATTCGGGCTCACATATCCCTTCCCTTTCGCTGCCAGTGCAAGCGCGCGGCGCATCATGACTCGATCGAACTCTGTGTACATCCATGCAAAGATACCAAGAGTTTTTCGATGGAGGGCAATAAAAAAGGGGCTGCATTGCTGCAACCCCATTCACTTTTATCTAGAAGACAGAAAACACTCTTGTCTGTTGCCGGTTTATCGCTCGGCGAGAAGCGGTGCGATCATGCTTTCGACGATCGCCTTCTGGCGCATGCCGATGTACTTTGTTCGAATGATACCCTGGCGATCGATCAGCAAGGTCACCGGGATCGCGTTCATTTCGCCGTAAGCCTTCTTGACTGCGGCATCCGCGATGACAACGGGGTAGTTGACAGGATTCGTCGACGTCCACTTCTTTACCTTAGACAAGCCCTCTTCATCGAGTGCCACGCCGATGAACTGAAGCCCTTTATCGCCATACTGCGCCTGAAGCTCATTGAAATCAGGGATCTCCTTACGACATGGCGGGCACCAGGTAGCCCAGAAGTTGAGCACTACTACTTTGCCCTTGTAATCCGAAAGCTTGATCTGCTGGCCGTTGAGATCGCTCAGCGCGAAATCGGGTGCGGGAGTAGCATCGGCCTGCATTGCAAGCGAAGTCGACTCCACTCTGGCAGGTGCCATGATCACTGCCTCTCTGTGCGGTACTGCTTCAGAGGTGCTCAGTTTGTATGTAGCAATAGCCAAGACCGCTAGCACGCCGGCTGCGATCGGTCCCCAAAAACTTCTATCCGTGTATTTCTTGATCTTGCGTTTCATAGCTCACCTCGGGCAATCAGCCAATCTTGGCTAGCCGTGCTCTCCCTACAATAAGAAGCTGAGGTTGGTCAGTTTGTTACGCCGCACTCACAACCTTTCTGGTTAATGAAACGGCTATCATTCTTATCGACACCTACCCTGCAAAAAAGGTTACATTCTCATGCTTCCCTGATGCTTTGCTGGGACGGGCTGTCCTCTAAAGAGCCTGCAACGGCTTGAAGCTCATCCGGGTGCAAGGGATGTGCCATGGGGGGACGGAGTGTCCGCACAGGTGGGCCAGCTTGAATACTTCGTAACTTTGCCATATGAAGGACAAACCCATACGATTGACCAAGCACGCAGCGGAGCAGGCTGCCGAGCGTGGGGCGACAGAACCTGAGATCGTGGAGGCAATTCGATCCGGCGATAGGGAACTGGCCAAAGCGAACCGCCAAATGGCACGTTACAACTACGAGTTTCAAGCAGACTGGGCTGGCCACTACTACCCAATTAAACAGGTGGCACCTGTGTTCGTAGAAGAGGAGCAGGAGATCGTAGTAATCACGGTATACACGTTCTATTTTTAGGTGATTGTATGAAGATTAGTTATGACAGCGAGATAGATGCACTCTATATTCGCCTACTTGAAGGCGAGCACGAGGTTCGCACCCTGCGATTGAGCGATGAGGTAGCGCTGAACATCACGAAGGGCGAGCAACTTGTAGGCATTGAGATACTCGATGCTAAGCAGGTTGTTGGAGGAGGACGGTTACCAGAAATTGTGCTGGAGAACATGAAAGTCACCACTCGATAATCTAGAATTCTACAAATAGAAAAAGCCAGCATAGCTGGCTTTTTCTATTTGTCACAGGCTTCATGCTGCCACAGCCACCGGCTCCCAAACGCGCTCATCGAAGATGATCTGCTTGGCGAGCTCACGGCCACGCTCATCGATCTTGTGCAGCGGCATGATCTTCGCGCCATGCACGATCGCCATGTCGAGTCCGGCTTCGATCGCGTAATGCAGGAAGACCGAGTTCAGGACGTGGCGTGAGTGCGGGTTGAGTCCGAACGATATGTTGCTGACACCCAGGATCGTCTTACACTTCGGATACGCCTTCTTGATCATGCGGATCGACTCGATCGTCTCGATGCCGGCCTTGCGGAATTCATCGTCGCCAGAGCCCAGCGTGAACGTCAGCGTGTCGAAGATCAGATCTTCCTCACGCATACCGAATTTGTTGATCGAAAGATCGATGATGCGCTCGGCGATCTCGAACTTCTTCTCGCGTGACTTTGCCATGCCATCCTCATCGATGGTCAATGCGATGACCGCAGCACCATAGCGCTTGCACAGTGGGAGGATATGAGCCATGCGCTCTTCGCCATCTTCGAGATTGATCGAGTTGACGATCGCGCGCCCAGCATAGCGCTTCAGCGCTTCTTCGATCACTGGATACTCTGTCGAATCAATTACCAGCGGCACAGTGATCTGCGTGTTGAATCGCGAGATCACGGCATTCATGTCGCGCACTTCATCACGTCCCACATAGGCTACGCAGAGATCGAGCATGTGTGCTCCCTCTTTGACTTGCTCGCGCGCCATTGCAACGGCGGCGTCATAATCCTCTTTGAGGATCAGATCCTTGAACTTCTTCGAGCCATTCGTATTGCAGCGCTCACCAACGATCACAGGTGCTGGATCGACATGCATTGCAGCGGTCGAATAGATCGACGATGCCGATGGCGTCCACTCGAATGTACGCTCCTTCGGCTTGATGCGCTCAGCAAGTTGCGCGAGATGACGGATATGCTCCTTTGTCGTGCCGCAGCAACCGCCTACGACATTCACGCCGAGATCGACAACGAAGTGCTCCATCCACTTCTCAAGTTCTTCAGGCGAGAGATGATAATGTGCAACACCCGCGCGGTTCTCCGGCAAGCCTGCATTCGGCATACAGAAGATCGGAAGCGGTGAGTTCTGCGTGAGATAGCGCACGTTCTCTTCCATCTCCTTCGGACCCGTCGCGCAGTTCATACCGATCATCGTTACGATGTCGAATGGCTCGAGCGCCGTAAGCGCAGCGCCGATCTCCGTGCCCATGAGCATCGTGCCCATCGTCTCGATCGTGACAGATGTGATAACGGGAAGCTTGATCTTGCGATCAGCGAAAAGTTGTTGCGCTGCTGCGAGCGCTGCTTTTGTCTGCAGCAGATCCTGACACGTCTCGATGATGAAGAGATCCACACCGCCATCGACGAGGCCAGCCATGTGCTCGTAGTACGACTTCATCATGTCGTCGAACTCGATGTGTCCGAGCGACGGAAGCTTTGTTGTTGGTCCGATCGAGCCGGCAACGAAGCGCGGCTTCTCAGGTGTCGAATATTTATCGGCCATGCGCCGCGCGATCTGAGCAGACTCTTTCGAGAGTTCGTACGCGATGTCCTGCAGATCGTATTCAGCGAGCACGATGCTCGTCGAGCCGAAGCTATTCGTCTCGATGATATCGGCACCAGCTTCGAGGAAATCCTCGTGCACCTTCTCAACTGCCGAAGGCTTCGAGCGCACGAGATACTCATTGCAGCCGGCGAGGTGCTCGCCGCCGAAATCTTCCGATGTCAAATTCTGCGTCTGCAGGTTCGTACCCGTAGCGCCATCGAACACCAGCACTCTCTCCTTGATCAGTTCTTCGAAGCTCTTCATATCTGTACAACAATTCGCAATTCCCCAAAAGGCCTGTCATTGCGAGGAGGCGTCCATCGCCAAAGCGATGGAGCCGACGTGGCAATCTCCCGACGCGACCTGAGCCGTCAATAAACAGCTGCCCATAAAAAAACACCCGGAGTCTTTGACCTTCCGGGTGTTCACTCTCACTCTTCAGCAAGATAACATTCTGGACGCTTTAGCTTCTTCTTTAACGTGGCAGCAAGCTGTCTGCTCTGAGGAAGTGTCCTCACGAGCGGGGGTCAAAGCACCACGGCTGAGAATAACGGCTTGCGAGTGGGGAGAGTTCAGGTCGTAACTTTGACCACCGAACTCTGTTGTACATATATGCGAATACTAATTGCCTTCTTTCTGGCTTCTATTCTCTGTGCTTGCACCATTGGAGATGATGGATGCGGTCCGAATGGACCAGTGGTCAAGAATCAGATCAATGATACGCTAATTGTGGCAATCCCGCAGGGCGTCGATAGCATAGTTATCTACGCTTTCGAAGGGACGGTACCGTTCGAGATCATAAGAATTCCCACAGGTGATTCCATCCGCATCGAGGCCACTATTGCTACAGCCACACTTCGTTCAGAGCCGCTAGTAAGCAACCTCACAGCAGAGTTGCAGCTAGATCTAAAGCGACTATTTATTCGTGCTGGGTCTCGGCCAGCAGATATGGGTGAAAAGCTTCGCTCGCAGATCGACTGTACGCCGATGCCCGATCGGATGGATATTACTCACGCAAAAATCTACCTGCCTGAAGGAGTCGACATACCAGTGGTAAGTTTTTAAGGTGCGAATATCCTGCCCAGCGCAAGAAACACGATCCACGTCATCATCAAGCCGACATTAAGGATGTTGAACATCCGCTCGTGACGCTGAAGCACGGCGTTCATCGCGACGGAGTTCGTCGTCTTAGCGATGATGGAGAACAGCATCAAAGGCAGCCAGAGGGTCAGGGCGATCAATCCTATCGTTCTCATAGCGTTAATCCAACTTGAAGACTCCTGAAAGCCCCAAGAGCATGATCCAGGTGATCATGAGTGTTAGAATCACAAGTTGAAGTTTGCGTCTGCGCTTCAACATCCATCGGGACGCTGGGCCTTTAAGCACAAACGGAAGGATCATACTTAAGACGATCAATCCGATCCACGCGAAGAGCGCAATATTGCCGACCGTCTTCAAGCTACTTCCTCCACCAAACAAACTCGCGCTTGACGTTCTCTTCGAAGTGCCTGCGCACAGTCCAGCACTGCATCTGAGACCCTCCAAGATATTCGCTGATGGATGAGCGCGATTCGACCTTCACTCCGGCCGCACCGTATCGCTCGCGAGTTTCGAGATAATACCGCTCGGCCGCGTCGAGGGTTTCGAACATCTGTTCTTCTTTGAACTCGCTTGCAGCGGAGCGCAGATCAATATTCAACCTGTAAAACATCGCTTAGTGGGCTAACAAATTGCTATACGCTAATTCCAACGCCCGCCCGACTGAAGGGTGCCCGATCCCTGAGCCGTATCTTTGAGTATGAAATTACTGCTCCCGCTCCTCGCCCTCCTCCTCATCTCCTGCGATCCGGAAAAGCACGATATTGACAAGGGGATCCAGGAGATGGCGGAGTACCGCGAAGAGGTGCCGGTCGAGGATACGGTAGCGATCGAGTGCGCGTTCGATACGAGCTATTACAAGCTGACGATGGCGGCGATCCGTGGCGTGCCGGATGCGAAGGATGTGCAGTGGATCGAGAGTGAGCACACGGCAGTGATCAACTGGCGTGACGATGAGGTCAGGAGAAAGCGCGGCGGCTGCGCGCTTTTTTCTGACGACCTGGTCCTGATCACGAAGGACACCACGGCGCTCACCAATGGCAGGCATTGGCTGAACCGGGCAAGAGGCGTCGCGGCGCACTTCGGAGTGCCGTACTTTGCACAAGCGATCGCAGAGGGCAAGTATGAGCTCGACCCGACGATGTCAGATGCTCAAAGCTATTTTTACCGGGTGACGATGGAGATCCCCGAGGACCGGGTGCTGGAAGGATTCAGGATGGAGAACCTGGGAGCCACAACCAGGCTGACATTCGAGCAATATCAGAATTGAGACTAAATGCCGAATGTGGATAAATAGCGGCTGAAAAGTATTGCTTTTTGACTTTTTATTTCGTATATTTGCAGAACTTCCGTAGGGCCACTCTGCAGAGTGGCCGAACAGCGGGACGCGACATTCAGGTGTTTGACTCGGCCGTGCGTGGGACAAATGTCTCAGTAGCGTTTCCCGCATGAGATCTCAGCACTCCCCACCGCCCGTGGCCGCATTTCGGCCACTCTGCCGAGTGGCCCTACGGAGGACCGGCTCACGTGTGTGTGTAAATTCGTCCCAGCTCTATATTCAACTGGCCAGTACGCGCTATTTTAGGCGGTCGGCCATGAGAGCCAGACCCTTCAAGACCAGATCCTGATCCACATCATCGAAGAGTCCTGGCAGATGTGTGTGTGTGAATTGGGCTAGTCCGCCGGTGGCAATGACGATAGGCTTGTCGGATGGGAAAGCTTCGGCCGCAAGTGTGTGTGTGAATTCGCGGATGCCGAGGAGCTGGGTATTCAGCATGCCAGACTGGAGCGAGGCCATCGTAGTCTTTCCGATCGCTGACTGAGGCACGTCCAACGGCACTTTTGGAAGTTGCGCAGTTCGTTCGTGGATCGCATCGATGATGCTGCCAATACCAAGCGTGATGGCACCACCGAGATAGACCCCCTCGCTAGAGATGCACTCGAATGTCGTCGCAGTTCCAAGGCTCACGACGATCACATTCTTCTGTTGTGGCTTGCCATAGTGCTCATACGCTGCATACGCTGCGAGAATGCGATCGGTACCAAGCTTCTCTATCTCTTCGTACTGATTCTCCATCGGCACATCGGCCGCAGTGATCACCCGCGAAGCGATGCCCCGATCTTTGAGTATCTCCTGGAGCCGCTCTGTGGCAATCGGTACGACTGATGATATGAGCGCCTTGCCATCATCTCGGATGAAGTCGAGCGTGAAGTTCTCCAGCGCCGATGTTGGTACCGTATATCGTGAGGTGAGTTCGCCTCTTACGAGTAGGGCGAGCGCAGTCTTTGTATTTCCGATATCGATCAGCCAATGAGGCATCGTAGTCTATCGCGAAAAGCTCAGTGTTGCCGCATACACCATTGTGGTCTGATCCGCGTGCTGGATCAGCAATGCGCCGTCATCCGTGATCCCTTTGAATTGTGCATTATTGTAATCGAGTCCTTCGAGCAAATGCACCGATAGCCCTTTGATCGTTGACATCCATTCGAGCTCCCTGCGTATCTGCTTTAGCAGATCATTACGATCCAGGTGGAGCAACGATCGAAGCTCCGCAAGAATGCTGTCGCGGAGATCATTGACGACCATTTCCTTCATGAAGGCGAGCTTCACCGAGGTCGCCGTCTTCGCAAGTGCTTCTTCAAAGCTCGATTGATTGACATTGATGCCGATGCCAACTACGCATCCCCTCAGCTCAGCGCCATTCCAGCAATTCTCGATCAGGATACCGGCCACTTTTTTCCGCTCGATCAGAATGTCATTGGGCCACTTCAATCTAATTCGATCACCGTGGACTGCGGATTGCCCTCTCCGTAGCGCCCTGACTCCGGCGAGGCCTGTTACAAACGAGAGCAACGGCAAGATGCTCGCATTGACCTCGGTAAGTACGATGCTCATGAGCAGCGATGCGCCCGGTTCATCAGCCCAATTTCGGTTGTTAAATCTGCCGCGGCCACCGGTCTGGTGGGCCGCCTGTATCACGTCGCCATGGCGAAGCGAACCTTGAGAGAGCTGCTCCCAAGCAAATGTATTCGTTGAATCGAGAGAATCGTAAAAAAGAACATTCCACATATCTGACCAGAAGGAGGGAGAAACGCGAGCAAAATGTGACCACTGCAAAGTTACAACGGCTCGAAGGGGATGATTACGAATTAGGAATTACGAATTCCGAATGTATCTTGTTACCTCAAAGGTTATGAAGCGGAGCAGAATTCGCGAGTCCTCTATCCTAATCAGTATTTCCCTTGGTAGTTTATAAATTTGGCGGAGCAACGACGCGCACAGCGCGAGGTCTGGAGACGCTGGTCGGCTTGGTCCGCGACGCGCATGTTACCGAGATCGGATCCGCTCGGCGGAGATCCAAGCGCAAGGACCTGACGCACGGCGTCGTTGTCGTCGTCTCTGCGATCGGCCACACGACCCGCCAGTTGCAGCGCTCGGCTGAGCTCGCCCGCGATGGCGCGCTTGCCCAGGCGCTTGAGAATCTCGATCGGACGCTGCTTTCGCACGATCAGCTCGCCTCGACCTTGCGATTGCTGCCACCGTCACTGAAGCGATTCGAAGAGGAGATCACGAAAGTCTCAAGAGCTACTGTCGCATTGATCGAGGGTATCTCGATCACCCGCGAGCTGACTAATCGCGTTCGAGACTCTGTGCTCGCTCAAGGTGAGGCCCTCGCGATGGCGCTGATCAGCGTGCTGCTCGAAGAGCGTGGACTGCCACTGAAGGTGATCGATGCGCGTGAGGTTATCATCACGAACGAGGACTTCGGCTCAGCCTCCCCAATCATGGAGGAGATCGAGCAACGCGCCCAGAAGTCGATCATGCCGTGGCTGGAGCGATCGAACATCGTGTTGACGCAAGGCTTTGTTGGCGCTACTCGCGATGGCCGGACGACGACAATGGGAAGCGAGAGCTCTGACCTTACCGGGACCATTCTCGCGCGCGCCCTGAATGCAGAAGAAGTAGTGCTCTGGAAATCGGTGCCGGGCATCTTTACCGCTGATCCTGAGCTAGTGCCACAGGCGAAGCTTATCAAGTCGCTTTCATTTGCTGAGGCTGAAGAACTTGGCCGGCGTGGCGCGCGAATCCTGCATCCACTGGTAGCGCATCCGTTGAAGCAGGCGAAGCATGACATCACGCTGAAGGTTGCTTCACCAAAAGCCACGAAGTCAAAGCAAACATCTATTACTGGTGAGCAGGCCTCCGGCAGACTGAAGCCGCTGGCAGTTGCGGTCGAACAAAATCTGGTAAGTGTCCAAATGCTTGCGCTTGCAAAGGCAGCTTCAGCCAAGCTCACGCCGCTCGATGCTAAGCGATCGCGCCTTGCATTCCAGAAGGTGTTGCATACGATCTCTTCGAGCGAGAAGACGACAGCATTCTTGCGCAAGGAGGATCGCAATGAATTCCTCGCAAGAACGAAGGATCGCTTTCCGGAGACAAAGGATAAGAAGCCGCTGGCATCTGTCTCCCTCATCTTCCGCAACGGCAGCGACAGCGAAGAACTGCGCGATCACTTCTTCAAGTCGTTGAGGCAGTATGCGCCTCTCGCGATCTTTCCGATCGAGAATAGTCTTGTCGCGATACTCGATCAGGAGCGATCGGTGCCGGCCTTGAGGAAACTGCACAAGGATTTTTTCGGAGCCTGATCGATAGGTCCTATGGCTCCTATAGGTCTAGGTCGCATAGGACCTACATACTTGGACGGATGCGTAGGAATTGTTTTCCGACCCATCTGTTGACTTGTCTCCGTTCTTTCAAAGGTGGGCCCAAAGGCGTAATAAAGTGGTTTTTTCAGCCGATTAGCCCAAGCGCCATCGATCTTAGTATTAACGTTTTACGTAGCAGATGTATACGGTTGCAATTATTCTCACGATCCTCGTAGCGATCCTCCTCGCTCTTGTCGTACTCGCTCAGGCCGCAAAGGGTCAGGGCCTCGCAGGCGGATTGGCCGCGCCAGGCGGCGTAGGTGCAGTCTTCGGCGTTCGCCGAGCAGCGGATTTCCTTGTCAAGGCGACGATCTATCTCGCCGCCATTCTCATGTTCTTGGTGCTCGTCATCAACCTCCTCCTCGTTCCAGATGGCGCGACGACAGGGCCGAGCGCCATACAGCAGGGTCCAGCACCGATTGCGACCCCGGCTGTTCCATCTCCGCAGACCTCAACTCCAGTCGTACCTCAGACGACTGCTCCTGCTGCACCGGCTCCGGCGCCAGCTCAGTAACGCTCAATAGGGCACAGATTTTCAAAAGGCCAGTCTCACGACTGGCCTTTTTCGTTTTCAGGCAATCCTCGACGTCAGAATCTTTTCCCTCTACAAAGTGTCGATTAAGCTCGACAGAAGCTTGCTTCTTTAGCCTCCCGAGCCTGCACAGTCATGCTCCTCGATCAGGCAACTGAGCCTCCCCCGATAAAGACTTCGCACTTCTACAGCTATGAATCGTACATTCCTCGCGCTTATCGCGCTCCTCATTGGCGTCAGCATCTCGACGAACGCATCGGCTAAACGACTCAAAGTTTATAGCTATCCTAAGACGATCTCGCCTGGACAAATGGGCTTTATCGTGTTCGAGAATCCCGATCCGGAGAAGCCCTTCACGCAGGCAAAGTGCACGGCAGAGCGACTGATCGCCTGGGTGCAGTCGGAAATTCCGATCCTTCGTATCGAGCAAAAGGGCAAGCAGGTCTGGACGTCACTAGGCTCGTATCAGACTCTCGGCGATAGCTGTATCGCCACCTTCATGGCCCCTACCGGCATGGACGAAGGCCCTGCATCGTTATTTCTTGTGAATGTCCGAGACGCGAGTGTGCCGTATTCATTCACTGTCAATAGCACCTACGAAGCAAAACTTCTGCGTTTGCAGGGCTCGAGCATCACGCCGCTCGCTCAGTTCAAGCTGATCGGTGAGGGCTTTGTCCCAACCGCCGTACTCGAGCGTGCAAAGGAGATCGCGATTGCGGAGCTGGAGCATAACGTCGGTTATTCCAAGCTGGACAAAGCTGATCAATACACACGTCTTCTGAAGCGCATCTCGAACGACTGGGAGCGCGTCGAGCAGGCCAATTACTTGTTTATCAATCAGAACGGCAAGGAATGGCGCGTTTACGTAGAGCAGTGCAGCATCACCCCTCGCGGCATGGCGCTGGACTTCATCGCCCCCCCAGACCTCAAGCCCGGAAAGGCTAGCCTCTCCATGGCCGTCAAGAACGCTGGTAAAGAAGTCAGCCGTACGGCCCCGTTGGAGATCGAGGTCGGCAAGTAATTCACGTCGTGTAGCGACTGCTACCGAGGCACGCAGCAAGCCCCTGAGAGTCAGGGGCTTTTCTATTTTCTTACCCTCGCTAGGTTTTCTCGGCTGTATCTGCGCTCCCCGCTTCTTTTATTCCGATATTTGTAGGATTCCCTTATTGTACGCGCAGGCCCAAGCCTGCAGACTTGATCCGCAAAACATAACCACACCCCGCTATGCCGCTTATCGGACTGTTGTTCGGCATGGAGCAGACATTTCCCGTTGCTCTTCGCGACCGCATCAATGAACTGGGCAAGAAAGATGGAGTCGCCTGCGAATGGTGCTCGATCGATAACTGGAAGATGGATGAGGTATCGAAGTACGACGTCGTGCTCGATCGCATCAGCCAGGACATCCCGTTCTATCGCGCGGTGCTCAAGAACATGCTCCTCTCAGGTACGCACGTCGTGAACAACCCGCTGTGGTGGAGCGCCGACGAGAAGTTCTTCTCGTATGCAGCATGTGCGAAGGCAGGCATCGTTGTGCCACGCACTGCGCTGGTGCCTAGCAAGAACATGCCGCCTGACACAAGTGACACCTCCTTCCGCAATATGCGCTTCCCGCTTGGCTGGGAAGAGATGTTCGCATACATCGGCTTCCCTGCGTTCTTCAAGCCTCATGCTGGCGGCGGATGGAAGAGCGTTTATAAGGTGCACGATGCAGATGAATTCTTTGCGGCGTACGACGAGTCCGATCAACTGGTCATGACCTTACAGCAGTCGGTTGAATTCGAAGAGTATTACCGGTGCTACGTGATCGGGCGAAAGCATGTACGCATTATGCCGTACGAGCCGCGCAATCCGCACCATCTTCGCTATGCCGCAGGCTTCTCGCCGGATTCCAAAATGAAGAAGCGGATCGAGAAGGATTGCCTGACGATCTGCAATACGCTCGGTTATGAATTCAATACCGTCGAATTTGCTGTTCAGGATGGCATCCCGTATGCTATCGACTTCACGAACCCAGCGCCGGATGCTGAGGCCGCCTCGGTCGGAGATGAAAATTTCGAGTGGGTCGTGCAGACCGCAGCCGAATACTTGATCTCCCTGGCAAAGAAAGGCCGCAAAAAGATCACTGCGAAGACCGGTTGGAAAGAACTTCTGCTCTCTTAATGCGTAGAGCCTCCGGTTCTCGTGGGTTTGATTATTGATCCAAGTGTAATTACCCGTTCCTGTTATGCAAAAGGCACCAGCGCTTACCATCGGCATTGAAGAAGAATTTCAGCTGATCGATCCGGTCACCCGCGATCTTAAGAGCCATATCCTCCAGATGCTTGGTTCAAATTCGACGATCATCGCCGAACGGGTGAAGCCCGAGATCCACCAATCAGTCGCCGAGGTCGGGACAGGCATCTGCAATAACATTCAGGAGGCTGAGCAAGAAGTTCGCACACTTCGTAAGTTCTTGAAGGACCTTGCCGAGAACCAGGGACTGAAGATCGCATCGGCAGGCACGCATCCGTTCGCTGATTGGCGCGATCAGCAGATCTTCCCGAACGAGCGCTACGATCGCTTGATCGAAGAGATGCAGCTTGTTGCCCGCGCAAATCTTATCTTCGGCTTGCACGTGCACATCGGGATCGAGGACCGCGATCTGCAGATCCAGATCATGAACGAGTTCAGGTACTTCCTGCCTCACTTGCTTGCGCTCTCATCGAACAGTCCGTTCTGGCTTGGCGGCGATACGGGACTTAAGAGCTTCCGCACAAAAGTATTCGATCGTTATCCTCGCACAAATATCCCCGATTCCTACACCGATTATAGCGAGTTCGATAACTTCGTCAAGCTACTGGTAAAGACCGGTTGCATCGATACGGGCAAGAAGATCTGGTGGGATGTTCGTCCGCATCCGATCTTCCCGACACTTGAGGTTCGTGTATGCGATGCGCAGATGCGTGTCGAAGAGACGATCGCTCTTGCAGCGATCATGCAGGCAATTGCAGCCAAGCTTTACAAGCTACGCGCTCGCAATCTCGGCTTCCGCCAGTATCGCCGCGCGCTCATCCTCGAGAACAAATGGCGTGCATCACGCTACGGTATCAATGGTAAGCTCGTTGATTTTGGTCGCGAAGAGGAAGTGCCTTTCAAGCAGCTCGTCGAAGAGATGCTCGACTTCATCGATGACGTCGTCGACGATCTTGGCTCGCGCAAGGAATGCTACAGCGTGATGAAATTCTTCGAGCGTGGCTCCGGAGCCGATAGGCAGCTGGATGTCTGGAACAAGACGCGCGATATCCGCGCTGTCGTCGATTACATGTGCGATGAGACCGTTGCCGAATTGGAGAATGAGCCGGTGAATGTGAACTCACCAACTATCGCAGCTTAGACCCGGTTTTGCCTGACGGTTAGCCTCGTGGCTACTGATCTAACTGGTCTAATCCATTGTCTTTAATGAAGCGTCTCCTCCCGATCCTCGTTTTTGGTTTGTGCGCAATTTTCGCGCATGACTCTATCGCACAAAAGAAGAAAGCGCCCAAGACCGAGGTCAAGAAGGTCGAGAAGAAGGTCGAACCTCGCAAGCATAAGCCAACCGATACCGTTGGCGTGATCAATGGGGATGTGATCACCTACTCCGATTACCGCACGATCCTTGCTGACATCATGCGGCAGTCTGCGCGCGACAGTATCGCAAGTGAAGCTGATTGGACGAAGTGGGTTGACGCTGCATGGGATGAGTGCCTAGAGGCGATACTCACCCGTCAGGAGATCGCAAAGCGGGAGCTCAAGTTGACCGAGGATGAAGTCAAAGCTGAGTTGGTGAATACTCCACCGGAATTTCTGAAGAAGCAGTTCACGGATTCAAGCGGTACGTTCTATCCCGAGGCTTTGCACGCAGCACTCTACGACCCGACGCAGCAGGACGTTGTCGCTGGGATCGTCGGTGCTCAGCGATTGATGATGGAGGATAAGTCTCTAAAGCTCAGCCTTGCACCAGAAGCTCGGACTGACGATGAGCGTGAGAAGGCGTACAAGGCCTGGCTGCTCAAAGCCAAGAACAACGCGCGCACGATCGACAACCGCCTCCGCTTTGGCTATTACTGATCCCTCCAGCGCTGATACCAAGGGTCGCTGGAAATTAGTGCGTATTTTTGCATCCCGGCAATTGCGCTGGATCGAGATAAAATCGTTTTCCTAGTTTGCGTCCATCGCCAAGGTGCGAGTACTTTGAAATAAGTGAAGTCCGCTTCGAGAAAAGATCAGACCGTTTCGAGCAAAGATCATGTCGAGTCACCCGCTCCTAAGATAGAGTCGGATGAGATCTTCGAGAATGATATTGAGCGAGATAAGAAGCTTCCACGCCGCAGGCTCGCCCGCGAGCGCGTCATGCAGATGCTCTACGCGCGTGCATTGAACGGTGCTGACGTCGATGATCTTTTTAAGGAATTCGTCCTCAACGATCTTGGCGACGATGCAGCGGCACTCCAGTTCGCGCGAGAGCTCACATTGAAGCTCACCTCGAACGAAGCTGAGACCAAGCAGCTGATCACTGATCGTCTTCGCCACTGGGATTTCACCCGCATCGCGTTGATCGATCGCATCCTGATCGAGATCGGCATCACAGAGCTTCGGTATTTCCCTGAGATCCCACCGAAGGCGACGATCAACGAGTTGATCGAGATCGCGAAGGATTTCTCGACAGATGACAGCGGCAAGTTCATCAACGGCATCCTTCACGCTGTCATGACGCAGCTGACTGAAGATGGCAATCTGAACAAAACAGGCCGAGGACTCATCGACCGGACGATGTAAGTCGGCGACTCTGCTCTCTCTCTAAAGCCTCTTCCGACCGTGACTGCACCTACGACAACCGCTCCCCTACAAGTGCGGAAGCGAGGACTTATCCCTGCATGGATATCCTTCGACTTTGGTAACAGTGCGTTCGCTGTGATCATGGTCACTCTTGTGCTACCGATCTATTTCGGTAATGTCATCGTGACCGATGGCCGCGGTGATCTGTATTGGGGAATCGCAATGAGCATCTCGATGCTGATCGTTGCATTGACCGGCCCAATCCTTGGCGCCATCGCTGATTCCACGAATTCGAAGAAGCAGTTTTTGATCGCTTTCAGTCTCGTCACGGTGCTTTGCACCGCTGCGCTTGCATTTGTGCAGCCAGGAATGGTCGCGATCGCCATGGGACTCTTCATCCTTGCAAATGCAGGATTCGAAGGCGGCATCATCTTCTACAATGCCTACCTGCCAGAGCTTACCGACGAATCGCATTATGGACGCTTATCTGGCTATGGCTTCGCTGCGGGATACATCGGTGGGTTCGTCATCATCCTGTTACTTAGCGGATTCCTAGAGGCGGAGAAGATATCAGAGTCCTTCCTGATCACCGCTGCATTCTTCCTGTTGTTCGCATTTCCACTGTTTCTAATCGCACCTAGGAGTGGAGGCGGCAAAACAAGAACCGGGTCGCCGATCCGGGCAGGCTTCACTCGCACGATCGACACGATACGCAGCATCCGCAAATACAAGAACGTTGCGCGCTTCCTGCTTGCATTCTTCATCTACAACGATGCGATACTGACCGTCATCGGATTCTCCGGACGCTACGCGAAGAACACACTTGGCTTCGAGACTGCCGACCTGATCAAGTTCTTCATCATGATCCAGGTCGTCGCTGCGATCAGCTCATACATTTTTGGATTCATCACGGATAAGCAAGGCCCGAGGCGCACGATCATTATTACGCTTGTGATCTGGTGCGTCGTTAGTGTTGCCTCGTACTTCGCGACGGATGCCAGCCTCTTCTACGGAGTTGGAGCACTCGCTGCGGTAGCACTTGGCTCTAGCCAATCCGCTTCACGCAGCATGATGGCGAAACTTACGCCGCCAGAGAAGACGACAGAGTTCTTCGGTTTCTACGATGGCTTTTGTGGCAAGGCAAGCGCGGTGTTCGGGCCGCTGATCTTCGGCGTGATGTCGGATCTGTTCGGACAACGCGAAGCAGTGCTGTCGCTGATCGTATTCTTCATTGCTGGATTGCTGCTGATCCGAAAGGTCAGCGAGCCAAGGATCTCTGTTGAGGAAGCCAGACTAACGGCTGTTGTCTAACAGCGAGTAAAGATCTTCTTGACTGGTAAGTCTGCGGCGCAGCATCTCGAGCGAAGAAGCGACGCTTCTCTCTCGATTGATCTTCCGGTCTTCGATGAACTGGAATTTGCGCGAGACCGTAGGCTGTCCCTTTTGCGCGAGCCCCACGTAGACAAGGCCTACAGGCTTCGTCTCCGTCGCGCCACCCGGACCTGCGATGCCGGTGACCGAGAGCGCGTACGTCGAGCCAAACTTCTCGCGAGCTTTCTCCGCCATCACCAATGCAACCTGCTCGCTGACAGCACCGTACTGGTCAAGCATCTCCTGCGGCACATCCAGATGCAACTGCTTGACCTCATTGCTGTAAGAGATCACGCCACCTTCGAAGACCGCGCTGGAGCCCGCGACGTCCGTTAGTGCTGCACCAAGCATCCCGCCTGTACAGCTCTCGGCGACCGCGAGCGATTCGCCACGCTCTTCCAACAATCGCACTACTGCTTCTGCGATCGATGCATCGTCCTGCCCAACAATGTGCATTCCGACCCGATCGTAGATCGTCTTCGTGATGCGATAGAGGGCGTCTTCAACTTTTGTCCGGCGATCGCCGATGGCCGTGATGCGCAATCTCACACCACTGCTACGTGGCAAGAAAGCAAGCGTCGCTTCACCTTGAAGTAGCTCTTCAACGTTGCCGAGTTTATCAGCCAGCATCGATTCGCCGATACCGGCAGTAATAAGAGTGCGGTGAATGATCGCTTCGAGGCCACGGCCTTCGAAGCACGTGTGCAACTGCTCGAGAAGCGAATCTTTCAGGATAAACTCCATCTCGTGCGGCACACCGGGCAGAATGGCGAAGAGTTTTCCATCCTTCGCGTACAACAATCCTGGCGCTGTGCCAACATCATTGCGAAGTGTGACAAAGCCTTGCGGCACCATCGCCTGCGAGCGATTGGACTCAGGCATCTTCCTTACACCCAACCGCTCGAATCGCTGGCGTACTTTTTCGAAGATCGGCTCATGGAATTCCAGCGGCGCAGAAAAGAACTCGGAGACCATCGCCTTGCTGATGTCATCGTGCGTTGGTCCCAAGCCTCCCGTCACAATAACTACATCATGTTCAGCCCATGCACGCTCGAATGCCATACGTATCGCTGCGGGATTATCACCTATGGTTGTGATACGAGGAACACGAATACCAACTTTATTAAGCGCCTTCGATACGGTCGATGCATTGGTGTTGACCACTTGCCCGATGAGCAGTTCATCCCCGATCGAGATCACTTCAGCGAGAACAGCCATCGGAAGTAAGAGAAGTTAAGAGAGTAAGTAGACTAGGACCAGATTCGTCGTGATGTTCGCGTAGATACCCGCGACGACATCATCCATCATCACTCCGAAGCCGCCATGCTGGCGTTCGAGAACAGAAGCCGGCCAGACCTTGACGATATCGAAGAAGCGGAAAGCGATGAAGCCGATGAGCGCATGCTTCCAACCGCCGTAGATCGTCCAGGGGATCAGCGCGATCCATTGTCCGACCACCTCATCTGCTACGATCATGCTGGGGTCATCGAGGCTTAGCTTACGCTCGATGATGTTCGAAGCAGCTATGCCAGTACCGAGATAGACCAGCGCGGCAACCACAAGCGGGATCACCGATTGCAGAGGCTCGACGAAGTGAACGAGCAGGGCAGCGAGAAGACTTGCGAACGTACCGGAGGCGATCGGGAAGAGCCCGGCCATGAAGAACGTCCCCGAGATCAATGCCCAACGAGGTACGGGACTTAGATCAAGTTTGGATCTATCCCAGGCGCGGGATCGAGCTTTTTTAAACCAGTGGACGTGCTCTTTGCTGGCAGATCCGTTCGCTGGGATTTTCGTCTTAGGATCCGAAGGACGCACAGGCGCGGCGTTAGAGCTTCTGTGGTGAGCGGCGGAGAATATAGCGGCGCGTCACAGAGCGCCACACTGCCCAATTGTCGTAGGTGTACTGTATCGCGGTCCAGACGGTGATCAGCGAGAGCATCGAGATCAACACGTAGAGCGTCGCTTGATCGAGCAGCACCGTTGCGAGCTTTGCGGCGCCCTGACCGATCGTGCCATCGAGCATGATCAGCGCGACCAGCACATAGCCGATGAACGCCATCTGAAGGAAAGTCTTGACCTTGGCGGCTGAACTTGTCTTGACCGGCTTGCGCATGTTATCTGCAACGATGCGGAACACGGTGAGATAAACATCGCGAGCAACAACGATCAGCACCATCCACATCGGCACAAGATCCATCGCGGCGAATGCGATGAGAGCGGTGCTGGTGAGGAGCTTATCAGCGAGAGGATCGAGGAACGCACCGAGCGCGGTGACCGAGTTATAGCGGCGTGCGATATATCCGTCGTACCAATCGCTGAGTGCAGCGATCAAAAATACTAATCCGGCCCAGAACATCTGTGCAGGCTCAACTACGGCGAAGAGCACGTAGAAGACCGGCACCAGCAAGATGCGCAGCACTGTCAGTTGTGTCGGGAAGCTCATCTCTTTCTGAGTAGCGTTGTCGTCGGATCGGTTACGCGATACGTCCTATAGAACCCATAGGACCTACACGCCCTATATGCAAATATACGGCTGAGAATTCTCAAATAAATGCACAATTGTAAATTCTTTTAGAAAGCTCAGATCCGTCTTAGCCGAGCCGCATAAAACCCGTCGCAGCCTTCTTTGTCGGGACGCGTCCGAAGCTCCTGCTCTAGCTCAAATTGCCCCGGAAAGGTGTCCAGAATCCACTTTGCCTGGTCCTCACCCTCTTCGCGGAGGATCGAGCAGGTGGCATAGACGAGCTTACCCCCAGGCTTCAGGTACGGGATATTCTCCTGCAAGATCAGATGCTGCTTCGCCACCAGCTCAGCGAGCATTTGCTCCGAGAGTACCCATTTAATGCCAGGATTCCGGCGTACCGTCCCGGTACCCGAGCAGGGCACGTCGAGCAGCACCAGATCAAACCACTCCTTCTTTGCGTCGCCGAGCATCTTCGGTTTCTGGTCAGGCATCACGATCCGTACGTTCTGCGCAGTGCTACGCTTGACACGACGCTTCAATTCTTCGAGCTTGTAACTTTCGACGTCTGTCGCGAAGATCTCGCCCTTATTCCGAAGTAGCGCTGCGAGGTGGAGCGTCTTGCCGCCTGCACCTGCGCATGCATCGAGCGCCTTGATCGATGCCTTCTCGAAACTCGCGAATGGCGCCACCATCTGGCTGGCCTCGTCCTGCACTTCGAACGCACCACGCTTGAATGCGCTGAGTCCCATGACGTTCAAGCGCTTCGGCAGCACAAGCGCATCGGGCGCGATCAGCGACAGCGTTGACTCGCAGCCCTCGTTCTCCAGCTCGACGCGCAATTCATCACGTGTGTTGAGCACGAGCTTGTTCACGCGAAGCACTGTTGGCGCTTCGTCGTTCAACGACTCGAGAATGGATTCAACCTCCTCGATCGGATACTCATTCGACAATCGCTCAACGAACCACTTCGGGAAGGAGTAGCCTGTCGAGAGGCGTGTGGCTGGGTCAAGCGCGCTCAGCCTGCGCACTTCGCGCATGCGGTCGCCCATGGCCTCAAAGACTTCGATCGGGAATGTCAGGTTGATCTCGGCAAGTGCTTCCTGCATCGACTGCGGTACAACGCCTGCATTCGCGATGAGATACGCAGCGACGATCAGTGCGCGGTGCGAGATACGGTCGCCCGTTGCATCGGTCGCGAGCGCTTCGCAACGGAGTTTGTTCTTGATCGTACCGAAGTAAGCATCGGCGATGAAGCGGCGGTCCTTGGCGCCGAGATACTTGCGTTCGTAGAAGAATTGGCGGATAAGCGAATCCGCAGGCTTCTCAGGATTATCGGCGTACTTAGAATAGATCTCGATCGTATGACCGATCAAACTCGATTGGCGCATGTGTGCGGTGTCCCGTCTTTTGAATGAATATCTCTCGCCTGTCATGCTGAGCGAGGCTGAGTGCAAGGAGCGTAGCAACTGAAACAAAGCCGAGTCGAAGGATCTCCCTGGCGCACTCCAACATCCAGGGAGATCCTTCGACTCCGCTCCATTCCGTCTCCGCTTCGCTCCGACTCCATTGCGCATCGCTCAGGATGACACGCTATTTTCACACCGCACTCCGCAGTCCTCTAGGCCCGTGCGGAGTGCGGAGTTGGCTTTTACAATCTTGTCTTCTGCGCAAGCGGCGCTCGCGGGGCTGCTCGGAGTTTAAGATCATCGATGAGCCCACGCTCCAGCTTGAGCGCTGCCAGCATCGCGATCATCGCTGCATTGTCGGTCGAGAACATCGGACGCGGTGTAAAGAACTTCATGCCGAGCTTCGTTGCATCATTCGCAAACCGTGAACGCAATTCACTATTCGCACTGACTCCACCCACAGCCACTACGGAGTTCACCTTATGCTCCTTCGCTGCCCTGAACGTCTTGCTCGCGAGTGTGTCGACTAGTGCTCGCTGGAAGGAAGCGCAGACATCGTTCAGCATTTGTCCGCTGACCTCAGGTTGCTTCTTGAACCAGTAGAGCACCGAGGTCTTCAGACCAGAGAAGCTGAAGTCGTAATGGCTCTCGTGGATCATCGCGCGAGGAAACTCTACGAACTTCGGATCGCCTGTTTTTGCGAGCCTATCGACAATAGGTCCGGCTGGATAACCGAAGCCAAGCATCTTACCAACTTTATCGAATGCCTCGCCAGCTGCATCGTCAAGTGTCTCGCCGAGCATAACGTAATCGCCGACATCCTTAACGAGCAGCAGCATCGTATGTCCACCTGAGACGATCAGCGCGATGAATGGCAACTCCGGCTTCTCCTCCTCGAGCAGGGCACTAAAGATATGTGCCTCGATGTGATTCACTCCTATGAGCGGCACGGTGAGCCCAAACGCTAAGCCTTTCGCGAAACTCGTGCCGACAAGCAGCGAGCCCATTAAGCCCGGAGCATTCGTTACTGCGATCGCTGTGAGATCATCAAGCGTGAGGGAAGCCTTCGCGAGCGTCTCCCTGACGATCGGAAGCATAGCTCGCATATGTGCACGCGAGGCAAGCTCTGGCACAACACCACCGAAGTCGTTGTGAAACAGCTGGGACGAGATCACGACAGACGCGAGCTCACCATCGCGCAGGATCGCTGCGCTCGTCTCATCGCACGATGTCTCGATCGCGAGGATCGTATGCTTACTCTTTATCTCGAGGCTCATCACTTGATGGAATGGTACCGAGATCGATCTCCTCTATTGTCACATCTGGCATAGACTCTTCTTCCAGTTCGCCAGCCTCGATTTGCGCAAGTTCATTCTGCAGCGCATTCGCAGCTTCGAGCAATGCCTGATCTTTGAAATACTGCACGACCTGCTTCATCGCCTTCAGCCCAACAACCTCAACGAGCTCCGGCTCTGTCGCAAGCCTCACACCATGGACAGACCCGAACCGCTCCAGCAGCTTGACCGATGTGATCTTGCCAACACCAGGGATCTCGGTGAGCTCCGTCTGCAGCGTGCGCTTATCACGCAGGTGACGATGATACGTGATTGCGAAGCGGTGTGCTTCATCCCGTACTTGCTGAAGTAATCTTAGGCTGCTCGATGACCGAGGCAATATCAGCGCATCTTGCGATCCAACCGTGAACACCTCTTCGAGGCGCTTCGCGAGGCCGATCACCGGTATGCTCGTCAATTGCAATCCTTTCAGCACTTCATAGGCGCTGGACAACTGGCCTTTGCCACCATCGATGATGATGAGATCGGGCATGTCCTGCTTTTCCGCAAGTGCGCGTGAATAGCGTCGATAGACCACTTCGCGCATCGACTCGAAATCATCGACACCGACAACCGTCTTGATCTTGAACTTCCGGTAATCCGACTTCTTGGC
>JBKJTP010000227.1:0-38204 GCA_046590195.1 Kapaibacterium sp. (SeqCode) | reverse complement strand
CGCATACGCAGCCGTATATACTGTAGACCGCGCCGATAATGATACGGTCTATGAGTACTTCTACGAAGCACCGAAGCTTGGCGCAACGCCGCTGCCTGAGTATGTCTTCGCACCAGTGCTCGTAGATGAGGATAGCTGCATCGAGATCACGCTGCGCAACGATCAGACACAGGGCGACATCGAAGTGACCAAGGCGTCTATCATGGGCATCGCACAGGCGGGCGCATTCACAGTCACGCCGACCGATATCAATAAGATTCTCAAACCAGGCGAGACGATCAAGCTTACGGTCTGCTTCAACGCGCTCGACACGATGACGTATAACGACACCCTCCTCGTCGAGACGCTCTGCGCACCGTTCAAGTTTGCGCTTCGTGGCGAAGGCGTTATCCCGAAGATCTTTGCTTCGGATAAGTATTTCGGTTTGGTCGAGCCAGGTCTTGGACCAAAGTGCGGTCCGATCCAGATCGAGAATCGCGGAAAATATCCACTCACGATCTATGCTCATAACTTTGCGACAAATGTCCCAGAGTTCACGCTGGATCCAAGTGAGTTGGCCCGCTTCCCGATCACGATCCCTGCCGGTGCGCCTAATAATAAGATCAATCTGAACTTCTGCTTCGCGCCGCTGGACACCGGTTATTATACGTTGAGGGTCAACTACACGACCAACATCCCGACCCGCTTCAAGGAGCTTGACAAGAACTACTCGATCCTTACAGGTATATCGCTCAAGCCGGGTGCTAAGCTGAGTGTTATCAATAAGGGATTTGGACCGACGAATTGTATCGATCGTCCGCAGTACGTAGACACACTGTACAATGATGGCGATCTGATCATGAATGTCGATAGCGTCTCGCTTATCGGACCAGGTGCAGGCTCGTTCAGGATCGTCAACTCGATCCCAGCAGGCCGCGTCACTACCGGTTTTGCGCTTGATCCAGGACCAAAGGACAATCCGAAGCTCAATGGTGTGCAGTACGTCGTAGAGTTCGATCCGAACTTCGCAGGTACGACCACGCAGCTGGTGGAAGCCGATCTCGTCGCATGGACACGACAGGGCGTTGTTCCGATCACGCACGTGACCGGTAGCCGTATTGCTCCGATTCTTGCAGTCGACGTTACTGCCCCTATTAATATGGGCAGCATCAAGACTG
The DNA here is from genome assembly GCA_046590195.1 of Kapaibacterium sp. (SeqCode). Lineage (GTDB taxonomy): Bacteria > Bacteroidota > Ignavibacteria > Palsa-1295 > Palsa-1295 > JBKJTP01. The sequence continues at coordinate 37,047 of JBKJTP010000227.1, read as the reverse complement.
GCCTGACGAAGACGGCAACATTCAACGTCAGCAATACTGGTACTGCACCTCTGGTCGTCACGAACATCGTGACACAGGGCACGACCACGAACAAGTACACACTCAACCCAACGAACTTCACGCTTGCTGTTGGCGCGGTGCAGCCTGTTACAGTAACGTTCACGCCTGGCACACAGGTCGGTACGTTCAACGAGACATTCCTCGTAGTAACGGAGAAGCCGAATTGTACGGAAGATCTTCCGGTGTCGGTCGTTGCTGCATCGAACGAGAATAACTTCACAGCAGAGGGTGCAGATTACCAGACCATCTTTACTTGTAAGGATAGAACGCTCAACGGTTCATTCTCGAACTTCAGCTCCGACGAGGATATCACGATCACGGATATCCAGGTTGTGAATGCGGTAGTGAATGGCTGGGATGATGCAGCCGACTTCGCATTGCAGACGCCATTCACAATGCCGATCCTCGTCGCTCGTAATGGTAGCTCGATCAATGTTCCAGTCGTCTTCACTCCATCAGCAACTGGTGTAAGAGAAGCAGCGCTTCGCTTCACGTTCGATCTCGAAGGTGTATCGAAGGATACGATCGTTCTCCTAACCGGTATCGGTGATGTTGTTCCTCAGGTAGTTGCAGTTGGAAGCCTCGCAGGTGGCCAGCAGTACACTGCTACGATGAATGATGAGCTTCGCATTCCGATCTTGCTCTCTGAGAGCTTTGCAAATCGCAATGCTAACGTCCGTGGCTATCGCTTCGACGTGAGCTTCAAGCGCGATGCATTCGCATTCGCTGAGGATGTTGCAGGACCTGCTAATGTCACGATCGAGCGCGTCTCGAAGAGCTACGATGCAACCACCGACATGGAGACCTTCACGGTTACCACTACCGGTCTGGCACCAACTGACATCACGATTGATGCTAATGCATTCGCTGCTCAGCTCCATCTCCTGCCTCGCGTACACCGTGGTCTGCAGTCGAATATCGAAGTTTCAAATGCAGCATGGCTCGATGCTAATAATGGCGTCATCTGCTATATTCCGACGGCTTATGTTCCTGCAACGTATCAGTTCGATCCACTTTGCGGCGACAATGCACTTCAGGATTACCTGAATGATAAGTCGATCAAGGATATCGCATTTGGCTTCATCACACCGAACCCGGTTCGCTCGGATGCGAATGTCAGCTTCGATGTGAACGTTGACGCGAACATCACTCTGACGATCAGCGACGCGCTCGGCAACGAGGTCGTTAAGCTGCTCGATGCGATGCCGATGAAGATCGGTAAGCACAGCGCTAACTTCGATGCTTCAACGCTCGCCGAGGGCACCTACTATGCCCGCCTGACGAACGGCAGGTCGACCCTCACCCAGCGCCTGGTCATCACCAAGTAAGCTGATCGGAGGAAGCTGAGCAGGCAATATCTGCCCGCGATCAGCGATCTAAAGCTCAAGCCCTCGCTCCTAACGGAACGAGGGCTTTTTCTTTCTACGTTTTGACTGTACGGCTGTATTTCAGCCCTGTGGACCTCCAATTGGACACCCTACACCTCCTAACCCCGAGAATCTAGACTATGGCAAATCGCTGGCACGACATTGAGCAGTATGGGCAGAGCTTGTGGTATGATAACATGGCCAGGAAGTTCATCGCCTCAGGCGCGCTCAAGAAGATGATCGCGGAGGTCGGGCTCAAGGGAGTCACGTCAAATCCCTCGATCTTCGAGAAGTCGATCTCAACTGGCGACGAGTATGATACCGATATTCAGCGGTTTATCCGCGATGGCAAATCAACGCTCGAGATCTATGATCTCCTGACGACAGAGGATATCCGCGCCGCTGCTGATGTCATGCGCGATGTTTACAATGACACGGCAGGCATTGACGGCTACGTGAGCATCGAGGTCAACCCTGATCTCGCTTCGGACACCAAGAGCACCGTAGAGGCTGCCAAGCGCCTCTGGAAGACGGTCGATCGCCCGAACATCATGATCAAGATCCCGGGCACACCGGCGGGCATTCCTGCGATCCGTGAGGTGCTGGCAGAAGGCATCAACGTGAACATCACGCTGCTCTTCGGGATCGAGAATTACTCGCAGGTAGCTCATGCCTACATCGACGCACTCCGCGAGCGCATTGCGAAAGGACAGAGCATTGAGAATATCGCGAGCGTTGCCAGCTTCTTCCTGTCGCGCGTCGATACAAATATCGATAAGACGCTGAACGACAAGATCGCAAGCGATCCAGCGAACGCTGACGAATACAAGTCATTGCTCGGCAGGGCGGCAGTCGCAAATGCGAAGATCGCATACGAGAAATTCCAGGAGATCTTCTACGGACCAGAGTTCACAGATCTCGCAATGCAGGGTGCGAAAGTGCAGCGTTGCCTGTGGGCTAGTGTGAGTACGAAGAATCCGGATTATCGCGACGTGATGTACATCGAGCCACTCATCGGCCCTGAGACTGTGACGACAGTGCCGGACGATACGATCGCCGCATTCGCTGATCACGGTGATTCTGCAAACACGCTAGCTTTGGATATGGAATCCGCTCATGACGTCGTTGATCGTCTTGCAGCATTCGACATCGATACGGAACAGGTAGCGGAGGAACTGCAAGCCGATGGAGTCAAGAAATTCGAAGATGCCTTCCGTAACCTCACCGCGAATCTTGAGAAGAAGCGGACACTCATCGAAGAGACGATCGCATAAGTAGTTGGATCGGGCCAGTCCAAAAAGACTGGCCTGAATTTCGTTGAGCCACGGCTCAGTGTGATCCGCATCTCACCGCATTAGTACGATCACCTTCAGTACTGCATCCAACCTCAATGACATCACTCCGCGACCTTCAGCCAGCTTTCGAGAATACCTTCACACGTGCGCAGACCATGCAAGTCGCTGAGCGCTTGTGGCAACGCGACATTCACGTATTCGGACAAACTGACGAGGCCGCACTGCAATCGATCCGCACCCGTCTCGGATGGCTCGAAGCGCCATATCAATTCGAGAAGCAGATCGCGGAGATCGAACAGTTTGCGAAAGATGTAGTTGATCGTGGCTTCACATCTACCGTGCTTCTCGGCATGGGTGGTAGCAGTTTGTGCGTTGAGGTCATTCGAGAAGTGCTCGGCATCAAGGCGGGTTTCCCAAGGCTACATGTCCTCGATAGCACGCATCCCGATCAGATCGCTGAACTGGAGTCGCAGCTTGATCTTGCTAGCACGCTCTTTATCGTCGCAAGCAAGTCGGGTACTACGATAGAGTCGGACAGCTTTTATCGCTACTTCTGGGATAAGATCGTCGAGGTTGATCGCGATAATCCTGGCAATCACTTCTGTGCTATCACCGACCCGAACACGTTTCTTTCCAGGCACTCACTGGACCAAGGCTTCCTGAAGAAGTTTGAGAATCCATCTGACATTGGCGGGCGCTTTTCAGCGCTAAGCTACTTCGGGCTCGTGCCGGCAGCGTTGATGGGCGTTGACCTACAGAAGTTTATGTCCCGCGCTGTGGAAGAGGCGAACTCCTCGAAAGAAAGTACACTAAATAATCCTGCGCTTACACTCGGCGTTGCACTAGCGGCCGCGCATGATGCAGGCCGCAACAAGGTGTTCGTCACATCGTCTAAACAGTATCAGAGTTTTGTTTACTGGGCTGAACAACTCGTGGCCGAAAGCACCGGTAAGCTCGGCAAGGGCGTGCTGCCAGTCGACGCGAAAGCAGCCTTGAATCTCAGCGATGGCTTTGCAGTCGCGTTGGTGTATGGTGAGGATAGCGCAGCATCTACTGAGGTGCCGGGACAAGAGATTCGCTTGCGCGATGAATATGACCTAGCTGCGCAGTTCTTCCGCTGGGAATTCGCAACGGCTGTATGCGGTGCGCTCCTTGAGATCAATCCATTCGACGAACCGAATGTGACCGAGAGCAAGAATATAACAAGCCGTGTATTGGCCGATCTCGAGACGCTTGGGTCCTTGCCTGAACTCGACACCGATCCCGTCTCAGGGTTGGCAGCATTTGCGAAGGAGAGCGTTGCACAAGATGGTTATCTCGCTATCTTAGCGTACGTCGCCCGCAACGCCGCGTCCATCGAGCGCTTGAATACGTTGCGTGATGAGATCTCAGTGGAGATCAACCGTCCAGTAACTGTTGGCTTCGGTCCACGCTATCTGCATTCCACCGGTCAGCTTCACAAAGGTGGAGCAAAGCAGGGCGCATTCGCGATCATCATTGATGATCCGAAAGCCGATGTTGCAATCCCCACAAAGCCGTTCAACTTTAACCAGCTCGTTCGAGCACAAGCGATCGGTGATAGTCAGGCGCTCGCCAGTAAGGGCCTGCCAATTAAAGTCTTTAGACTTTAAGCCAATTTGCTGATCGCGGCTTCGATACGCGGGAGTGCACTCGCGATCTCTTCCATCGATACTGCACCGACGGATAGCCTGAACCAGCCATCGTTCTCCCAGGTACCAAAGGCCTGAAATGGTATGATCGCAATACCAGCTTCTTCGAGCAAGTACTTGCGAACGTGTTCGTTGGTACTGAGCGTCCTATCTCCAGCTTTCTTCCCGATCAAGTTGAACCGCGCGGTGAGATAGATCGCACCCATCGGCGTAATAGAATCGACAGGAAGTCCGCGTTGCTTCATCGCCTCAAAGCCGTCGTATAGCGCGCGCAACCGCATTTCGATCTGTGGGATCATCGTTGCATGATAGGCATCGATCGCCGCATCATTAGCGAGCAGCTTCGCTGTCGCTATCTGCTCAGGCCTTGGCGCCCACGCTCCAACATGACCAAGCACATTTGACATTTTGGCAGCAAGATGTGGCGGTGCCATCAACCATCCAACCCTGAGCCCAGTTGATGCGAACCACTTTGAAATGCCATCGATATAGATCGTCACATCTGCAAGCTCTGGATAGAGTTCGAGCGGATGATGATGGTGAACATCTCCGAACGTTAACATCCAGTAGACTTGATCGTATGCTAGATAGAGTGGCCGATCGTCCGTGCTCTTACGGCGATCATTCTCCTCAAGCACTGCCTCGCAAATGCCGCGAAGAGTAGATTCCGTAAATGCTGTACCTGTCGGATTCAGTGGAGAGCAAAGTGACAACATGCGTGCTGTTCGCAGGACCGGCGAAAGATCAGCACGTGATGGCAAGAATGCATTCTCAGCCGAACATTGGATCGGCACGCCGACGGTGCTGCTCAGATGCACGTAATGATTGTTGTTCCAGCTCGGCACAGGATAGACTACCGCTTCGTGAGGATCGACGAGCGAGCGATACGCTGCATAGATCGCAGGGCGTGCGCCTCCAGTAACAACGATGCTCTCAACTGGCACATCGAGCCCTAAGCGGCGCTCGTAGAAATCGCGGATCGCTTTGCGCAATTGAGGCGTCCCGTCAGATGGCGGATAATTTGTCTCGCCGCTATCGAGCGCTTCATGTATTGAAGTACGAAGTAATTCCGGAATGGGGAATAGCTTCGGCGAGAAATCACCGACCGTAAGATTACAGATCGTCTTACCTTGCGCAACCATCGCACGGATGTCGCCAGCGATCTTCAGGATCTCGCTGCCCACGAGTGTCGAAGCCATCTGCGAGCCTTGATCCGATGTGTCGCTGTAAGTGATCTGCTGTAAGGTATTCATGTCTGCTTGATCTGGTAAGAGTCGCGATAGTACTCAGCCATTGCACCAATAGTGATGCCGTCGCGCCAGCCGAGCCGCTCTTTCTCGGCAAGAATGTGAGCTAGAAACCCTGTAACAGGATGGAAGAGCAGGTGGTGCATTGCGCGCTCGGTCTTGTTGCGCCCGCGCGAAGAAAAGTATCGATCAGGCAGCTGAAAAAGCGTATGCATCTGAAAACTCGAGCAACCCCGCTTCAGGTATTCGAACATCACCTGTCCGTTAACGATATTCCCGGTCGCAGAGACCTGCAAACTGTTACCGCCCATCCGGGTCTTGTTCAGCGCCCAGAGATTCCGTGAGCTAAGATCAGGGCCGCCATAAGCAACGCCTTGCTTGCCCTCATAGACCTTGTTCGGATCGAATAATCGGTTGCCGTAGATGATATGGTCTGGTGCGGAGTGCTCGATCGTTCGCAGCATCTCAAGCTGGAAGTCATCCTCAAAGCCTGCGTTAAAGATCTTGAGACCAATACTTACATCATTCGCATTCCCTCTGACGATGTTGGTGATCTCCGACAGCCAACGAAGGATATTCTCTTTCTCACGAGAGAAATTGCCATCCCCGGCGAGCGTAGGGGAGAAATCCTTCTCCAATGGCATCGCAAGCGTTGAATGCTTGCGCCAAACATTCTCTAACTGAGAATTCGTGTGCCGATACTCTGATCTCTTCCACTCGGTCTCCTCCGGCTTCGGAAGATTGTACTTGCAAGATGGTACGATCAGCGTATCGCCACATGCAGCGAGAGATTGCTCAAAGAGATCGAGATAAGACTGCAATGAGCCACCCCAACCACGTCCCTTCCATGTTACGGTGTAGCCTTGCTCGCCTGTGACGTCAGGCCGAGTGCCCATGATCTCTTCAACCGTCATGTGCGTGTCCTGCGTCGCCCATGCTGACATGGACTGAGCGCCATTCTCATCCTCAGCGATCACCGTCTTGAGCACTACAAATCCGAGTCCTGCTTCAACATCACGCTCGATCTGCTTTGCATTGAGCGAAAGTTGTCCAGAAGCCTTACCAAGGGGGTTCTTTATCCTGTGCTTGCCGTAGATACTCTCAAGCGAAATGCGGTAAACATCAAGCACATACTGCTCAAGTGGTTTTGGCAAGCCATCCGCAAAGCTCTCGAAATCAGCCTCAAGCTGAGACTGGAAGTTCATGCTTCGAGTAGTGGCATCAGGTTGTCGATCGCATCGAGCTCGCACTGCTCTATCGCTGGGCCCCATGGATCGCGCCAGGACATTTGACCGATGATACCCTGTTTGCTCAGGATATATGTCATTCGCGCGATGTATCCTTCCATCGGCACCGTGAATGTAGCTTGTGCAAGTTGATCGATCTTTGCGTTCAACAAATGAAACCGTCCGAGATCATTGCCATAAAAGCTTGCAAGGACTTGCGACTGGAGGTTAGTGTATGCGGCTCCCATTCCGATCAATGCCGCGTCCGCTCCACACATGAGGGAATAACCCAGGAAGCGATCTTCACCGGTGATCAAAAGCTTCTCAGGAGCGACTCTCTTACAGAGCACTGATATATTTTGATACGTCATGATCGAGTCCAGCGTCGCGATCTTGATGCCGATCACTTGATCCATTCCGAGCAAGTGAGTCAGCGCTTCTTCTGAATAGGAGATGCCTCCGGCAGCTTCGTAAAGATAGAACAGGATCAGTGGAAGCCCGATTGATGCTAATGCATCGTGATACTCAAAGATCAGCCGATCGCGATCGACCTTATCGCGATCGCGAAAGCGCGCAGGTGCATAACAAAGCAGCGCATCGGCTCCGAGTGATCTTGCTTGCTTAGCCATCGCGATTGCTGAAGCAATGTAGCTCACATCATCGAGTGCTTCTCTCGACCCACCAGCGCCAGCTATGATAAGCTTATCGGGCAGGGCTTTGCGCCATGAAGCGAGGACCTGCTCGCGCTGTTCAATGCTTAGATAAAGCCCTCGCCCAGTATGCGCCCAGACCGCAACACCCGCAATCGCTTGTGTGGCCATCCACTCAGCGTATCGCTGTTGACTCGCCACATCAATCTCACTGCCAAGGAACGGCACTGGCACTGCCGGTACCAACCCATGACGCAACCGATTTATGATTTCTCGGTTCACCGTGTGAACGTCTGTGAGTTCACAGTGTATCGCTCAAGCTTTTCTGTATCAACCTTGTAGCCTCCCTGTGGGATCTCGATGATACCATCCTGCACCTCGATCCTGGGTGTGATGATGTCATCGACGTACCAACGGTCGGAGGCTTCCACGTCGGTTGGATAGACCATGCCACGCATCGATGCGATCGCGAGCGATTGCACGCTTGCTATACCGAGCTCCGGCATCGTCCCGAGCCAGCACTCAATTCCAGCACCAACTGCTCGATCGTGCATCTCTTTCGCATTCCATAATCCACCGAGCCGCTGCACTTTAATGTTAATGACCTGCGCCGAGCGATGATAGAGGATCTGTCCGAAGGACTCCATGCTATCCGCCGATTCATCAGCACAGATCGGCGTCTTGAGCTCGCGCGTCAGATATGACATTTCGATGTATGCATCATGCGAGAGTGGTTGCTCGATCATCAACAGATCGAATGTGTCGAGATCATGCAGGATGCGAATGTGATCTGCAAGATTATATGCAGCATTGGCATCGACCATCAGCGCGATGTCACCGAACTTCTCTCGCACTGCACGAAGTGGCTCAATGTCCCAACCTGGCATGATCTTGATCTTGACCCGCTTGTATCCGCTCTTGAGCTCGCGCTCGATCGTGGCTAGCAACTCAGGTATCGTATCGTAAATGCCGACCGCGAGACCCGAAAGGATCGGTGCGTTGCTCGGCGCGATAAGTCCGGAGATAGAAGTCCCGAGACGCTGCGAAGTGAGATCCCAGATCGCACCTTCCATGCCGGCCCTTGCAAAGGCTTCCTTGCCATAGCTATTGAGTTCATGTGCATAATCGACCGGGCTGCGAACCGCACGGCTAAGAAGATCTGGCACAAGATCATTTACGAGTGCCGTCATCGTAGACTCAGGCGTCTCTTTCGAATAGAATGTGCCGGTCATGGGGCTCGCTTCACCGTAGCCAATGCCATCTTTCGCGTGAAGCTCGATCACGATCGATTCCTTTGTGCTCACTTCGCCATTCGAAATGCGAAACGGTTCGACGAGCGGGATCTGCACATTGCGCAGTACTACCTTTTCAACTTCAAGTTCAACTCGTGCCACAATTCTATTAGTTTTAACCCTTAAGTCCAGCCTGCATGAAGGCCTCGGTGATCTGCTTTTGTGCTACGACGTAGAGTATAACAACAGGCAGCACGCTTACGAGCGTCCCAGCCATAAGAATATCGTACCGAGACATATGCTGCGCCGCGGTTTGGAGTGCCGCGAGTCCGTAAGGCAGCGGCATCAGCTCCTCGCTCGAAAGGAACAGGACCGGTCCGAGGAGGTCATTCCAGATGCCCATGAAGACGAACAGCGCCAAGACGGCAAGCGCAGGTCGGGCCAGCGGGAGAATGACCTTTACAAAGATCGCGAAGTGCCCGGCCCCGTCGATGCGTGCAGCGTCTTCGAGTTCTCGTGGTATTTCCTCAAAGAATGAGCGCAGCATGAAGATCCCAAACGCCGCCGAAGCGAATGCGCCACCGAAGAAGTGTGGTACGATGAGTGCAGCGTGTGTGTCATTCCAGCCCAGCCAGTTCATCACGACGAAAACCGGTACCATCGTGACCTGGAATGGGATCATCAGCGTGGCAATTAGCACCGCATAGAGCACTTTCTTCCCTCGAAATTCCATCTTCGCAAAGGCATACGCCGCAAGCGATGCTGCGAACAACTCACCCAAGGTCCCCAGCACCGAGATCTTGACCGAATTCCAGAAGAAGAGACCGACTGGCATGACGTCGCTCATCTCGCTGAACGATGTGAGTGAGAGCGGCCATGGTTTCAGATCGGGTGGCACCTGCATCAGTTGTGCCGGATCCTTTAATGCCGCCAACGCCATCCAAAGAAATGGCACTAGCATTACCAGCGACAATCCCGCGAGCGAGAGATAGAGCATTACTCTCTTCATGCTGCGGCTCGTTTGCGAACCTGAAATTGCACTGCCGTCAGCACCGCGAGTATCGCGAATAGCACATAGGCCATCGCGCTTGCCAGACCCATGTCGAAAAACTGGAACGCCATCTGCCAGATGTAGTAGCTGAGCGTGAGTGTGGAGTTTGCCGGACCGCCGCGCGTAAGCATATAGGTCTGCTCGAAGATCTGGAATGCGCTGATCGTGGTGATCACCGTGACGAAGAAGATCACTGGCAGGAGCATTGGCACAAGAATATGCCTGACACGCTGCAGGACAGTTGCACCTTCCAGCCTTGCAGCTTCGATCACCTCATTCGAGATGCCGCTCAAGCCTGCAAGAAAGATCAGCATGTTGTAGCCCGCGTTCTTCCACACGCCTACGATGACGAGTGCGCTCAGCGCGGTATCGGGATCCTCAAGCCAACGCGGGCCAACGATGCCAAGCGATGAGAGTACATAATTGAGGAGTCCGACATCAGGATGATACAGCCATCCCCAGATGAGTGCAGCGGCGACCATGCTCGTGACGACCGGCAGGAAGAACACCGTTCGAAAGAACGCGCGCCCTCGGAGCTTGCCTTGAACCAACATTGCAAGCATGAAGGAAAATACAACAGCGAGCGGCACATAGAGCACCACATAGAGCAGGGTGTTCTTCACACTTTGCAGAAAGACCTCCGATGCTGCCAGCTTTGCATAGTTCTCCGTGCCAACCCAAGTCGCCTTCAACCCAAGCTCATAATCGGTGAACGACAGGAAGAAGGAGCTCAGGATCGGACCGACCGTAAACACCGATAGCCCGATGAGGACCGGTGCGAGATAGAGATACGGCGTGAAAGACTTGGAGAACCGCTTGCGCATTTGTGGTGCAAATCTAACAAGCGAATCCAGTCCGAGCGCGAGAACGAAGTTCTAGAGCGGTCGGTCGCCTAAGCGGGAGCGATATTCAGCCACGAAGGTCTCAGAGGGGATCATGTCACCAAGGTCGAGTTCGAGGATGGAGACGGGCTGACCCGTTTGGCCGGAACGCTCAGCAGCCAACGCCAGGTCAATGCTGATCCCAGGAGACCAAGGCGAACCATGGACAAGATGCTCACTGAGCGCATGAAGCAGCCCATCATAAATGCCCTCTAGGGGAAAGGAGCATTGCAAGAGCAGATCTCCGACCCTAGCCTGGATGGACCACGGATGCTCAGCAGCCGCGGGAGCCTGGCGAAGTGCGATGGTCGTCTCGCGACTACCGACCGCTGAATGGATCTTGATATGATCCCCCCACTGCACAACCGCGTCCTTCACATCACCCAGGATCGAAGAGGCGAGATCGTAAGAGTGCGATGCCATGAAATAGCTGTCCATGGATCCGAAGACCTCGACTTCTGCCGAGTCCTTCAATGTAGATGATCTAAATCTCTCAAGAAAATCGATGAAGTTCGCATGATGAGGAAGAGCCGAGCCACCGAAGATCTTGCCGGGATACTTGATGATCAATTCGCGCAAGCGGACGAGATCAGTGAAACTGCCAGCTACGGGCTTATCGATGAAAATTCGCTTATCCAGCGGTAAGTAGCTCAGTGCTCGATCGATGTGCGCATTCCAATCGACCCCGAGCAACAGCACTGCGTCGATCGTGTCAATGAATGGATGGTCCGAGTCGCAGAGTGTGAGTGCATGCTCCTCAGCGAACGCATCGATGACGCCCTCAGTACGAATAGAGCGATCGCTTCGGATCGTTGAAACGCGTCCAAGTCGAGCCTCTTCGAATGCTGCTGTAAAGAGCCGCACATGCGAGGTGTCAGCACCTTCGATCCCAATGCGCACCATTAGTTTGCTCGGTCTTTTAGTACTTGATCGATCTTGCGAGAGATCTGCGCAAGTCCTTCCTCAACGGAGAGTCTGCCCGAGAGCATCTCCTGCATACCCGGAATGAACGCATGATCGCGCCACTCCTGCCAACCTGGAGTGATCAGATTGAATACCTTGCCCTCATTAATGCGGAGCAATGCACGACGATCGCACTTCGGCGCGCCTTCCAGATACTCTGGTGACTCTGCCAGCGGCTTATACAGTGGCATCGCCGTGCTGAACAGCTCGTTCACACCCTTCTTGTTTGGTAGCGTGACGATGTGTTTGATCAATTCCCATGCAGCGGCCGGGTCTTTTGCGCTCTTTGCGATGCCGAATGCCTGACCGTTCTGCCTTGACATCATGCCTGCTGCACCGCGTGGCGGAACCGCGATCTCCCACTTGAACGGCGCGCGTGCAAGCTCCTGCTTCGCAACATCGAAGTTCAGCATCATTGCAACCTTGCCCTGCATGAACTTCTGCCCGAGACTCTGCGACGGATCGGGAGTAGGCATGACGCCATGTGTGCGCACCAGATCAACGTAGGACTGAACTGCTTGCTTGCTCTGCGGTGTGAGCAGCCCGCTGCTTTTCAGATCGGCGGTTAGAATGCTGCCGCCGTTAGAATAAATATAGGTATCAATACCTGTGGAGTTACCGTAATCGCAGATAAAGCCCCATTGCTTTATGGCGCCAGTGCTGTTCGTAAGTTTCTTTGCCGCTTCGAGCATAGTGTCGTAGGTCCATGTCGAATCAGGACACATTACACCGGCAGCATCAAAGAGATCTTTGTTATAGAATAATGCAGTGACTCCACCACACGCCGGCATTGCCATCAGTTGTGCTGATGCTTGATTACCTTTGCGCCATACCTGAAAGAACTGCGTGAAAAAGTCAGACTCCTTCAAGTCGCGCTTGAAGTACTCGTCAAGAGCGATCGTATAATCGCGTTTGAAGAGCTCCTGCGCGAACCAGTCATCGATCAGCACCACATCGCCAAGTGCAGAGCCGGTCGCGGCCGCAGCCTGTATTTTTGTCGTGTACACGCCGAATGGTACCGCTTCGACGGTCACGTCATACTCCGGATGCGCGATCTCAAAATCCTCAGCGACGGATTTCCACAGCTCTTTCTGATCAACATAGAAGTGCACAAGCTTGATCGGCGTTTTGCCACTAGAAGCTTCGTCCTTCTTGCCACAGGACGAGACTGAGAGCACCAAAAGCAGTAGAAGACTAGCGAGCCTCATTGTTCGAGTCATAAAAGCGAGATTGATTCTTAGCGATTCCTTCGTATTCACCTGCATAGAGATCCATGCGCGTGAGCGATTCAAGATCGTTGCGTGTGTCATCCGGATCATTGATCAGCAGGACGCCTCGCGTTTTGCGTGGTTCATCAAGATCGATATCGGCAATAGCGAGTCCTGGACGTCGGCCCGTTTGCGCTATGATGTCGCCATTATGATCAACGATGCGCGCATTGCCAGGATAGAATCGCCCGGCATACGGGGCGTACGGAGGATGGCCCGAAAGATTGCTCTCGACGATCGGCAATGAGTTATCGATAGCGCGAGAACGAAGCTGTGCTTCAAGCCCAGATTGACTCGGTCCATGCGTTGTCGTTGGCCAAAAGAGGATCTCTGCTCCCTTCATCGCATAGATGCGAGCGATCTCTGGGAAATAGATATCCATGCAGATCATCACTGCGATCTTACCGAACGCTAGCTCAATGATCGGCAGTTCAAAGCCAGGTGTCACGAAATGTGCTTCCCATCCGGTAGGCTGAAGCTTTTGATAAAAGCCCTTGACCTGGCCTTCGTCATCGATCACCGTGGCCTGATTGAACGTGCCGAAAGGTGTCTTGACAAAGTATGGCGCGACGATATGAATGCTATGCTCTTTCGCAGCCGCCTTGAAAAGCTCTGTCCACTTGCCAGGATACTCCTCTGGCTGCAGATGCCCATCAGGTACACCGTTCGTGAGAGAGGTCTCGGGTAGGCACAGGATATCTGCTTCCTGCTCGCCTGCCTCAAGTATCCACTGCTCGCACTGCATGAAGTTCTGCTCCACCGTGTGCGGAGTGTCTTCCATCAAGAACGAAGCAGTAGCGATTCGAACCTTTCTCATTCGACAACAATGCTAATGGGTGATGAGTGGTCGAGTTCGAGAGAAAGCGTGGAGTGCTTCAGTCCAAACGAATTGGTAAGCCATTCGCCGCTGATCAACTGATCATTGACACGTACTGTAGGCTTCTTCCGCTCCGATGTAACCGTAAAGTCAATGTGGAGCGGATACTTGAAATCGCCGCTAAGCGCAAATCTATGCTTGCTTCCCGCCCGTTCAGACGACATCGAAAGCCGAGACTCTCCGACGCGGTGATGCGCGATCGTATGATGTGTCCATCCTTTCGGCAGGAAAGGCTCCAGCGCAATTCGATTCTCATAGATGTAGGGATCGAAGCCGGTAAGTGCATAAAAGAGTGAAGCGGTATTGATGCCGGATTCCCACATGCGGTTGCGATGCGCCATGTGCTCGTAGCATTGCACCGGACCCGCCTTCTCTTCATCAAGATACTCACCAAATGTGCCTGATGGATCGGCCCACTTGAGCAGATCCTTGATAGCGTGATCGAGTTCTGGATGTCTGATCTTCTTGAGCGCATAGATCAGGTACCCGATCGCCATTGTCACTGTCTGATCATGCTCGGGGATCAGGCGGATGAATCCGTTCTTCGAATACAACTTTTCAAGGACCGCCGTCACTGACTTAAGAACCTTCTCATCGCTTGGATCAAGTGCATCGACCCACGTGGGGCACAGCAAACCGATTGAGAAAGCGGTGTTGTCGATCGAGCCATCAGGCTTCTGGCGCATAGCATAATGGCCTTCCTTCGGAAGCCAGAAAGTCTTGTCGATAGCTTGCTCGATCTTCTGCGCATAATCCGCGAGATAGTCTGCATCATCGCGACCAAGAAGTTTCGCGAAGTGTGCAAGACGCTTTGCGGCAGCGAGCGCATTAAACGAGTTGTCGGCCGAGAGACCTATGCGCATTGCGCCAACCGGACCGATGCCATAGGTCTCATCAAAGCAATAGCTTGCGAGATATCCATTTTCGTGAAGCTTCTGCCGCATGAACGCTCCAAGCATATAGTTGAAGCGCTCGCGCACGATCTCGAGATCACCGGCATGTTTGAAGTACCACCAATACCATTGGGTGCGGAAGTTCGGGACGTCACCTGTGACAAAGCCTTCGACCTGTGTCCAATCAGGCTCGAACGGTACAGGGCGTTTCGGCTCCAGATCGCTTGCGTAAAAGCTATATAGCGAACCGCTCGAGCAATCGAGCGCGTAATAGCGATCCATCGACTGTAGCACAGACTCGTGCAAACCCATGTCGAGCATCTGCACATGCGAGCCATTGTGATCCCGTAGCCAGCTGCCCGTGTAGTCATCTATCACGACATAGCCGCCGGTCGCACGCTCGACAGTATGCTGCATGACGAGGTTCGACTCGATCAGCTGATCGTAGATCGGCTCGCTCGACGAAAATTGTGTTGAAAACGCTAGCTTATCCTGCCAACTCTTGCGGGTCTCATCGAGTAGTTGTGCAATGCCTCTGGAGCGCAGAAGCGATTCGATACCACGTGCAGAGAAGACCGCATCCTCTTCGCTTTCGCTGAGAGCGGGAGTGAGATAATGGATCGCGGTCATCGCTTCAGCAGGCTGTAGTTCATCGCGATGGATGAAGAGATCTTGATATCCGCGATTCTTACCGCCGATCAGTCCACGCACCATGAAACGCAGACGCTGCTGATGTTCGCTATAATGCTGCGAAAAATCGCGCTCCATCGGCTGCATCTCCTGGATGCGCTCGGAGAGTGTGTGATTGTCTAGTGGTGCGATCCATGAGCGGTGTCCGGCGACGGGATAGGGGATGTCCGGTGGAGCATCGAAGCTAATGCCGATATCCTCGATCGTCTCCTTCGAAACATTCCGAAGCGATGCATATCGCAGATACACGTTGCGCTGCGGGTGAACGCAATTGACGGTCACGAGCTCATACTGCCCGTCGTGTTCAGCAGTGATGACGATCGCAGTGCCATTGACTCGCCAAACATGCTGACTCGTCGGAGTGAACGTGAACGGTGGATAGAAATCGCGCGATGGCGTAACCACCGACATGCGGAAGTTCGCATTCTCGCCGAAGTTATACGAGCTGAGATGCGGCGCCATGATGCGCTCCATTGTGCTGACGCGATCGCGAGTGCCAACCCGTGCGGAGAGATGACCGCCACCACCAAGCAGAAAAGAATCGCGAATATCAGCGCGACGTTCCTTCGGCGGTGCCGACCACAAGCTCACATCTCGCAGCCATGGCAAGGGTTCTAGAAGATCAAATTCTGGGAATGGATAATCCTTGTCGAGCACTACCGCGTTAGAGAGAAAAGTGTACCTTCAGCAGAGGCGATCAATATACGACCATCTTGGGTCACAACAGGTGAACCGAGCGCCGCGTTGCTTTCCAGACTCTCCTTCACCATGAGCAACCCATCGACCCAGCCGATCCGATAGACCTTGCCAAAACTTGTTGCGGCAATGAGCTCACTTTCAGAACAGACAAGATCTGTTGCGATCCCCTCGATCAAGACACCGCCGGTCTCATCGCCAGTCAGCAGATCGTATGCGCGTATCGAACCGTCGGAATTCGATTGATACAGATCAAGTCTGCCGTCTTCATCAAGATCTGCAATCGCAGGCATTCGATAGAGCACATCGCCAAAGTGACTGATCTTCCACCATAGCGGTTGGAAGTGGTGATCAAGCACACCGAATCCCCCGAAGCAGCCCGCGATCATGTATTCGTCGACGCCATCAGTGTTAATGTCTCGCGCGATCACGGAGCCGTAAGCGGTGAATGGATCATCGATCGTACTCCAGGTCTCGTAGCCCTGCTCCTTGAAGATGCCTTGCTTTTGCATCTCAGCTTTCGTGAGATTGGTCAGGAGCAGCGGCTCGCGAATGAAAGAGCCATCCTCGAGATCCAGCACGATGAGCGTATCCTTCGCGCAGAAGATAACGCATTGCCGTCCATCGATCATCGTGAGAGTGCTTGACCCCCACGGCCCAATCCCTCGGCCGAATTCTCCGCTACCGAAGCTTGAGGTCTCCCACAAGATCTCGCCTGTCTCGATGAGCACTGCAAGCGACGTCTCCGAATTCATCGAAGGCGATCGATACGCAGCGATGTAAAGTGCATCACCCTTCGAATGCTCAAAGTATTGCCAATCATACACACCAATCCGGAAACCATGTCTCGACGGAGGAAGATGTGGTAAGCGGATGGTGTTCGTCTCGATACCTTGCAGATCGTACAGTCTCAAGCGAGCGTGCTCACCGCCTTCGTCGTCAAGAACTACGAGGCGCTCACCGGAGATTGTTGTGAAAACTGGGACAATAAGGTATACATTGTCGTAACCAATGCGACCGCGTCCCTTGACAAGCGTCCTTGATCCCAACTGAATGCTATTATCGAAACGAGGCACGATCACTGTATCACCGCTGACTCTCGCTTGCACGCCTGGCCGCGCAGAGAGATGCGCTTCTGTCGTCAGATGATAGCCTAGCTTGATCGATCGTCCATCGAGTTTAACAAGCTCGCCTGATTGTGTGGATATGATCGGCTCGCCGTCGATCACAGCCGCTACGCGGAATGGCTCGTCTGATTCCAAGAACCAGTCGGATGAATCGCTTTCTGAGAATGCACGCAGCTGATAGACGTCATCACTCTTTGTGACAATTAGCGCCTTGTCTTTAACAGCCCATACGTCATCGTGTCCGAAGACCTCTGGTTTAAACTGCCCTCTGGCGCCTTGATATTGACGTGAGCGCTTCGCGAACTGCGCATTCTCTGCATCAGCGAAAACATTATCGGCTTCGTCAGAGATGCTTATGTCGGAGAATGCACTCAACACCCGTGATGGTGCGGACTGAAGCAGTAGCCTGTCGTCAGTGACGCCAGCGAGCCATTGGTCCTCGATCACCTCAAGCGATTTGCCAGTTATAGGATCGACCACTTCGGTACACCAGCGCTCAGCAAGAGTTGAATTGAAACTACTGAATACGAACGCTCGTGAGCTCAAGCCGCTGACGCTTCCATAGCAATAGCGAAGCTCCGTGCTGTCATTCGGATAGATATGCTCAATGAACCGATCCCAGCGTGGGGTGAAGTTGCCTGAGCCGTCATTCTCAAGCAACGCGACGTGCCGCGTGACGCGGTCGCTCAGGATCACTGCGTTCAGAATGCCGGTGCCATCAGTATCAGCAAGCTCGAAGTGTCCGTAATTGCGGCGCCGTTGCTCATCGCTGTTCCATTGCGTGGAAGAGATCATTTTGCCGCTAGCAGGATCGAAGACATAAACGCCGCCAAGCCGCGCGATCACGATCTCAGGGTTGCCATCGCCATTCACATCGCCAATAACAGTCGTCGGATGATACGCGTCGTTCATCCACAACGGATGCAATAGCTTCGTGCGCTCAGCGCCATCGGAGCAATCAAAGAGCAGAACCTCTTTATGCGAGAAGCACGGCACAGTGAACTGCTTCCCACACGCGCCGAGTATGATTCGCTCGCACTGGAACATCGTTGCATAGGTGCCATACGAGAACGGTGGCCCTACATCATGGCTCCAGAGGATCGCGCCATCGTTCGCGGACAGGATGAAGGCGGTCTTGCCATTTGATGTCAGTATCTCTTGTCTGCCATCAGCGTCGAGGTCTTCAACCGTGGCGATCCAATGCGCTCCAATTGGTTTGCTTTGCCACTTGATCCGCAGCTCTCTATCTAGGCGTTGTATCGCACCCCCCGAGCATGTGAAGATATCGCCGCTGCCGTCAGTTGAGACGTAGACCTCCTGATAACTTCCACCAAGATCGGCGACTGGCGCTAGCTTCACTTCAGTCGCGTTGTTAGATCGATGGCGCAGCCCGTTTTCGTCGACTCAAATGCCGCGAGCAGTATCGCTGTTGCATTGTATCCATCGCGATGTGTTGTCTGCGGCGGGCGCTGGACTTTGAGCGCGCTCAGGAATTCCTCGTTCTCAATGGCAAAGCCATCTTCAATGACGACCGAGAATGTGTGCGTGTTTTCGCCATCAAAATAGGTGAGCTTCTTCAGTCGCTCGTGTAGATGAACCGTGCGTTCGCCATCGAGTGCTTGAAAGGAAAGTTTGTCGGTCAAAGGTGTTACTCCCGCATCTCCAATCGTGAGTGATGCGATCGCGCCAGACTCGAATGCGATCGTTGCAGTGAGTGCATCTATGATATCGATCGATGGATGACCCATATTTCTGGCCTCGCCATAGATGCGAATCGGTTGTGACGCTGCCAGGTGACAAAGTAGATCAACCGCATGGCAGCCTTGCGAAAGCACATTGCCGCCGCCCCTGACCGGGTCATTCGCCCAGCTATCATCCGGCCATCGCTTCTCGGTGATCTGCCCTGCGAGCAAGACGGGGCGACCGATAAGATCCTTCGCCTTCGTCACGAGGGGGTAATAGCGCATCTTGAAACCGGTCATGCAAAGCACACCGTTCGCTTCGACAGCATCATAGATTGCTGCACTGTCAGCAAGCGTAATCGCCATTGGCTTCTCGATAAAGAGATGCTTTTTGGCCTTCGCAGCCATCACCGCTAAACGTGCGTGCGTATCGTGATAGGTGCAGATATAGACGGCGTCGATCTCAGGACTCGAGATGAGCGATTCGGGTGATGCAGCAAGCTTGCCGTTGAATCGGCTGGCAAGAGTTTGAGCACTCTCAATGTTTGCATCGAAGTACAAAGTTGGCGCAGCGCCAAGCGCCGCGAGGCACTCTGCGTGTGTCGTACCGACAAGTCCGCAACCGATCAATCCGATCCTGTGAGTCAAAGCCTAAGGACGCTCGTGTGTGAATTCTGATGCGCACTTGCAAGTGCGCGACCAACTCTTTAGTATATTGGTCAGTTGATTATGGGCACCTGCTTGCAATTCAGGTTGCCTCTGCAATTTACTAACCGCCCTATCGTTTTTGCCGAAAACCAGCGTTAAGCAGGCCAGCGACGGCCCATAGCGCCTCGGCTGGATCGTCGGCGATCCGCAACCCATGCCCAGCGAAGACTTAGCCATACCTGATTCCGCCGAGATCGTTGCTAAGGACGCAGCGCCCAAGCGCTTCGTACTTCGGCGCGTGCGCGAGAGCGGCGTGGCGGAGACGAAGTTCAAGATCGCGTATGAGTCGGAGCTGAACGCGGCGCAGTTCGAGGCGGTCAAGCATACGAGCGGTCCCGCCCTTGTCATCGCCGGTGCAGGAACAGGGAAGACCCGGACGCTGACCTATAGGGTGGCTCGCCTGGTCGAGCTGGGCGTTGACCCGCAATCGATTCTATTACTGACCTTCACTCGCCGAGCATCCCAGGAGATGCTTCGCCGTGCGGCTATCTTGCTGCATGACTCGCGTGCTGAGCAGGTGAGCGGTGGCACGTTCCACTCATTCTCGAACTCGATCCTGCGGAAGTACGCCCAGCTGATCGGCTACGAGTCAAGCTTTACGATCCTTGATGGCGGCGATTCCCAGGATGTGCTGAATCTGCTCCGCACTCAGATGGGCATGGCGACAAGCAAGCGCCGCTTCCCGCGAAAGAATACCCTGGCTGCGATGATCTCGCTCTCGCTGAACCGCATGACCCCGCTCGAGAAGGTCATCGAGCAGGACTACCCGCACTTCATCGAGGAGATGGAGGACATCCTCCGACTCGCATTGCATTATCAGGAGTACAAGCGGAAGTCCAACACAATGGACTACGATGATCTCTTGATCAATCTGCTTGTGCTCCTCGAAAACAATAAAGAAGCGCGCGCAGCGCTCGCGAAGAAATACCGCTACATCATGGTCGATGAATACCAGGATGTTAACAGGCTGCAGGCGCGTGTTATTGAATTACTGGCGGGAGAGGATGCATCAAAGGCAAATGTCATGGTCGTGGGCGACGATGCGCAATCGATCTACCGATTCCGTGGCGCGGATGTATCGAATATCTTCGAATTCCCGAAGCAATTCCCAGGCGCAAAGCAGATCACGCTCGAAGAGAATTACCGCTCGACGCAGCCAGTGCTCAACATGTCGAACCGGATCATCGAGCTTGCAGTCGAGCGTTACGAGAAGCATCTCTATACGAAGCGGACCGGCGGCGAGCTGCCTCAGATCGTTTGTGCAGAGAATGAGCATCAGCAGTCGATCTACGTTGTGGAGAAGATATTGGAATTGCGGGAGCAGGGCGTTGATCTCAAGGAGATAGCAGTCCTCTTCCGCTCAGGATATATGTCGTTCGATCTCGAACTTGAGCTACAGGGCGCGAACATCCCATTCCAGAAGTACGGTGGAATGAAGTTCATCGAGACCGCGCACATCAAGGACCTGACCGCAATGCTGCGCGTCATTCATAATCCGAAGGACCTTGTAAGCTGGTATCGAATCCTTCTGCTTCATGAGGGCGTCGGGCCCAAGACGGCCGAGCGGATCGTGCAGGATATCGTCGAAGGCAAAGTGTCGCTAAAGCGATTCAGCGGTGAACTTGCGGCAGAAGGCAAAGTTGGGCATGAATATTCAGCATATCCTCCACGTGTGCGCGATCTCTTCGGCGTGCTGAAAGAAGCGAGCCGTGAGGAGATGTCGCCAGCAGAGAAAATGGAGTATCTGAGCCACTACTATCGTCCGATTTTAAAGAAGCAGTATGATGATCATCAAAAGCGCGAGAAGGATATCGAGACCTTCCTGCTCATCACCGAGCGCTACCGCTCGCTGAACTCATTGCTTTCCGATCTCTCGCTCGATCCACCGACCGATTCGCTCGCAGGCATGGAAGAGCAAACGAAGGACGATGAGATGCTGACGCTCTCAACGATCCACTCAGCGAAGGGTCTGGAGTGGAACACCGTCATCATCACGAATTGCCTCGACGGACGTTTCCCATCGGTGCAAGCTGCGACCGATCCATTTGCTCTAGAGGAAGAACGACGATTGATGTATGTCGCGGCAACGCGCGCGAAGGAGACGCTGATCATCACGTATCCGACAAATCTTTACGATCGCGAAGCTGGCATCGTGCTCAGCAAGCCGAGCCGCTTCATCGATGGCCTCGTGCAGCAGCAGCTTGCAGAAGGCTGGGTCATCGCTGAAGAATAACTAGCCATGCTGCGCAGAATGAAGAAAGCGATCTTTCGGCAATTGAGCAAAACGCTTGTAGCGTTCACCGGGCATGGCGATGACCGAGCGCCTGGTACGAATCAACTTCATCACAAGCTGAGCTACCGTCTTTTCAAGCTTGCGCCGGCCTTTGGCATTGAACCTCTAGAGCGGATCGACTTCACTTCTCCGGTATCTTTCACGCTCTTTTACAATGCTCGCGATGGTGGCGTTGGCCACAAGTTTCTCATGTACCGCGAGTACGAGCCGAACGTGACGCGTGTGATCACGGCGATCACGAAGCCTACCACAAAAGTGTGGAACATCGGCGCGAACCTTGGCTATTACACCGTTCTCGCGTCGAAGCTTGCAAGTCAGGGAAGTGTCACAGCCTTCGAGCCGCATCCTAATAATGTTGCGATGCTACAGAGGAATGTCGATCTCAATGGAGCACGCAATGTGACGATCGTGGATGCTGCTGTGTCAGATACCACTGGCGTGCTTTCATTTTATGAGAGCGCGAGCAATACCGGCGATCATCGTATCGCATCGGATGGGGAGCGTCACTCGATCAAGGTCAAAGCGATCGTGGCCTCGGAAGCAATTGATCAGCATGGCGCACCTGAACTCCTCATCATGGATGTGCAGGGAGCAGAAGGATTGATACTACGGTCGTTGCGTGAAGCATTCAGGCTCGCTAGGCCAGCAATGGTCTTCGAGTTCTGGCCCGATGGATTATCGCAGTCCGGATCTTCGGCTGCGGAAGTAGAAGAGATGCTCCATGCGTTGGAGTATCAGGTCTGGAGAATTGATGAGTACCGCTCGTCGCTCTTACGCGTTGAGTGTGGAAAGATCGCTCGAGGAATGAAGGCGGGGGAGGAGACTAATGTGCTCTGTCTGCCGAAGGGGACACCATTGCCGCCTTCGATTGCGAAGGGCTGGCGTTGAGCGTCTGCTCAGGCTCGTGGACTGTTACAAGTAGTGCGATCAGGCCAAGCAAATAAATCACATAGGGGATCAGGTTCTTTGCTTCGGGGATGAGGCTCTTCGTATTCATCGTTACCTCCGTATAGTGTAGTGCTGTGAGTTGCACTGATTTGTCATCGTAGTCAATAGAGATAATGCGAACGGGTAGCAAACTGGTTGACAAGGTATGGATTCTTGCCCTGGTTTTTGCAGCGCCGTTTCTGCTGCTTTCGTGTGCAGGCACGGATGAACTCCCTGAACTCGAACCCGAGCAAGTGATCGCAGCGGCCGATAGCGCCGAGAGCGCGCTCAACGGCAAGCTCGCTGTACTTCGTGACAGCACGAACATCCCCAGCATCTTCTTCGACACGCTGTATCACTATTACGCCTCTGCTCGGATGATCGAGGTACAGAAGCGCATTGATGCCGATAGCCTGTCACGTGCGGCTGTTCTCGCTATTCACAATGTCAAAGATCAGGGCTTGCGCCGGGACGGGATCACGGCACTCAACTCCTTTTTACAGCGAGATTCGATCCGCGAAGCAATACTCGACTCACTTCGCGGTTCGCTCAGCACTCTGATGGCTGGCTTGCTCGACTCAACTTCACTCGCCATTGACGCGATGAAGGAGGTGCTTGGCGAGCTCACAACGATCAGGCGATTCGAGCCTGAGTACCGAAGCGAGCTTGATTCACTGACGAATGGGACTGTCCAGCTCGAGATCGAGATCTTGCAATTTATGGAGGAGGCGGCAAGGCGCATTCGATTCGAAGAGGTGCTCAGGTTCACCGATGCGAATGATCTGGCTAGGTACCAAGCGCTGACTACCCGTCTTGGACAACTGGCAATGGCTCAGCAAGTCTTGGTCGACCGGATCACCTACGGCATCCAGCCGCCGAAGGATGGTCTCAACGCTGATACCGCGGCCGGTACGCCGCCTACACCAGTCAAGCCTCGTGTTCAATCGTGGCCAGATGCGGTCAGGGTGCAGTAGTTGGCTCGCCGCCGAGAACGCATCGGGTGTGTAAATTAAATTTTTGCGGCACTAAGTTTGCGAGAAGAAGCCTATAACTTCCGACCTTTAGATTTCGATCTTTACGATTACGAATCTTCGCTTTCGACTTTTCTCGATATTTACCTATGGACTTTCTACTCTATCTCTTACTCGGACTCCTTGTTGGCGCCGTTGCAAAATTCCTAATGCCGGGCCGCGATCCGGGCGGCTGCATCGTCACGATGATCATCGGACTCATCGGGTCTGCTATCGGTGGATTCCTTGCCCGCACACTCAATATTCAGGGTGGCGATTTCATCGGTTTTATTTTCGCTGTCATCGGCGCGGTGATCCTCCTAGTTCTCTACAGGGTCATCATCGGCAAACGAACCATGTAATTCGATCTTATGCGTTTATTTTCTCTCGCCCAGTTCGCACTTCTCGGAGCCACGCTCACACTCTCCGCTTGCGCGGACAAACAGGCCGATACCCCGGCCACCGAATCCACACCTGACCCGTCCGCGGCCCTATCCGCACAGGAAGCTGCAGCAATGGGCAATGTACCACCATCGAGCACATCACCGTATAAGCGATACGGGATCCAGCGTGCCCAGATCAAGTACGAGGTTTCCGGTTTTCGACGTGGAGTTGAAGCCCTTTACTTCGACAACTGGGGCCGGCAGGAAGCGCGCCACATCAACGTCGAGGATATTACCCCACAAGCGATCCGGCCTGCAAAGAACGTTATTGTGACAAACGGCTCCTACATGCAGATGGCCGATCTTGTGGGCGGAAATGGCTCATTCATGATCGAAAAGGTTGTGGATAGTCTCTTGAAGCTGTCGAAAGTCGATCCACCGGAAGTGATCTCGGATTCGATTATGACCCGAATGGGATACAAGCGAATTGGCGATTCGTCGATCCTCGGAAAGCCTACCAGTGTCTGGTATGAAGCAATGACCGGCACGAAGCTCTATAGCTGGGCAGGCGTCGTGTTAAAGCAAGAGGTGAAGAATGCCCAACATCAACAGACTGTCCTTGCCATCTCGATCGATACGGCCACACCGATCCATGATTCGATCTTTACCGCGCCGAAGGGGATCGAGTTTAAGCCAATGCCTCCGCGTCCATCAGGGCCTGGCGGCCCACCGAGAGGCCGATAGATCGTGCTAATTCGGCTGCTGATGCTGCTGCTCCTCGCCAGCGCGGTCAGCGCATGCGGATCGAGTTCGAGCACAAGATCGAGAGGGGCAGATGGTCTCGGATTAATTGTGATGCCAGTTCGCGGCGTGATGCCGCTTCAGCTTCAGGCTAATTTTGGTGTTCCGCGAGATGGCGGAGTGCGCAAACACGAGGGGCTCGATATCATGGTGCCCGAAGGCCGCGAGGTGCTCGCGATCACAAGCGGCAAGATAGACGCGAAGAAGTGGAATGACCTGGGCGGCAATACGCTCTGGCTTGCCGGTGACGACGGCATGATATACTATTACGCACATCTCCACAGCTATCGCGACGGCATCAATGAAGGCGTTCGCGTAAAAGCAGGGGAGACGCTGGGTTATGTCGGCAAGACCGGCAATGCCAGCACGCCGCATCTCCATTTCGAGGTCCACCAAACCAAGAAGAGCCCTGCCATCGACCCCTTCGCCATCCTCGCCGTAGACGATATCCTCGTCCTCCCCCTCCCCCTCGACTCCATGCGTAAGCAAGCCGTCACCCCGCAGCCCAAGAAAAGGAAGTAAGCTTCCAAGACCCCTGACCCCGGCAAGTGGATCCCGGACCCCGGCCCCTTACTTCTTCTTCATACTTGCCTCTGAGCAGAATTCTCCTGAAAGAACGGGTGTAGTATTGTCACATTAACACGACATCGGTTTGTGCTCCCGTTTGGTCGTTGTTAATTGCGGCCCTCGTTCAGTCACTAAAGCTATTTGCCCATGAAGGTAACGCTACCTCGCAAGCGCGTTCGTTCGATCGATACAGCCGCCACATACACTCGCGTCCTTGTTGTTTCCGCAGTTGCTCTAGTTGCGGTTGGCTGCGCGACCAACAAGCCGCAGTTTCGGCCGAAGGCCAAGCCAGTTGCGAAGGTAGAGGCGCCGCAACCTGTCGTGACTTATGTCGAGCCAAAGCTAGCGCACAAGACGGAAGTGAAGTTGGCCGAAGTGCCGGTCTTGCAGTTCATGCCGGTCAAGGGTGTGACGCAGAATCAGGTCGCGAACAACTTCGGCGAGTACCGCAATGGGGGCCGCACGCACAAGGGCATTGATATTTTCGTACCTGTCGGTCGCGAATTGCTCGCCGTAACCTCCGGCTACATCGAGCGGACAAGCAGCAAGCTCGGTGGCAACTCGATCTATCTACGCGGTGATAACGGACTGACGTATTATTACGCGCACCTATCGCGCTATCATCCGAAGGCTCGATCGGGCGAGCGTGTTGATGGCGGAATGGTGATCGGCTATGTGGGTAAGACGGGCAATGCGAAATCGACGCCTGCGCATTTGCATTTTGAGATCCGCAAGAATGGTGTACCGTTCAATCCGTACCAGACTCTTCGCGACCCTGAACTAGTTCTAACACCGAACGGCAAAGGCACGCCTGTGCAGTATGCCAGCTATAAAACTGGTGCCGAAGAGCGAGCTATACCCTCGAAAAATTCTGGGGGCGAAGCACGTAACTCGGCGAACACAACCAAGTTGAAGGTGACAAAGAAGTCCGCTTCGATCGTTGCGAAAAAGTCGACGAAGAAATCCTCGACGAAGAAGCTTGCAGCAAAGAAGAAGCTGACGAAGAAGCAGCAGCTTGCAGCGAAGAAAGCAGCTGCAAAAAAGAAGCAGGTCGCGAAGAAGACGAAGGCCACGAAGAAGAATTATACGGCAAAGAACAAGAGGCGCGGTCACGGCTCTCAGGGTTAATGTGTTAGTGGCGGCATGAGAGCAATTTCGATCAAGCGCCAGCAGGATGGCTCACTGAATGTAAAATGGGATGACGGCCACGACTCGAGCTACACGCTAGCTCAGCTGAGGGAAGATTGCCCCTGCGCTGGCTGTAAAGGCGAGGTGCTCTTCGGTAAGGTTTACCGCCCGGCATCTCTCCCTGTCTTCACTCCCGGCCAAAATGAGCTCGAAGCGCTCACCCCGACGGGCCAATATGGCGTGCAGGCCAAGTGGAAGGACGGCCACGACACCGGCATCTACAGCTGGGAATACCTGAGGTTGATCTGTCCCTGCCCTGAGTGCCTCCCCGTCAGGACCGAGGTCGAGAAGGATTCGCCGCTCCTGAAGAAACAGCACTAAGCTGGCCTCATTTTAGCGTCACACTCAGCAATTCAGCCTGAAACGTAGGCTGGGCAGGCGAGTGTTTACCAACAACCTTTTCCCTCAAGATCTATAAGATCCAATCCCTCAACATGTCGATCAAGACCTATTCAACGGCTGCGCTGCTTGCGCTTTTTGTTATTGCCGGACTTTCTTCCTGCGGCAAGAAGACCGATGATGCAGCCACCAGCGATACCACTACGACTGTCACCACAGCCAATCTCGACAACGTCACGATCACGCCTGCCGAACACGGACCTGCATACGCTGGCGCAAAGATCCAGATCATCTCGCCTCGCGAAGGCCAGGTGATCGAGAATGCAGATGACTCGGTTCGCGTCGTGCTGAACGTCACAGGCATGGAGATCGCAAAGCCGACAGAAGGTGATGCGACAAAGGGACTTAACTATTCAAAAGAAGGCCAGCACATTCACGTCATCATCGATGACAAGCCATACATGGCGAACTACGTGAACGGCCAACCATTCAATGTTGGCGTACTCGCAGCTGGCGCGCATACGATCAGGGTCTTCCCATCGCGTAGCTGGCATGAGAGCGTAAAGCTACCGGCAGCTTTTGCATCGCGCGCTTTTTATGTTGGAGCAAAGCCTGCGGGAGATACACTTGCTGCGGAGCTCAAGCAGCCGTTCATCACCTACTCGCGTCCAAAGGGTAATTACCCCGCTGCTGATAGCGTGATCCTGCTTGATTTCTTCGCTACAAATTTGAAATTGGATTCTGCTGGACACAAAGTAAAGGTCAGCATCAATGGCCGCGAGATCGCAACACTCGCAGAGTGGCGCCCGTATCATATCCAGGGATTGGGCAATGGTGAGCACACGATCGCACTGCAACTCGTTGACGCGCAGGGCAACGCTGTCCTAGGCCGCTTCAACAATCCGAGCCAGAAGATCACCATTCAGTAACCCCATTCAAGCTGATGGCTACGATAAAACTTCATTTCTCCAAACTGATCGACGCCCCGAAAGAGAAGGTCTGGCAGACCGTGATCGGCGAAGATACCTATCCGCAATGGACCGAAGCATTCACTCCCGGCTCGCATTTCGTCGGTGATTGGTCGCAAGGGAGCAAGATCCTGTTCCTTGGACCGGATAAAGAGGGGAAGATGGGTGGCATGGTCAGCCGCGTTGCCGAGAACCGCCCTCACGATTATATTTCGATCGAGCATCTTGGCATGGTCAAAGATGGCATAGAAGACACGACCAGCGACGAAGTAAAGGCCTGGACGCCCGCCTTTGAGAACTACACATTCGATGAGCAGAGCGGCAAGACCGAGTTCAAGGTCGACATGGATTCTCCCGAAGAATACGCGGAAAGCTTCAAGGGAATGTGGGCAAAGGCGCTGGACAAGCTAAAGGTATTCGCTGAAGCCTGATGGATGGTGCTGGTAGGAACTGAAAACTATTGGGCAACCCTGTATTGCCTGCCTCCTCAGAATTAATCCGGTTTTATCTCGTCAAGTTATTTTCGAACATCTAATTCGAATGATGAAACAGTTGATCGTTCTCTTTTTTGCGCTGATGCTTTCGGTTGGTTCGGCATCTGCCCATGGTTACTACACTGGCGCTGAACTCGCGAAGTACACCTCAAATCCAGATCGGATCGTCGTCTTCAACACGAAGCAGGGTGTGATCAAGATCCAGTTGTTCGATAAGATCGCACCGAAGCACGTCGCGAACTTCGTGAAGAATGTGAATGCGGGTTTCTATGACGGTCTAACGTTTCACCGCATAATTCCGGGCTTCATGATCCAAGGTGGCGATCCGAACTCGAAGGACGACGATCTCGGAAACGACGGCTTTGGCCGTCCTGACCTCGAGAAGGTACCGGCAGAATTCTCGAAGTTGAAGCACGAGCGCGGTATCCTTTCGGCGGCACGTACGAATGACCCGAACTCTGCAACGACGCAGTTCTTCCTCATGCATGCTTACAACTCGCAGCTTGACGGTCAGTACTCGATCTTCGGTCAGGTCATCGAAGGTATGGATGTGGTTGACAAGATCGCAATGTTGAAGAAGGTCCAGGGCGACAACCCAGGCAAAGCATCGCTCATCATCAAGGCAACAGTTGTTGAAGGCAAGAGCAAGGCAGCACCCGCGGCTGCAAAGTCAAAGTCTAAGAAAGTCAAGAAAAAGTCTGCTAAGAAGAGCGATTCCCAAAAGAAAAACGCTAACTAATTTATGAAGTTATCATCTACCCTGCGACGCCTTAGCGTCGCAGCTTTCATTTCCGGAGCAGCATTGCTCTCATCGTGTGCTTCCACTCCAACGGTAACGGGTTCTGGCTATTACAGCGGACCTGCACTGGACACGTTGACATCGAATCCGAATCGTATCGTGAAGATGGAGACGAAGCAGGGGGTGATCAAACTGCAACTGTTCGATAAGCTGGCGCCACGGCATGTTGCGAACATGATCGAGCTCGTAAAGAATGGGTTCTATGATGGCACAACATTCCACCGCATTATCAGCGGATTCATGATCCAGGGCGGCGATCCGAATTCCAAGGACGATAACCTTGACAATGATGGTATCGGTAGCCCAGACCTAAAGCGCGTTCCTGCTGAGTTCTCGAATCTCGAGCATCAACGTGGCATTCTCTCAGCTGCTCGTTCGAATGATCCGAACTCGGCAACAACACAGTTCTTCATCTGCCACGCACGAGCCTCTTCTCTCGACGGGAAATACTCGATCTACGGGCAGGTCGTTGAGGGCATGGAGACTGTTGACCGAATTGTTGCACTACAAAAGATCAAAGGCGACAATCCTGGCAAGGCCGGAGAGATCATCCGCGTAACGATCTCCGATTAACAGCCTACACAAAAATTTCTCACACACAAATTCCCATGGCTGAAACACCATATTATTCTGGCGACTCTGTTGAGACGCTGACATCGAATCCTGATCAGCGCGTCACGATCGAGACAAAGCTCGGCACAATCAAAGTGCAGTTGTTCGATAAGATCGCACCGAAGCACGTTGCGAATTTCACGAAGCTCGTGAAGCAGGGCTTTTACGATGGACTCACATTCCATCGCGTCATCCCTGGCTTCATGATCCAGGGCGGCGACCCGACCTCGAAGAGCGATGATCTTTCGAAGCATGGCTACGGCGATCCTTCGCTCGAGAAGGTACCGGCAGAGTTCTCGAAGCTGAAGCACGAGCGCGGCATTTTGTCGGCAGCCCGTACAGCAGATCCGAACTCAGCATCATCGCAGTTCTTCGTGATGCACAAGAACTCGCCACACCTCGATGGACAGTACTCGATCTTCGGACAGGTCGTTGAAGGCATTGACGTGGTTGATAAGATCGTCTCGCTTCCGAAGCTTCAGGGCGATAATCCTGGCAAGGCTGCGGAGATGACGAAGGTTACCATTTCCGAGTAATTTATCTGGGTCCGGGTACCGGCGTCCGTGATCCGAGATTAAGAATGTATGCCGTCCTTTGGGGCGGCATCTTTATTTATGGCAAAAGGGAAGAAGGCAAAAGTCGCCGAAGTTGTCGAGCCGTTATTGGGCGTACATTGCTCAACAATGGGAGGGATCGTCACAGCCTTCGACAGGGCTGAGACACTTGGCATCAACACTTTCCAGCTTTTTGTCAAGAACAACAAGCAGTGGTTTGCGCCGCCGTTGGAAGAAGCGACTGTTGCTACATTTCTTGAGCGCCGAAGAGCTTGGAAGCACTCCGGCCCGCTCGTCGCCCATGCATGCTATCTCATTAATCTTGGCTCGCAGAGCCCGATCATCCAGGAGAAATCACGCAGGAGCTTTACGGAAGAGCTTCTTCGCGCGGATAAGCTAGGCGTCGATCATCTCGTCTTTCATCCGGGCTGCCATACAGGAAGCGGCGACGAGGCCGCGATCGAGGCGATCGCCAGCGCACTGAATGACATTCACGATGAGAATCCCGATGTAAAGACGAAGACCACGCTCGAGATCACGGCAGGTCAGGGATCATCTGTCGGCTGCTCGTTCTTACAGCTCGAGCAGATACTTTCGAAGGTGCGAGATCAGGAGCGGATGATGGTCTGCATCGATACCTGCCACATGTTCGCAGCCGGTTATGATATCCGTACAGCAGAGGTGTGGAAGCAGACGTGGGCGGAGTTCGCTTCGCGCATCGGCTTTTCTCGGCTTGCTTGTGTCCACACGAATGATAGCAAGCAACCATTTAACTCAAGAAAAGATCGTCACGAGCATATTGGTAAGGGGGAGATCGGAATTGAGGCATTCCGCTTGCTCATGACTGACGAGCGCTTCCGGGCAATACCCAAGATCCTCGAGACCCCAAAGGACGACAAGATGACCGAGGACTTCGAGAATCTTGCAGTACTTCGAGGATTGATAGCCCAAAAATAGAGAAATTGGCTGCCGTTTTTTTGCAGCAGATGTTGTTACAGGTGCGCCTACGGCTGACCTTTTCCGGGCCCAGGCGTTCGTACATCACCGGTTCGTAATCACCCGACCACGAGGACTCTGGCTGACACCCCAGCCTCACACCCGCATGATCAACGAATTCAGTCACGTTTTCGCCTTCATCATCCTCGGCCTCATCTTCGTGGCCGGCGGACTCGTCACGAACAAGTTGCTTCGTCCGAACCGCCCGAACGAGTTCAAGCTCTCGGCCTACGAGTGCGGCGAAGACCCTGTCGGCAATTCCTGGCTCAAGTTCAATAACCGCTTTTATGTCGTTGCCCTCATCTTCATCCTCTTCGATGTGGAGATGGTCTTTCTCTTCCCTTGGGCGCTCGTCTATAAGGGAATGGGTATGATGGCATTTCTCGAAATGTTTGCATTTCTCGGTATCCTGCTCGTCGGCTTCGCATACGCATGGGTGAAGGGCGATCTAGACTGGGTGCGTCCCCGTCCGCATGTCGCTCAGCTTGAGACGATGGTCTCCCGCGATAAGCCGCGCCTCATCCCGAGGAAGCCAGCACAACCAGACGCCGCCATTGATCCAGCACTAGGAGGGCAGGCCGCATAATGGGGATGCTCGATACCTTGCACGATAATGCGCACCTGATGCCGCACGAGATGGGCGACAAGTCCGGCGAAGGCTCCGTCGTTGTCACGAGCGTTGACGCGCTCTTCAACTGGGCACGCTTGAGCAGCCTTTGGCAGATGGGCTTCGGTCTTGCATGCTGCGCGATCGAGATGATGGCAACATCAGCATCGAATTTTGACATGATGCGCTTTGGCGTTATCCCGCGTCCGAGTCCGCGGCAATCGGATGTGATCATTATCTCCGGCACCGTGACGCTCAAGATGGCTTCGCGCATCAAGATGCTCTACGAGCAGATGCCCGATCCGAAGTATGTGATCTCGATGGGTGCCTGTGCTACGTGCGGTGGTCCGTACTGGGAGCATGGGTATCATGTGCTCAAGGGTGTCGATCGTGTGATTCCTGTTGATGTCTATGTGCCAGGCTGTCCGCCGCGCCCGGAAGCATTGCTCGAAGGACTAATGAAGTTGCAGGACAAAGTGCGCGAGCAAACGAGCAAGAACGTATGACATTAAACGAGATACGAGACATACTGCTCGATAATTTTGACGGGAAGATCGGCGATCTTCACGAGATGACGCATTCAGCCTATCAGGCAAAGAGCGGATCGTACGTCGATATCATCGACAAGGAATATCTACGCGACGTCTGCCTCTTCCTTCGCGATGAGCCGACGCTGCAGTTCAACTCGCTGCTCTGCTTATCATCGCTCGATAATAACGATATGACACTCTCGGTCGTCTATCATCTCGAGTCAACGATCAAGCGTCACAAGTTTTCGATGAAAGTGACCTTCCCAGTCACCGAAGCCGAAGTGCCATCCATCACCGATGTATGGCCGCATGCGAACTGGCATGAGCGCGAAGCATGGGACATGATGGGTATACGC
Source organism: Kapaibacterium sp. (SeqCode) (assembly GCA_046590195.1). Taxonomy (GTDB): domain Bacteria; phylum Bacteroidota; class Ignavibacteria; order Palsa-1295; family Palsa-1295; genus JBKJTP01. Next base: position 4,040 of record JBKJTP010000227.1, on the reverse strand, counting down.
TTTGTCGGACATCCGGATCTTCGCCGCATGTTGCTCGACGATGATTATCCGGGACATCCGCTTCGCAAGGACTTCCGCGAGCCGATGTTCTATCATGGCATGAAGGTCCCTTATTAACAGCGCATGCCAGAAACCACCCAAACGCATACAATCACGACTCGCGTCCCGCTGAAGGAAGCCACCTTTCGTGCAGAGAAGCTCGAGCCGCGCCGTTTGCGTACGGAAGAAATGTTGCTGAACATGGGGCCGCAGCATCCATCGACGCATGGCGTGCTTCGTCTCGAGGTGGTGCTCGATGGTGAGATCGTTGTAGATGTTCGTCCGCATATCGGTTATCTGCATCGCTGCTTCGAGAAGCATACCGAGTCGATGACGTATCCGCAGGTGATGCCATACGTCGATCGCACTGATTATCTTGCGTCGATGTCATCCGGCCACGGATTCTCGCTGGCGGTCGAGCGGATGATGGGCATCGAAGTGCCGGAGAAGGTGGAGTACATTCGGGTTCTATTTCTAGAACTACAGCGTATCGCATCGCATCTCGTTGCACTTGGAGCATTCGGGCTTGATGTTGGCGCGTTCACCCCATTCCTCTTCTGCTTTACGCTTCGCGAACGCATCCTCGAGATGTTCGAGAAGACGTGTGGTGCACGCTTCCTCTACAACTTTATGTGGGTGGGTGGGTTGTCTCACGACATGCATCCTGATGTGCCTGCGATGTGCCGTGAGTTCATCAAAGAATCGCGGAAGACACACAAGGAGATCGTGGGTCTATTGACGTTCAACAAGATCTTCGTCGAGCGCACAGCCAATGTTGGCGTGCTGCCGGCTGATTACGCGATCGCTGGTGGTGCATCGGGCCCGATGCTTCGCGCATCTGGTGTGATGTGGGATCTTCGCCGCGACGACCCGTACTCGATCTACGATCGCTTCGACTTTGATATTCCAGTTGGTACCGGACTCGTCGGCACCGTCGGCGATGTATGGGATCGCAACTGGGTCCGCATCTGCGAGTGGGAGCAATCGATGAATATCATTGAGCAGGCGCTCGAAAGCTTCCCGTATCAGGATGAGACCGATGTGCAAGCAGCAGTGCCGAGGCGCATTAAGCCGCCGATGGGTGAGATCTATTCACGCACTGAGACGCCTCGCGGAGAGCAGGGATATTACATCGTTTCACGCGAGGGCGTTAATCCGTGGCGCGTGAAGCAGCGCTCGCCGGCATTTGTGAATCTAAGTTTGTTGCCGCAGATCTCGCGCGGCTGTTTGGTCGGTGATCTCATCGCGATCGTTGGCTCGATCGACTTTGTGCTAGGGGAGGTGGATCGCTGATGTTCGATACGATCCTCGAATTCTTTAAGTCGCTGGTTGGCGATGTCGCTGCTGCCGACATCATGGCGATCGTCGTCTACTCGGCGATCCCGCTGCTCTTCATCCTTGTCTTCGGACTCATCGCCATTCTCGGTGAGATGAAGATATCCGCTTGGGTGCAGGATAGGCTCGGACCGATGCGCACGGGACCGATGGGACTCTTCCAGCCCTTCGCAGACATACTTAAGCTCTTACAGAAAGAGGATACAACCCCGACAGGTGCGGATAAGCCACTCTATAACATGGCACCGTTCATCATGTTCGTTGGTGCCTATGCGGCGTTCGCTGCGTTGCCGTTCTCTGCTGCGTATATCGGCGCACGGATAAACACGGGTATCTTCTTCATCCTATCGATCAGCTCGCTCGTTGCGGTTGCGATCATGATGGCAGGCTGGGGATCGAACAGCAAGTATTCGCTCATGGGTGCGATGCGTTCGGTGTCGCAGCTTATCAGTTATGAGATACCTGCAGGGCTTGCACTCATCTCGGTCGTGATGGTAGCAGGCAGCATGGATCTGCAAACAATTACTCACCTGCAAGGCGGCGGCATCCAGAACTGGTTCATCTTCGGCGGACCGAAGACGCTCGCTGGTTTCGGCGGATCATCGAACGTGGTCTTGATCCCATTCCTGCTAGTCAGCTTTCTGATCTATCTCGTAGCGTCGCTTGCAGAGACGAACCGCGTACCGTTCGATCTTCCTGAAGCAGAGTCAGAGCTTGTAGCTGGTTACCACACCGAATACTCGGCGATGAAGTTTGCGCTCTTCTTCCTTGCAGAGTACGCGAACATGTTCGCTGTTGGTGCGATCGCGTCAGTGTTGTTCCTTGGTGGATGGCAATCGCCGTTCGGAGAATTTCTTGGAGGCCCAGTCTTCGGCTTCTTCTGGTTCGTACTGAAGGGTTTGTTCTTCGTTTTCTTGCAGATCTGCATTCGCTGGACGCTTCCGCGTCTGCGTGTAGATCAGCTGATGTACGTGAGCTGGAAAGTGCTGATACCATTCAGCATCTTCGCAGTGCTGGGCGTTGGGTTTTGTGTAACAATGTTGAACAGATAGCGCAAGCGAATGTCAAAACGTCGTTTGCTCTTCATGCTGATCTTCTTTACCGGCACGGTGCTCGCAGCGCTTGGGTGGTATGCCGAGTGGCGACTGATCTTGCTTAATGTGAGCACGTTCATCGTCGCAGGACATGTGTTGCAGGTTGTGGGGATGTTCGGATATATGCTGACGCCGGACGCGATCGTCAGGATACGTGACACTCATGAAGAGGATGTGTCGAGCTTCGAAAATAGATATTAGGAAGTAAATAGGTACTTGGGTTATTTCAGGAATATCGGTCAGGCATTAGGGACGTCAGTCAAGGGACTGTCGATCATTGCGCGCCATCTTTTTTCAAAGAAGGTGACGAAGCAATATCCCGAGCCAAAGGACCGCTACGAAATGCCCGAGCGTGCACGCAACCGCTTGTACGTCAACATGGACGATTGTATCGGATGCGATCAATGCGCCCGCGCTTGCCCGGTCAACTGCATTACGATCGATACCGCCAAGGCAGTCCCTGGCGAGAATCTTGGCATCACATCGAACGGTCGCAAGAAAGCCCTTTGGGTTACGAAGTTCGACATTGATATCGCAAAGTGCTGTTATTGCAATCTTTGCACATATCCTTGTCCCACGGAGTGCATCGTCATGACAGATGTCTTCGAGTTCAGCGCGTATAATCGTGAGGAGCTGGTTTACAACTTTGAGACGATGGATCAGAATGAGGCAGCGGTCCACATAGCAAATGCAGCAAAGGCGGATGAAGAAACAAAAGCAGCCCGCGCAAAGCAAGCGGCAGAGCGTGCAGCAAAGTTAGCAGAAGGTGGTTCGCAGCCGCAGGCTCCAGGTGGACCCGCAACTCTAGGCGGATCCGCAACTCCAGGTGGATCCGCAACTCCAGGTGGAGTAAAGCCACCGCCATTCATGATGAAGCCAAAGCCTCCGGAAGATCCGAGCGCATCAACTGACGACCAGCAACCGACAACCGACAACTAGTAAATGTCAGCATTCGACATATTCTTCTATCTCTTCGCACTCATCACCGGCGTGTCCGCTGTGATGGCAGTGCTCGTGAAGAATATCGTGCATGCCGCATTTTCACTGCTTTTCACATTCCTCGGAGTTGCAGGTATTTATGTCTTGCTCAACGCCGACTTTCTTGCGGTCACGCAGATCATGGTCTATGTCGGGGGCATCCTGGTACTCATGATCTTCGGCGTGATGCTCACCAATCGCGTCACAGACATTAACATCAAGGCTGGCGCAGGAAGCCGCATTCCTGCCGCGTTGCTTGTACTGGTGCTTGGCGCGGTGCTTGGATATGTTGCGCTCACGACCAAGTGGACAACGCATCAAGATGCGCCGTGGAATAACACGCAACAGTGGAGCGGCAACGTTTACGACCGTATCGAAGCAAACGAAGACAAGACTACAAATGACGAGACCAAGGGGAGCGTCGGCACAGCCGAAGAACTCGGCAAGCTCATGCTAACGGATCATTTATTGCCATTTGAGGTGATCTCGGTGCTTCTTCTTGTGGCGCTGGTTGGTGCGGCGATGCTTGCGCGAAAGCATCCGATGAACGACGAAACGAAATTAACTACGGAGAAACGCTAATGCCATCTGCCG
>JBKJTP010000154.1:0-2577 GCA_046590195.1 Kapaibacterium sp. (SeqCode) | reverse complement strand
GCCCTATCCTGACGAGATCTGGTACACATGGAGGAGTGACTCGGCATCAATGAATCTGACGCTTCAGAAAAAGACAATCAGCTTTACAAAGACCGACCCGAGCGCGCCGATCATCATCGATACCACATCAAGGATAGCGGCGTCACCAGCTCAACCAAAGGCGACAGTGAAGAAGGCGGCGCCGAAAAAGAAGGTTGTTGCGAAGAAGCCTGTACGTAAGCCTGTTGCGAAGAAAGCGCCGGTAAAAAAGAAGCCAGTAACCAAAAGTCGATGATGCTTAGCCGAACTTGCTCGGGCTAAGCAAAGGCACGTCGCAGTTGGCCAATTCTCAAAGAGCTTTGACGGTCCTACTGACGGCTTCGCTTCTTCTTCATTAGAACGATCAAGCCCGCGAGCGCCAATCCTGCCAATACTACCCAGACAAAAGAGCTGTTGCTCTCATTGTTCTTCTCAGCCTGAGCCATCGTGGTACCTGAAGTGCCCGTTGTCCCAGTGCCTGAAGGCACACCAGTATCGATAGGAGCAGTGCCCGTCGTGGCGGCGGGCATGTTCGATTGAACGTCGCCGGATGTTGGGGAAGTGATCGATGCTGTATCGCCTTGGGCTACGGCGGAGCTTGCAAGAATCAGCGTTAGGGTAATAGCGAAGATGTATCTCATTTTCTTCCGACCTCCTTGCTACCATCAGCACCTGTCAGACCTGAATGTCTGGTCCGTTCAAGAAGCTTTTGCTTGCGTACAGCTGAACTTGCGATCCAAGCGATAGCCAATGCTGCGACGATCAAGAATAACCACATCATAACGTTCTCTCCAAATTTAGAAGGTGATCCTCACGCGGTGCAAGTATCGTGCAATCGCGACCAGCCCGCTACCGGCCAGCTAAGAACATGGTTAGCGGCAAGGCTGCTTTGAACTTACGAAGCAGGATATCCGGCAATTCTTCGCTCAGCACTTCCTCACGCGAAAGCTCTGCATTGAAGTAGAAGTTCTTCATCTTAAGAAACTCTGATGCTGGATCGTCCTCGGTATAGCCTTGCGGTATTCGCTTGAGCTTCTCCCCTTCGACGAAGCCACCAGGATACTCTGCATTGAAGTTCGCATCGTTGAGCAGCTTCTGGAGCGTCTTATACTCTTCAGAGATCCGCTGCCTGATACGCTTGAGCTGCGGCGACTCGGGCTGATAACTGCCGCCTCCGAGCCAAACCTTCAGCTCCTTACTCGTCTTACCGGGCTCGATCCCAAAGTAGGTGCCGGCCCAATCATCCTTGCCGATACCCTCGAGTGGAAACCACGCGCCGACGTGCGTCTTATACGGCGACTTGTCTTTTGAGAAGCGGATGTCTCGGTTGATCCTGAATAGCGAGGTCTTTGGATTGGCAAGGATCGGAAGCTTGGTGTTCTTGAACCGCTCCCCCATTGCGTTGACGAGCGACTTGAACGGCTCGCGGAGATCCCTCTCATACTGATCGCGATGCGCCTCGAACCACTCTTTGTTGTTGTTCTTCTTCAGGCCATGCAGGAACTTGCTGGTCCCGTCGGTGAATCCATCGAAAGATGGTGGCGGAGATTCGAGGTCGACTGGTGCTTTGCTTTTAACTTTTGCCATGGTGCCTATTTAGTACTCCACTAATATAACGCAAAAGCGCCTCGACAAATCGAGGCGCCTTAACAATCAGGTAGGAATATCTAGCTTAGTTGCGCTTTGTGTTAGCGTTCTCGGCCATCTTAGCAGCTTCACCGATCAAGCCATAAGCCTTTTGGAACTGCTTGTCGGTCTCGAGCAGGATCTTATAACGAAGATCGTTGCCGAAGAGACGTCCACCGATCTCAGCACGGAGTACAGATCCCAACCATGCCTTATCGATATTGAACTCTGACTCTACGAACTCGACCTTCTTCTCCTTCGCCATCTCGATGATCTCTTTATACATCGCGTCGGTGATCTTGAAGCTCTTCTCGTAGCTCTTCGCATCATGCTGCTTCTTCAGCGTCGCAGCGTTGCGGCCAACAAATGACTGGAGATAGTCATAGATGATCGACGCTGCGATCATGCGACGGGTCGTGTGCTGGGTCGTGTCGTTCTTGACAAGGAAGTCAGGGGTGACACCACCACCACCGAGCACTGTGCGGCCACCCATCGTCTTATACTTTGGACGAGTCGTATCAGCGGCTTCTTTATCGTGTGCTGAGTTGTCGACGACATCCTCTTCGTCATCCTCGCCGATTGGAGCAGCACCCTTCTTCGCATACTTGTTACCGTCGTATGGCTTCTGGATCGAGCGATCGCTTGGTGTATAGTAACGAGAGATCGTAAGTCTGAGCGCGCTGCCATCGTTGAGCGGGAATTGACGCTGCACAAGGCCCTTACCAAAAGAGGTTTGTCCGACGATCAATCCGCGATCATGATCCTGCATTGCGCCGGACACGATCTCAGAGGCTGAAGCCGAACCACCGTCGATGAGAACGACAAGCGGTATGTTCTCATACTTCTGTCCTGGTGTCGAGAGATCGACATCGTCGAAAGCAGAGATACGTCCCTTGGTCTTTACGATCACCTTGTTGCCGCCGATGAATTCGT
>JBKJTP010000123.1:0-27913 GCA_046590195.1 Kapaibacterium sp. (SeqCode) | reverse complement strand
CGCCAACAAAGCACCGGCACCATCACGCGGGAAGGTGGCGGCGATCTCTCCGATCCATTCGGCTCCCGCAACTGGAAGACCGAGACCGCGCCAGATGCAAGCTTCATCAATGGCGGGTTGGGGATCAGCTTGCATTATTACTTCTAGGTACAAGCACGCGTTTTCAATCGAGTCATCCCGAGTGAAGTCGATGGACCTCTCGGCAGAGATAATTCTTCTATGTGTTGAGAGGTAAGGGCAGTCACGCACAAACATTTTCTTCGCTGTGACGCCCCTCGACTCCGTGCTCGCTTCGCTTCGCACTTCGCTCGGGGTGACATAATCGAAACAGCTGCTGCTCATCAAGAACAAAAAAAGCCTCTGCAATGCAGAGGCTTTTTAATTCTAATCGCTAGCGAACTAGCAGATCACCACCAACCACGGCGGTTGCCGTATCCGCGACCGCTTGTATCGGTCTCTTCGTTGGCGCCCTGCTCGAGGCCGCGCTGCTGCTGCATGTAGCTATTGCCGCGATCTCCACCGCCGCCTCCGCCGCCACGCTCGACATGAGGACGAGCCTCACGGACAGCGAGGTTACGGCCCTCGATCTCGCGACCGTTCAATTCTTCCATAGCCTTCTTCGCAGCTTCTTCACTCTCGAACTCGACAAAGCCAAAGCCCTTCGACTTCTTCGTTGCCTGGTCAGAGACGATGGCTGCGCTTGTGACGCGGCCGAATGACGTGAACAGCTCTTCGAGCTGCTCGGCGGCCCAGCTATATGGCAGGCTGCCGACATAAAGCTTACGAGATGCTACTGCTGAATTGTTTTCTGTTTCCATTAATACCCTTTCGGTTCGATGGCGATCACCCAAAAGAGCTTAGCCGTCTGAACCACTGATGTTTGAAATTACAGCCCTCGAACCTAGACACCAAGGTTGACCCTTGGGTTATCCACATTCCGGACTATGGGACGGGGCTAACAGGCCTGTTTTTGACAAAGTTCAGGCAGCAAGCGCCTCAGACTATTTGGCCAATAAGGCCGCCAACCGTGACAAGCCCTCATCCCCAAGCAACTCTTGGAGCCTCGGGAAGTACTCGCGCTCCTCGAACCGGATATGGGCTTCGAGCTTTGCACCCAGCGCTTGCAGAAGCGCTGTAGCCTCCTCAGGCGGGACCCGCTCTAACTCAGTGAGCATCCGGCGAAGATCTGAGTGGTCTGCCTTGAGTCTAGCCTCGAGCGCTTCGCAGCCCTCAGTACATCCCAAAAGATGTTGCTCCTCGATCGCAAAATGCGGCAGAAGCTCGTTCTTCGCGAAGAGGAGGAGCGACTCGATCTGCTGCGCGCGATCGCTCGGCCAGTTATCATTCGGTGAAGCAGGTCCGCCCTTCTTTAGGCGGAGCGCCATTACAAGTCCATGATGATGATCGTGCGAGAGCGGCTGCAGCGCTGGGTGACGCTTCATCAGCTTAATGCTCCCACGACCTCGCGCGTCTGCTTGATCACGTAGTCGATCTCTTCTTCACGGAGATTGGTGTAGAGCGGTAACGTGATCGTCGAATCGCCCAGAAGCTCCGAATGCGGGAAGCTGCCATCGGGATGCAGATTCTTGTAGAAGGTCAGCCGATTGATCGAGCGGAAATTCACGGCAACGCCGATCTGCCTATCCTGCAATTGGGCGAGCACTTCATCACGGATATTCGGTGCGACCCAGATCGTGTAGAGGTGTCGTCCATGAACGGAGCCTGGCAGCACTGCCGGAGTGCTGATCCCCTTCGCGCCCTCAAAGCCAGCAATGTATCGTTGACAGATCTCTTCTCGACGAGCGAGACGCTCAGCGAGCCGCGGCATTTGCGGCAACAGTATCGCGGCCTGGATATCGAACATATTACATTTGTAGCCAAGCTCCTCCATGTCGTAATGTGAGAAGCGAGCACTGTATCGATCGGCAGCCGAACGGTTCATACCATGCTGTCGCAGGCGGAATAACTTTTCAGCAAGCTCATCGCTGTTCGTCGTGATCGCACCGCCCTCGCCCGAGGCTAGATTCTTCGTTGCGTAAAAGCTAAAGACCGCCATGTCGGAAAGATCGCCCGGTCGCACGCCATCGCGAACTCCCTCAACGCAATGCGCGCAATCTTCGATGATCGCGAGGTTATGCTTCTTCGCGATCTCGTGCATGCGCTTCATGTCACACATCTGTCCATAGAGATGCACAGGCAGGATCGCCTTCGTGCGCGGTGTGATCGCAGCTTCGATCAGTTCGCAATTCATGTTGCCGGTCTCCGGCTCGACATCAATGAATACCGGTGTTGCACCTGCCTCGAAGATGATGTTCGCCGTAGCCATGAAGGTCATTGGTGTTGTGATCACCTCATCGCCTTCACCAATGCCAAGCGCCTTAAGCGCGATGAAGCCCCCCATCGTCCAGCTGGTCACGCCGACCGCGTGTTTGATCGGGAAGTATTCAGCGAATCGCTTCTCGAATTCCTTCGTGCGAGGTCCGGATGTGAGAAAGAGTGATTGCAGGGTTTCGGTCACTGCGTCGATCTCTTCTTGTCCAAGTGGATGACGATAAAAATCTACTTTCATTCTGGTTGAATCAAGTTGGGCCTAATTGATACAAGTTAGGCGCTTCACGTAGAACATGTCGGCAGCGATGCGGGCTTTGTAAGCGCTATCAAGAGCTGAGAACATTGGAGACTTCGTATCGAGCATGACAGCGTAATCATAAACTCCCGTGAGATACGAAGCCGTTGGCTGATATTGTTGAAAACGTGGATCCTTCAACAATTGGTCAACAGCCGTGGACAACTTTCCATGCACTTGACGCGAGATCACTCGGCAGGTATCATCTGCACCGCTCGACGACCAATCGGCACTAAGCAGCACTACCTCCGGTCTCGTCTTCAAGATCTGTTCGATGACCTCGTTCGAAGTCTTCGAATGCGCGATCGCATTGTTGTTCAGTCCAGCAAGATCGAAGTGCTTCATCCTTGAGTGATACGGCATGATGCCAGCGTCCGACGAAGCAAATGCTAGTTGCTCTGCATTTGGTAATGATCGGAGATCGGCAGCGATGATCGTGAGTCGCTCATTGATCTCATCAAGATCCCACGTGAGTATCTCCTTCGCACGCGGACTTTGCGTGTTCGAGACCGCGAGCATGATGACAATGACTCCCAGCGCCAGCGCGGCCTGCTTGATCCCTAGTTCTCGGTGCAGCAGCAGGATCGCTGCTCCGGAGAGCGCGAATAGGAAAACCTCGCTCGAATAGAAGAACCGGTCAAAGAAGCCCATCAAAGGCACTGGCACCGCGTAAGCGACGATCACTAGGACCGACCAGATCAGCGCAGCAATGAATCTTCTGTTCTTCGTGAATGCCAAGGGGACAAGACCAAGTAAGAGAAGTGGCCAAGCTCTCAGCATGAACAGCTTCACTGCTTGCAGACCATGGAAGAAGCCCTGCTCCCCGCCGACGGATTGCGTTACCTTCACTGCAAAGGAGTTCGGCAACCAGTGGCCGAAGTAAAGATACTTCGCCACATAGTAAATGACCAATGGGATGACGAATCCGATCAGCAGCAACATTAGTGTCTTGCGCCTACCCTCTCGTATTAATTGCACGATCCCAACGATCGCAGCAAGGATTGCCCCCTCAGGTCGTGTCAATGAGGCAAGAAAGAGCAGCGCGTAGCCGAATGTGCGCCAGCTTGTCTCATTATGCCAGACGTAGTAGAACCCAGTTAGCAATAGCGAGCCAAAGACGACTGTCTCCATTCCGCTGAATGCATTCGCCCAGGTTGCGGGCAACGCTAGATAGAGCAGCGGCGCAAGCAATGCGATCCAGTGCGTTCGCTCGCCGCCTATGAGCGAAGCAAGCTTTAAGATAAAGATGGCGCTAAGCAGCACCGCGATCACATTGATGATCTGCGCTGCTAGAAGCAGATCAAATGATGCAAAGGGTGCGAGTAGAAGCACGTAAAGAAAATTGGTGTAGCCTTCTGTCGGTGGGCCACCGGGATTCCAGACCAGACCAAAACCATTCGCCAAATTCTCGGCATAGCGGAAGGTGATGAAGGTATCGTCGATCGGATAAGATAGGCGGCTTGGCCACATGACCGCGGCAGCGATCAGGCCGAACACAACGATGACGATAGATGAAAGCTTGTTTGTCACCGCTTCCTCAATATTCGCACTTCACCCTGATTCACGTCCCGCGCGTAGCTGGTATCAGCATGTCTTTTACCATCAACAAATGCAGCGGCAAGCTCAAAACCATGCGGCAATGTGTGTGACGCACGCTCAGTGTACTCAAGCGGATAAAGCATCGGTTCACCGTTCTGGTCGACGGTCCCGCGTGCGTGGATCAATAGATCTCCTGCTCGGACTAAATCAGAGTTGAAGTAGTCCACCAGCGGTCTCAGTTGCTTCAGACTATCTACCGCTGCATCCATCTGCTTTACACGCTTGCCGAAGTCGCCGGGATTCATGATAGCAGTAAAGAAGCCCATCCGCTTCATCTCGTCTCTTGCCAGCATGACGCCGTACGGAAGTGTATCTGCCGAATAAGGGCTGGTGCTGCCAAGAAAATAGTGTCTTGACATATCGGCATTGAGAGAGCCACGCGTCGTCAAGGAATAATACTGATCGAATCCCAAATAATACGCTGCAACGACCGGCGAGCCTTCCGGCCAGAAGATCCGGTCTTCGCTCTTCAGCTCATTTGCGGCCGCCCGAAGATCTAGGTCGTTATTCAGATAGGCAATGTAATTCACCGAGGAGCGAGTGCCTTGGATCAGCACGCCACAGAGAACTACAAAGCCAGCAGTCATCCGGAGCAACGCCTTCTTATCTCGAGAGGACCTCCATTCGCGAAGCGCCGCATATCCCTGAACGATGAGCATCGAGTAGACGATCGCGACGGGGACAGTAAGCACCAACAGATATCGCTGGAATGGCCGACCGAGAAACAGCAGCAAACCAAAGTAGGCGATACTAAACAGGATGAGATGATCATATCGCTTGGCTGTATCGCGTGTCAGCTTCGAGCGGATCAGCAAATAGGCGATCAAGGCGAGCGGAAGGGTCGCGCTGCCGAATGTCACATGGCGATAGGCGTAATGGTAGAAATCCCAGATATACTGCCCGTCATAGCTTCCGCCCTTTGCAAGAAAGGAGAAGAACCAGAGTGGCGCATCGTAAGGCCAGAAGAGCAACGTGGCGAAGGAGGCAGCGATGATAGAAGTCCCAAGCCACAGCGAGGTCTTGAGCGGATACCTTCGCAGAATGAGTCCGACGAGCATCCAGCAGCCGATGACCGCGATAGCATTATACTTAAAGATGAAGGCCAGGGCAGCCGAGCATAGTGCCGTGATGAGCCATGTTCTCTCGCGGCCTTCGAAGTAGCGATCTAGTGCGAAGATCGAGAGCCAGATCGCTGGAAGCTGCAGCGCATCAACGAACGCTACACGTGTAAATGCAAGGGCGAACGGATGAAGTGCGTAAATTGCAGCGCTGAGTATCGCGGTTCGCTCTCCTGCCCACTTACGGACGAAGAGAAAGATCAGGATGCTGACCGATGCCCCAAAGATGGCGCTTGGGAGCCTGAGCACAAATGCACTGTCGCCGAAGGCGCTGATCATCTGTGCTAGGCCCCAAACGTAGGGTGCGTTGGAGACGGCATCCCACATCGGTGTGTTGTTGAATGCGATGTCGCGGGCGGCAATGCCAACAAAGGCTTCGTCGATGAGGAGAAAGTGGAGGTCGAGCCCGATCAGCCGCGAAGCGAGCGCGGTTAGGAAGAGGAGTGATGTGACAACAACGGTCCTTTTGTCCTGACGAGGCAATGAGACTTTCTTAGTCGAAGCTAGCGCGAGAATTGGGCTTCAAGAGATACGAATATAACCCCCGAGATAACAAGAGAGTGGCTTTCCCTCATCGCATAAAGCAGGATCGAGATACCGTGGCCGCGCTCGGGCTGTGGACGCTCTATGTCATTGTGCTGATTCTCGTGGCGCGGCGCTCGCATTTTGCGATCCTAGCGAACGACGCCTTCCCTCTTCTCTTTCAGGCCGAGAGCCTCTCCTTCAGCGACCCGCGAAGCTTCTACAATGGCTTCTTCCCGATCGGCTATCCCTTCCTGCTGCGCGGGCTGCTGCTCGTCGGACGTCAGCATATCGACGCGACAGGTCTATTCTTCAACATTGCGCTCGCGGCACCGCTGATCTGGTGCTTGTTAAAGCTCGTTGCCTCGCAGGGTTGGAGCAAATGGTGGTCGTTGCTCGGCGTGACCGTTGCGATCTTCCTGCCTGAGATGCTGCGCGGAGTACTATCACTTCGGCCCGACTACATAGTCACTGTTCTCGCAACAGCCGCTTTCCTGTGCTACCAACGCGAGCGCTTCGGGCTTGCCGGCCTCTTGCTCGGAGTGGCTTGTCTATTCAGGACGCACGCGCTTGCGCTCGTGATCGCATTTGTCATCATAACGCTGATCTATCATAACTGGAAAGCCGCATCACGATTGTTACTATTTGTGCTGCCGTTTCTGGCGTTGCAAGCAGCGCTGAACCTTGCCGCGGGCGAATCTTTCATTTCCAGTTCGCAGGGATTCAACGTCGCAAAGATGATCTATGGCGCGGATTGGCGCCAGGATCAGCTGGCGCCGCAGAGTGCTTTGAGCATTATTCTTCAAGAGCCTCTCGGTTTTCTCCGCGCGTATTCTGCACATCTTCTGACCGAGTGGTATCTTCTACTGCCACTTGTGATAGCGATCTTGTTTCGACGCACTCGTCAGTTCGCTTTGATCGGATTGCTCTACTTTCTGGCAGTGGGACTTGGAGGAAGCCCGCGCGGCTCATTGCCGATCCAACCGATCGTGGTAGTCTGTGTCCTCGCAATGCTGAGACCACTAATGGGATCACGAAAGTGGGTATCATCATCGCTGATCCCTCCTATCGGTATGCTCTTGATCTTTGCCGGTTCAACGATCATGCTCTATCGATCTGCTGCAAAGGCGGGGGCGAGGGTCCAACGCTACCAGGATGTTGGCGATCGTCTTGGTATGCGATACACTAATGATGCAAAACGCGTCCTGACAGATGATTACGCGATGTATTTCCCGCAGATCCGAAATGCTTCGCCCTATGTCAATGGTGGATGGGGGCCAATCGGGATCCCGCTGTACCGTGAGCGCATGCCGCAGTTCATGCAGGAGGATCCGAGACAACTGCGCGAGGCGCTATCAGCGCAAGGTGTGAGGACCATCGTGATCAGTCAACCCTCAACTGACGCACGGTTGCAGGCAACGGTGCAAAAAGATAGCACCCTCTTTTTACGACAGCACCCGGACATCAGGGGATATGCCGTTTATAGAGTGCGGTAAGGTCCAGGCGTTGGAAGAAGATCGTGTCTAGCCCGACGTCGAGCGGTTCGAAATAACTTCGACTGACATCAAGATAGTGTCCTGTCAGCATTAGCTCTGGCGAAGTGACCACTTCACGCAATGGCCCAACTTCCCACATGAAGTTGGGAAGCAGCGAGCTATTATAAGTCAATAAGTATCCATCGCCGCTCAGTCGCTGTGCCTCAATGTTGGGTAACTCGACGAAGTGCGTCGTCGATGCGTTGGCCAGATAGCTCTGCGCAGGATTCAAGGCGACTATGTGCTTTCCGGCGGTTAGCTCAGCTACTTGCGCTAATGCTTCGCGGTTGGCCTGAGTGAGTGTTGCACCGACCTCACGCGCGATAACAGCATCCTTTACCCCAAAGGCGATCGCAACGACTGCAACTGCGCTCAGCGCGATTCGCTGCCAATTGCCGACAAGCATCGTCTCTACTGAGATCGCTGCCGCCAGTGCAAGACTAGGAAGAAAGTGAATGAGGTAGCTAGAAGGTCCGGCCGGCTGAAAGAATAGCCATCCGAACATTGGAAGCGCGAGGATTATGATAGCATGCTTGCTCGCTTTAGATAATCCGTTGCAGCGCAAGCCCTCGATCAATGCGATTAGCATCAAGAAGACCTGTGGTGCGAAGCTCAGGATCATCTCCCATTTCTGAGCGAGGTTACTCGATTGAACTGACCACGAGAAGGGCCGCAGGATCGGGATGGTGCGCAAGTTTTCTGAGAGATTCGTCTCACCACCCAGTGTCGGCTGGCTTATTAGGTGAATCAGATAGAGTACACCGACCGACACTCCAACGCCCAAGACAAGCTTGAGCAGATCGCTTACACTGACCCGTTGAACAACGAGATAGTAAACGAACGGTAAGATCAGCAGCAGTGGCACATGGACCGATACGATCAGGCTTCCTCCCCACATAAGACCCAACAGGCCGTAACGCTTTGACCATCTGCTTTGAACCTCTCGGACGAGAATGCTCAGGAAGGCGAGCAGCGCAAGTGCCGAGAATATGTCATACCGCGCCGAGTGGCTCGTCAGAAAGAACGAGCGGCAGAAGATGAGAAGCACAACTGAGATAGTAATAGCAAGAGCCGAAAGCGCGAGTGACTTCCCAGCGCGCCACAACCAAACGACCATCCCAAAGGCGAATGCAGCGGTGATCGTCCTTCCGATCTCGACCAGCGGAGCGCTCGAAATGAACGACGCAATACCATAGATGACCGATGTGAGCCACATCGATGTAAAAGGAAACGGATTGCCGATCCACAACGAACTGCCGTAGGCATCAGGGTGACGAAAGACACCGCTTGTCATCTGCTCGCGGTACTCGCTCATCAGCCAGCTCTCGTCGCCCCACCAAAGATACGAGTCGTGAATCGGCGACACGTAGAGCGAGCTAAACTGAAAGCCCAGCAGAGCAAGCGCGCCAATAGCCAGCGCCCAGGTGATCCATCTTTCGATCGTGAGCGATCTCATTGCAAACTCACAACGTAAAGTGAATCCGGACGTGTGCTTGCATCGTCGAGCGCAACATCGAACAGGTATCCCACGATCACTGTATCGATCCTCCCTCTGGCACTAGCAATATTCCAGAGCGGCTCTACTTCGAACGAATAGTTCTGAGCACGTGACGTGCGGTATAGGATCATCGTGCCTACGTTCTGTTGGCGAAGCACTTCATCCACGGTGCTGGAATCTGTAGGGAAGTTCACGAAATGCGTTGTCATCAGACGATCGCCGAGCGACCGATGCAGCAAGGAGACAGCCGGGTACTGGGCGAGGATCCTGGAATCGTCCTGTGGAAGGCGAGCAGTTAGCGCTGCGATAGCCTCGCGATTCCGCTCGTCGATCGATTTGCTGAATCCCTGGATCGCTGCAAGATCGATAGAATGAAGCAGTACCATCGCCGCGCAGCCTAAAGCAAGAGTGAGCCTCCACCTGCGTGGCTTGAGCGTTCGCAGTATCATCACGGCGACGAACACCATCAGTGGTGCAACATGAAGCAAATAGTAGATCGCGCTGCTCTGAAACTCCAGCCATGAGACCATGATGATCGCTGTGCAAGCGAGAGCAAACCGAGTGACGGGTGCTAGCTGTCTCCACTTGAGCACGGCCAAGAGTAGGCCCGCAACAAAGATGGCGGCGACGAATGGAGCTTCATCCCGGAATTGCTCGAAGCGCTGAACAAGATTCGATGATTGCACTGACCACGATAGTGGACTGAATGCAGGCATCGCATCGAGCACATCATGCGACTGAATATGATGCGAAGTCTGACCAAAGAGAGTGATCGGCGCGCCAGTCAACGCATAGGTGCCAAAGAGCACTGCCGCGACAAGCAGCACTCCCGCTGCCCCATGAGCGGTTGCGCGAAGTCTATCTCCCTTAGCCAGAACCAGCAGCGCAAACAACGCGACAGGTCCCAGCAACGTGAGGAGGTGTATAGAAAGTGTTGCGAGCGCAAAAGTGATCGCACCGAAGCCGATGTACCACGATACGGTAGGTGACCACGCAGCTTCGCGCTGTTTGCGGTAGAGATAGGTGCAGTAAGCAGTCCATGCAAGCACCGCAAGCCCTGCGACTATATCGAGTCTTGCGGAATGTGAGGCAAAGACGAAGCTTCGATTAGTGACCAGCAGCAGCAGTGCTGCAACCGCGACAAGCTGCGAGGCGCCGAACATACGAAGCGAGATGAACAGCGTTACAAGCAAGCCAATAGAAAGCACTGCGGTGACCGTACGTCCGATCGCTACAAGATCGAAGCTTGGATAAAAGAGCACCGCGGGCAAGCCATACACGAATGCCGCAAGCCACGAGTTGCCACGTACGATACCGTTTGTTACCGCAACCGTTGCACCTTTGCCTGTCGGTATCGCCGCGTAGCCGTGTTCGAGCTCGTGCTTCAACTCGATGACCTGACCGAACTCGTCGCCCCAAAAGCGCGCGCCGTCATACTGCGGGAAGTAATAAAGCGAGCTGAATTGATATGTGAGAACTAGCAGCAGCAATGCGCCCGTAACATAGATCACTATGCGGCCGGAGCTTGCTGCTGTCGAAGAAGTCATCGCTGGGTTTGCGAACTCAGTGATACTCCACCTTGCCGCTTTCGGTCATGATCGGCACATGGCGCATCCAGAGTAGCTTCTCCCACCACGCGCGGTTGTTCTGATACCAGTTGATCGTCTGCTCGAGACCCTGCTCGAACGTGCGGGCATCTTCGACGCCAAGTACGGTCTTCGCCTTCTCAGTGCTCGAAATGTGATGGTGCACCTGGCCTGGACGATCGCCGATGAACGAGACCATGTCATTCGGCTTGCCGCAGATCTCAAGCACCTTCTGCGCAATGCTCAAGACATCAAGATCGAATCCACTGCCAAGATTGAACACTTCGCCCTGGATCTTCTCGATCGGAGCATGGATCACTTTGTCAATGCGTTTGCATGTGTCTTCGACATAAAGCCAATCGCGGATCGCACTGCCATCGCCGTGGACAGTTAGGGGTTCATCAAGGATCGCGCTCGTAATAAAGCGTGGGATAACTTTCTCCAGGTGCTGGCGCGGTCCGAACTGGTTGAACGGACGCAGGATCGTGGCAGGAATATTATAACTTGCGATATAGGAGTAGACGAGACGATCGGCACCAGCCTTTGCGCTTGCATAAGGCGAGAGCGGATTGAGCGGATGATCCTCAGTCATTGGGTTCGAGATCGCTGTGCCATAGACCTCGCTCGTCGAGATGTGAATGAAGCGCTCGACGGACTTGCTGCGGACGACCGCATTGCTCACGGCCTGGGTGCCAAGCACATCCGTCACATAAAATATCTTATTATCAAAGATCGAACGCGCAACATGGCTTTCAGCAGCGAAGTGAACGATGATGTTCGCACGAGAAATAAGCTGCGACATCAGATCATCATTGGTCACGTTGCCGTACCAGAACTCGAAGCGCTTGGACTTCTTGATCTCGTCTGAGAGATTATCAGGGCTGCCGGCGTAGGTCAGTGCATCGAGCACGACGATGTGATAGTCCGGATAGTTACGGAAGATGTAATCGACAAAGTTGCTGCCAATGAAACCGGCGCCACCGGTGATGAGGATCGTCTTGCTCATAGGGGAAAAGGTTACAATTGCTTGGTCCAATGATAGGTGGCGGTGCTTTCGAGAATGTTCGCACCCGCGTGCAGCCAGCTATTGATCACGCGTTGATTTGAGATTTGTGTCTTCGTGATAAGGTCGGTCTGACCATTAGTACGTAAGTAATTCTTCGTTGCGGCGAGCAGCGCTTTATATGCGCCCTTGCCCCGAGCTTCGGGCACGATGGCGTTCAGGCTATCGTACCATGTATTCGGCTTGATACCTTCGCCGATGCGCTGTATCGCAAGATATCCTAGGGGACCATTGCCCTCGTCGTAGACGAAGACGATCCCCTTGTCAGCCTTCTGCTTCTTGTAGCTGTTCTCGAACCACTGCGCGAAGAGCTCCCCCGCGCGATCGTGAGGAATGACTGGCTCAAGATAGAATCTGTCTTGAATGGCATCAAGATCGCCGTACGCTTGGCGCGACAACTCCTTCAGCGGAGCAAGATCGTCATCCGTCATGATGCGGACATTCTCGACTGGCGGTGTAGGCTCTTCATCGATCGGTTGATGGATCGTCGCCAACACATCGACGAGATGAAAGCCGATCAACTCAAGGAAGCGTCCGGTATAGAGTTGCTTGGTCGACAGCTTAAAATCGACAAGCTGGATCTGGCTTTCTTCGATGCACGACTGCAACACATACGAGAGGATCGGGGCTTTCATTGCGATCTCCTCATGCTCAACTCCAGCCCAGAAGGCCTGAAGCCGTGCGCACTTGATACCGAGAATATTCGTGTCCCACTCAAGCGGTTGCAGGATCGCAAAGCCTTGTGTTGGGTCATCGAAAGGACAGATGACGATCGCGCCGCTATATCCCCATGAGCGTGCAGTGTTGACGATGTAGGGAATTCTATCGACCGCAAGATCGAGCAGCGGAATTCCATCGTAATTGCTAAGCATCACGCTGATGAATGCCTCTTCCTCCGGATTCAGATCCGTATAGAGCCTTGCGTTATTCACGCGGACTGCCTTTCTCTCGAAGATCTTTGAAGAGGTAGAGCGGTCTATTCTGCGACTCCGCATAAATGCGGCCGATGTATTCGCCCATTAATCCGAGCACGATCAGCTGTAGCGCGCCAAAGAACATGATCGCAAACATCAGCGAAGCATAACCAAGCACAGCGAAGCCGCCTTGCATCTTGCGAATGATTATGTAGACCAGCACCATCAGCGCGAGCCCTGCGCTGATAAGACCGACTACAGTCGCAACCTGTAATGGCTTTGAACTGAAGCTTGTGGCCGTGTTCAGCGCGAGGCGGATCAATCGCCAGAAATTATACTTAGTCGTGCCAGCATAGCGAACGCCATGCTCAACTGGTACGCTCGTTTGCGAAAAGCCGAGCCAGCTTACAAGTCCGGTGATGAAGCGCGCTTGCTCCTTACACTTGCGTAATGCATCGGCTACCTCGCGCGTCATCGCACGAAAGATGCTGGAATTGATCGGCACCTCGGTCTTGGCGACACCATTGATAATACCGATGAAGAGCTTGCTCGAAAGCGTCTTCATAAATGTGTGCTTGCGCTCCTGACGATCAGCGAAGACAACGTCGTACCCGGTCTCCAACTTGTCGATCAACTTATGCAGCTCTTCCGGCTGGTCTTGCAAGTCGGCGTCCATCATGATGACGATGTCGCCAGTTGCCTGATCGAGTCCAGCAGTGAGCGCGATATGATGACCGAAGTTTCTCGAGAAGGAGAAGATGCGGACGTGCTCCGGATCTTGCTTTTCGAGCTTTCGCATCTCAAGCAGCGACTTATCTCGCGAGCCATCGTCGACGAAGATCAACTCATACGATCTTCCGATCGCTTGCATGGCAAGATGAAGCCGGCGGTGCAATTCGGGCAGCACCTCCTCTTCGTTGTAGACTGGAATGACGATCGATAGCTGAGGCATAGGTCTCAGACAATTTTTTACGACAAGGCCGGCAACAGAGAACTCAATTCCGGGACGTTGGGCGACAACAGAGCTATGAAGCTTTTACAATCGGGACTCAACAGAATCGAACAGGGACTATAGCTTCAGTAGGGTCAACATCCGGCCATGAAAGATTGTATCCCCAATTGGCGACGTAATTCGCTCTCCCTGACCATGACGAACAACTATGTGGCTGACGCCATACCTCACACCGGCACTTCTTGCAATTGCAGCATCGCTTGAAAAATAGATGGAGTCTCTGGCAGCCCTCCGAGTCATCAATGTATCGCTGACCACTGAACGCTGCTCGCCCTTTACATTTTCATGGTACCCCATGATCAGGCTTCCGTAGATCGCCCCTTCGCTCAGGATCTTCCGCTCAGTAAAGGCCGATGCCAAATAGCTGCGCTCGTCGCTTGGCTGGAAGAGACCGGATTCGTAGACCGCCAGGACGCTCGAGGTGTCCGTTAGCTCTCGAATGCTCCGCATATCATCGATGAGCCTCGACGGGATCTCTACGACTGCCATCTTCGACCTCTCATTGTGATAGCCCCAGCCTGCGAACCCCAGATCTACCATCAGTAGGAGCACCTGAGCACCAAGAAGTAGCTTTGATCTTCCCTCGCGGTAAGTCATCGCAAGCAGGATCGTGGCCGCTGTAAGCATGAGCGGCGTCAAATAGACATGCAGGAACGAGGTGTACTCCATACCGACGAACGCGAGGATCCCGAAGCAGACCAGGATAAGCCACAGCAAATGGCTTCCGAGCAAGCCGAGTTTTGCTCCACCGTGGAGTCCAAGCACCAGCGCTAGTAACCTCCCCGAGTGCTGAAGCTGCAGAAGAACAAATGGAATGAAGAGTAGGAGGGCAAGCAGTATCGCGCCGAGAGAAAGATCTGAGAGTGGACGAATAACGATCTCCTTCCATGAAATAAACGAATCGCTGAACCTCGAGAACGCATTGATCGTGTTGCCAAGCCCCTCACCGAATATGATCGTGTAGTGGCCCATCGCAAGGCCGCTTTGCGAGGGGCTGAACAAAAGTATAAAGATGAGGCCGGCAAGCGCAAGTGACCCAACAAGTAGCAGCAGATCGCGATAACTCTTGTGATTGATCGACGTGACGAGTTGCGCCGCAAGCAACGCTGGTGCAGCGACCAGCCAGATCGCAGGCTTCACCAGGACTAGACCGACCATCGCGATAGCGACCAGCATCCATCTTCGAGTAGGCTCAATCAGTTGATAGGCCCAGAGCAGGAAGAACAGGATGTACAGTCCTTCGCGATATGCGGGATTGGTGATTGGGACGTTGAGTTCGAGAAGACTCCGCGAGTTGAAGATGAAGAACCCGATCGCAGCGATCACAGCCAGCCATTTCTTCTCGACTTTATTCTCGATCAGGCAATAGAGGCCAAGCGATAGCAGCAGAAAGTCTTTGAACGGCGCGAAGAAGAAGAGAATGTCAAATGCTTCAGCACCGGAGAGACGGTGAAGAAGCGAGAAGACCTGATAACCGAGGTCCGGATAATTGAAATGGTAGCCCAGCTGCGCAAGGTCGCGCGAGGAGCCATAATTGCTGATCGATGTCAGTACAGTTTGGAAGTAACTGAGATCGACGGTAGGATTGTAGGTGAAGCGATAGACGTCGCCTGTGTTGTGGGCTTGTCCATAAAGGAAGAAGCCAAGAAACGCCAGCACAACCGCACAGATTGTGGCAATATGCGCTCGACTTAATCCGTGTTCAGTCCTGATCCGATCTCGATCGCGCGTCAGCCACAACACGATCGCCACCAACGGAAGCACGCAAGCAACAAGATAACTGGATCCGCTGATCTTGAGCAGCACGCCAATGAGGATCTCAGCAAGGATGCCGCCGAAGATCCATGCTCGGAGCGGATCGATCTCTGGAAGGATTCGCTGGAAGATGATGCGGCCGGGAAGTGCGATCGACAGGAAGTAGACCGTCGATGCGGCCAGAAGGCTAAGCGGGTGCGCATTATACAGCCACCAGAGAAGCGCTGCAATGCAGATCGTCACCGGTGCGATAAACCAGCCACCTACTTTACTTCTTACGGATGACACAGAAGATCGAAACGCCGAATGGCGCCTTGAACCACGGCTGCTTTGCTGGCTCCACGAAGCTCGCCTTCAGAAGCTTATTCAGTAGCGGGCCTGGCACTTTGTCCTCTGCCCTCGTTTCGGTTGGTACTAGCCTGCGAAACTTGCGATAAGCATAGATCAGCGGAAAGGCGAGTGCGTTGATGTATCCGATATAGACGATCGAGAACTCATTGCGCTGCATGCCAGGTCCAAGTAGCGTCTTGAATGACGGCATCGTGTAGCGCCTGAAATGGCCGAGCGATACATCCCAATCACTCCATAGGCTAGGCATCGCAGGGACGTTTAGGACCAGATGTCCGTCTGACTTTGTAACGCGAAGTAATTCTGAGAGTGCAATGTCGTCACGTTCGACGTGCTCAAGCACATCGAGTGCGATCGCAACATCAACTGTTTTGTCTTCTACCGGAAGTTCGAGAACGGAACCAGCTTGTAACTGTAAGCCATATGCTTCCTTTGCGATCTCTCGAGCATCGTCTGAGTACTCGACACCAAGGATGCGCTCATCACCATAAACCTTCTTCAGGTCACGAACCAGAATACCGGTCCCAGCGCCAGCATCCAGAACCTTAAGATCAGCATTGCGTCGATAGCCGCATTCGGTTAACCAATGAAAGACCAGCTCACGCTTGCCCTTATAGAACCAGTGCTCTTCTTCGACACGCTGTAGCGAAAGTAATTCTTCTTTCTTCACTCGTGATCCTCGGTTTTATCCTGGCTCAAGACTTCGTCGATCAAGAAGAGCGGACGCTGCTTTACTTCATCATAGATGCGGCCCATATATTCACCGAGCATTCCGACGGAGATCAACTGCACACCTCCAAGAAAGAGAATTGCAACGGTAGGCGTCGTAAAGCCAGGAACGACGTTAATACCGAAGACGCGCAAGCCGATCAAGAAGAACGCATAGCCAATGCAGAAGAGGCTGACGACCATGCCGAGCGTCCAGATGGCGCGCAAAGGCTTGTAGCTGAAGCTAAAGATCGCGTCAAAGCCGTAGCGAAAGAGCTTCGTCATTGTCATCTTGGGCTCGCCGCCAGCCCGCTTCTCGCGATCGTAATAAACGAAGCCCTGCTCGAAGCCAACCCAAGAGCGCAGACCAGGCAAGAAGCGATTGCGCTCTTGCAATGCGATCAGCTTTTGCACAACGCGCTTATCCATCAGGCTGAAATGCCCGGCGTTGAGTTCGATCGGATAATCGCTCATTTTGCCAAGCACTTTGTAAAAGCTGTTGAACGCCAGTTTGCGAACACCTTTCTCTGCGCGCGAGCGGCGCTTCGCGATCACAACCTTGTTGCCCTTGCGCCATTCCTGGCAAAGCTCGGGGATCAACTCTGGCGGATCCTGAAGATCGCCATCCATGATGACGATCGCATCGCCCTTGGCAACCGAGAGTCCGGCCTGGATCGCAGCCTGATGCCCAAAGTTGCGTGAAAGATTTACAACACGCAGCGACTTGTCATTTGCCACTTCTCGTTCAAGGATCGCAAGCGTTGTGTCGGACGAGCCATCGTTGACGAGTACGAACTCGCAGTTGATCGAGATGTCTCGTAGCGTTGCTTCGGTCGAGCGAAGCCGGCCGAGCAATTCGAGCACGATCTCTTCCTCGTTGAAGATCGGGATGACGATAGAAAGCAGTTCAGAGCGTGCGCGGCCTTGCTGCATGTCAGGTGCACCTGTGCTCATCCGAGCTGTATCGGACATAGGCTGCCTATGGGGCGTTACGTGTGTAAATGT
Organism: Kapaibacterium sp. (SeqCode); assembly: GCA_046590195.1. Lineage (GTDB taxonomy): Bacteria > Bacteroidota > Ignavibacteria > Palsa-1295 > Palsa-1295 > JBKJTP01. The sequence continues at coordinate 10,624 of JBKJTP010000123.1, read as the reverse complement.
AGTATCCACCGATCGTGGTATCAAGAACATAGTGCTGCTCGAGCAGCTGGGCGAAACCTAAACGGCCATTTCCTCCCTCGATCTCAAGAGCTAGATCCTTCGGAGTTCTCCTAATATACTTCATCAAAAAGCTCGGACCATCAGCGAGCGCAATAATCTTGGGCTTACGTTTCTCTAAAGCACTGAGATATTCGGCTCGCCACTCGTTCTGGAACGGGGTGAGAGCGCCACTTGCACCGATGGTCGTAAGGCAATGGATCATCGTGAATCGGCTTGGCCGGTTAAGCTCATTCATCCACTGGACAGCAGGCGTGACGGAGACCAGCTCTACGTTCTTTTCATCGTCAAGATAACTCGCAAGCTTCAGATCCACTGCCCGCCCGAATGAGCTATCCATACTAAACGCTGCCTGTACGGTTCGCATCCTCTCACTGAGAGATCCCTCGTTTCGCGCCGCAAAACCAGGCAAGTGGCGTGGATAGAACGCGACCAGCATCAATGCAGTGATCGAGCCGATCAGCATAGCACGGTGCTCGGGCCTTTGGAGCTTCGCTTCTAAAACAGATAGCCCGACTACCGCCAGTGCAATTAGAAGAGTGTAGAACACATGAAAGTGATAGACAAAAAACTTTCGCATCACGAGGACTGAGACCAATCCTGTGATGGTCGCAGCCAGCATTGCCCAAGTTGCGCGGTCGCCCCGATGATTTGAGATCATGGCACCTATTCCTAAGACTGCCAATACGGCGATAGTCAGCTGAAAATGCGAGCGCGAGAAAAACTCTGACCATGGCTCCACGAGGCCGCCATACGCTTGCGTGTTATAGGTGATGACGGCAAGAACAAGCTCAGATGTCGCGCCACCCGCGATCACGTATCCGAACAGAAACAGAAGAAAAGGTAATGCAAAACCAAGTGTTAAGCTACCGACATCGCGCACGTTGAATGACCGTATCGCAAGCAGTGGCAACAGGAGGGCGTAGGTAGGCCGAATAAATGAAGCGCAACCGACCATCGCTCCAATGAAGACGTTGCGACGCAGTGAGAGCTTGTCTTCGGTTGAAACAAACAGCCAAACAGCGGCAAGCAGAAAGCAGGCTGCAAAGACATCTCGCTGACCGATCGCCCACCAACCACCGCTGACATAGTAGAGAGCGTATGTGATCGGAGAAACAAGTGCAGTACCACTCGCAACGTAACGCTTTGTCAGCAAGTACAGCAAATACGCTGAGAGTCCATTTACGGCGAGATCGAATAGCCGAAAAGAAAAGTCGGAATTTCCGAACAAAGCAAGAGGGATCCAGTGAAGATAGACGATCCCTGGAAAGTTATGATCCCAGCTTCCCATGTATGGTAGCTTGCCGTATCTCCAGAGATCGACAGCCATCGATTGATAAATGTCGCTGTCGGAGTTAAGTGGGATGAGAAAGATGGTCGAGAGGATCAGCAGGGTCAAAAGCCCTACTCCCCAGTTCACCCATCGAAGATGTGGCGTGGCGTTCATTCGTTCGCCTCGCGTAGTTGATAAACATCGAATCCTCTGATCACCGTATCCGGCTCATATCTCTCTCGAATCAACTCCGACATTCCGGGCAATCGGAAGAACATCGCACGCGGCTCATTCTCGGTTGCCAACAAAAAGCTCTTCGGACCACGAGCAACTACCACAAACTTCGGCTGCTCTTCGCGAATGCTATTCACATATTCTGCCTGCCACACATGCTGATACTCGGTCTGCTTGCCAGCTTGCGTCATGGCGAGTGCATACCATGTCGTGAATCGCGATGCGCGTTGGCGCTCTGCCATCCAACTCGCCCCGGGCCAAATGCTTGCGATCTCGATCTTGTCTGCTGCAGATGTGTTCGAACTGAGGTAGGTAGCAAGCTCCCGCTCGGCTCGCTCGCCATAGAGCGAATCATGATCGATGCGGTCGTAGACATACTCAACTCTCAAGTCCGCCGGTACCCTGATGTAATCCTTCACGATATGTCGAGGAAACATCCGATAACCGATCAAGGCCGTCATAAGGCCGAACGCTACAAGCCTGTATCGGGCAAAGGCATACGCTGTCACAAGCAAAAGATAAGCGCAGATCGGCGTCAGCAGCGTGAAGAGCGGATCGAAGTGATAGATCGAGAACTTGCGCATCACGAGCACAGGCAATGCGCTCGCTCCGAGCATTAGGAGAACCAGCCTCCCTATTCGCTTATCTTCCGGTAGCAACGAGCGCCGCTTGATCAGCAACACCACCGCACCGATGAAGAGTATGGTGAAGTAGATCTTTTGCGCGCGATTCCATAGCAACAAGTTCGACCAAGGAAGCGCATGTCCTCCGTAAAGATCTGCAGTGAAGCGGATCGTTGCCAGATAATACTCTTGAAGCCCCTTGGTCGTTACTGCATACGGAATGAATTGGATCATCCATACTGCCAATGCACCGCCGGCTAGCAGTAATCCCTCTCGAAGCTTTGTCTTAAGCGCACCGGACTCAAGCATGAATATTGCTATTCCGAACAGAGCGAACGTTGGGCGTATAACGGTCGCGCATCCAAGTAGTGCGCCAACGATCAATGCGCGATTCATCCCTGCCTTGTAATACCACCACAACGAAAGTAGCACGAAGGTAACAGCGAAGCCGTCACGCTGGCCTGCAAGCCAGAAGGAGTCGTGCGTGTAATAGAGTACGTAAAGCACTGCCGCAACAGCGCCAGTTCGCGCATCAAGGAATCGCCGCGTCAGCGAGAAGAGCAGCAATGCGTTTGCGAGATGGAAGAGCGCATCAAGCAGACGGAATCCTAGCGCAGTATTGCCAAAGAGCGCGATCGATAGCCAGTGGATGTAGACTACACCCGGGAAGTTCTGATCCCACGAACCAAGATACGGCAGCTCGCCATATTGATAGAGTTGCCAGGCCATCGCATGATACGTGTCATTGTCCGGATTCAGCGGCACGAGCAGATGCTTCAGCAGCAGTATCGCGCTTATTGTAACGCTCACCAATAGCAAGTGACGATCAGTAAGGCGCATCGTTCAAGCGAGAGATCCGGAATCCTGCGATCGCGGTATCAAGTTGGTAACTCTCGTGCATAATATCACGAATGTATTCTGCATGATGAATGAGCGAATCCGACGAGATGCGGCTAAACATAAAAACGTGCTTCGGTCCAATGGACGAAACAACATATTGTGGTCGAGTTTTCACTAGCATCGCAGCGACTTCCTTCTGCCAAGCTTTTTGATAGGCCGTAAGTCCGTCCTTGCCCTCCATACTTAAGGCAAATGTTGTCGTGAAGCGAGAATCGCTAACATATCCCGCTCGCCACTGCAACCCGGGCCATAACAGGAAGAACTCAACATCCGAACGCCCCAACTTCTTGCTATCGAGATAACGAATGACATCTGACTCCTGCTCTCTTCCCAGGTCGGGGTAGCTCGCGATGTTGTTCGCAATGCGTTCGCGAGCAATGTCAGTCATTCCTGCTTTGACAAATTGAGCTATCGCTTGCCGCGGGAGGTAATACGCAGCAACGATCGAGACAAACAAGACTGTCAACACGATCTTCGGTTTAGGGAGCAACATGCTCAGCCCCATCGCCAATAGGATCGCAAGTACTGGTAGATAAATGGCGTAATGATAAACGTGGAACTTCCCCATTGCGATGATGCCGAATGCACCACAGCAAAACCAGATCAGCACCAGAATTCCGATCTTGCGAAGCCGAGCTTGATAGAGCGCAGTACAAAGCGTGATGAGGGCGGCTACATACAATGGTGTGAAAACCGAAAACACGTGAAAGAAGTCGATCAATGCCTCACGGCTATTCGGTCCGTAGACGTCCTTGTTGAAGAGTATCGTCGCGGTGATGAATTCATCCAACCCGCCAGCGGTGAAGACCCACGGCAGAATGCAGAGCAGCAACGTACCGATCAATCCAGCGATTAACACACCTATCTCACGTAGAAGCGATCGCAAACTAACGCAATTCGCAAAGATCATCGCTGCGAATACGATGAGCGTTGGTCGAATGAATGTAGCCAGTGCAATGCAAACGCCAGCTAGCAATATCTGCTTGGTGCTTCGATGTTTGTCCAGAACCAAGTATAGTGCGAGCATCAACCAAGTCGAAGCAAACGCATCTCGCTGTCCCAGCATCCAGAAGCCATATCCCTGGTAGAGTATGACACTGAGTGGTACCACGATCCAAGCGACCTGTATCGAGACATACCGGCGAGCGATCGCAAACGTCATCAATGCGATCGCGACTTGATTCAGGAGATCGACGATGCGAAACGAGAGGTCTGACAGACCAAACAACTTGATAGAGAGCCAGTGATAAAATACGATGCCCGGAAAATTCTGATCCCACGATCCGACATACGGTAGCCCCTTACCCTGATCCATGGCGAGTGCCATCGCCTGATAGGTGTCGTTATCAGAGTTCAACGGTACCAGCAGTAGCGGCAGGAGCATCACCGCAGCAAGCAGCCCTAGAATCACGTAGGTCAGCACGGGGCGATCAACGAGTCTCATTGATCCGATAAATGGTGAATGCACCGATGACTGTATCCTTCGAGTAATTCTGCGTGAGCCACGCGCCTACTTCTGTCATGTCCTCGCGAAGGATCTCGTGGCCCAATCTGCCGGCATAGAACTGCCTGAAGGCATCCGGCGCATCGCAAACAATGAAGAATCTAGGAAGGACGCGTTCGAGATCGGACAGATACTCCGCACGCCATGCAGTCTGCTGCGAGGATAGCGAGTCACCCTCACGCCGCATGGTTAGCGCGTGGAGCGTCTGGAATCTAGAAGCTGTCGAGGTCTGCGAATAGTATTGAGGAAAGCTGTATGGCCCGAACATTTGGACGGCTTCGCCCGGAGACGTGTGTGAATTCAGATATTCTCCCACAGCTTGCTGGACATGGACGCCAAACTCAGGCGATCCTTCATAATTCGTGTACGCCTGCTCGAGCGACGTGATCTTGCCATTCAGAATATCGGCGAGCACGGTCTTGATCGTGTTACCTCTCAGCGTCTGAATGGAAAAGAACGCCAGCACGACCGCAAGGGCTACGAACTGAATGGAAATCTTACCGACCCTCGAACTAGCTCTCTCAGTGAGACCTGCAATAAGCTTCCCTATCCCGATCGACCCGAGAAGCAGGAAGAGCGACATCGCCGGGTGATAGTGATAGACAGAATGCCTGAATAGCAGGATGATAGATGCTACAGAGGCTGTGAAGCAGAGAGTTATCAGAATCGCTGAGTTTTTGTCGGTCTTCGAGAGCTGCCACATCCCAAAGAGGGCAAACGGCACAACGGTGGCGTAAAAGCGGACCGGCTCCCAGAACGAGAAGACGGAGCCCTGCCCGATGTAGACGCTCGTATTGAAGAGGATCGTGGCGTCGAACAGATCGGTGAGGCCGCCAGCCAGCAGATAAATGAGAAGAAGGCCAAGAAGCGGCAGCGCTATACCCAAGCTCAGCCGAGCGAGTTCAGCGCTTCCTCTCTTCTCCATAAGGAGATAGACGATGAAAGCTGGGACAAGCAAGCCGAACGTCGGACGGAAGAGTATCGCGAAGCCGACCAGCACACCGGTCACGATCGCCGGGCGGGTGAGGCGATAACGATCCGTGGCGTAATAGATCGCGGCGAGCATGAGGATCGAGATATACGTATCCCTCTCTCCAGCCATCCAGAGGCCTTGCTGTACGTAATAGAATGCTCCAATGATCGGAGCGAGAAATGCCGCTTGCCGGCCACCCCATCGAAGCCCTAGCCGAAAAAGAAAGTAGGCTCCAACGAGCTGAAGCAGAATATCCCAGAGATGAAAAGCCAGCTGCGAACTGCCGAACAGCAGGATCTGAGGTGTGTGGATGAAAAGGATACCGGGGAAATTCTGGTCCCAGCTGCCGAGATATGGCAAGCGACCCTCCAGTAATAGCGCTGACATATACGCAAAAAGCGCATTGTCATTATTAAACGGATAGGTCAGCGTGCACGCAAGGATGAGTGCCGAGCAGATGAGGCTCAGCAATAAGAGTCTAACAGGTACCGATCGGTGTAAGAGCAATCAGGCGATATAAAACCAGATACTATCAGGACATCGTCTAGGACATCGTCCACAGTCCCCAAATTTACAACCACTCCTGAGTTTGCCAATCAATCTTTCGGTTTGGAGCCAGGTCGTCGCCGAGCCGAAGCCGGTCAGCGGCAAAAGGGAAATGAAAGAATTTATTTCTTTTTCTGTGGACAACTTGCATTGCGTGGACAATTGTCGTATATTTGCATTGGAGGTTCAGCGGTCTAAGGACCATTGTGCCCAATCTGGGCTTAGAAGCCCAATTCTGTCGCCATACATCGACCATTCGGGTTTGTTCTTCGACAAACCGAGGGTGGTTTCAGTAGCAAACTACACGTAGAATCCTTTTCTATGTGCATTGTATGCTGATATTAAAAAACGAGGATTTCTTGCATTGCGGAAATAAATGTTATATATTCGCATCCTGCACTTCGTGCATTAGTCCGACTGTGGGTATCTCGCACACAGTTTTTTGACCTGAGATCGCTTCCGGCTTTCGCCCTCGGCTCACTCAGGAAAATTTTTGAAAGTGTTTAATTCTCGCTGCGCTGCAGATCTTGATCTGGAATAAGCACGAGTCACTTGCAAGCCTTGAAGCTCATGCTTCGATGTTCAGAGTGTACTCAATTCCCGTGACAGCTTCCGCAAGTAATGTGGTAGTGGCATCCGTCTCTTAGGCATAAGCACCCTTGGAGATTACCTTGCAAAAGGTTTAATTAACTTAGCTTGCGTTCACATTCTTATCACTTCTAGGAGACGAAGCATATGACTTCACGTCGATCATGGTTGCTGGGTTTAGCTCTTGGTGCTGCAATTACTGTTGGCAGCATGCAGGATGCCCAAGCACAGGCTCCACGTACGTTTACGTACCAAGGCCAATTATTAAATAACGGCACGCCAGATAATGGCACGCACGACATTACCATTAACTTCTACACTGATCAGAGCGGTGGCGGTCAAATCGCATCGATACCTTCTGATAACGTCGTAGTGACTAATGGTATCTTCAATATTGAAGTTGGACAGGGTATCGCTGGCGGTTTGCCTCTTAGCCTGAACTTCAATCAGCAGTACTTCATCGGTGTCCAGATCGATGGCGGCGCAGAGCTTCCTCGTACACGTTTGCACTCAGCACCGTATGCGATCAACTCGAACTCTGTCAACGCGATCGAGGCATCAACAACGCCACAGCCAGGTAAGCTCTATCCTCTGAATGCTCAGGGTATGATCGATCCTGCTGTATTGCCTGCAGCACAGACTGGTGTAACAACCATCAACAATGTCGCTCCTTCGGCAAATGGCAATGTTCAACTCGTTGCTGGAACAGGCGTAGTTCTCGTTGAGAACGGCGCTACTAATTCGATCACGATCAACGCTGCTGGCGGATCAGGTATCGAGACGATCGTCGTTGGTGACGGTCTTATCGGTGGTGGTTCTGCAAATACGGACGGCGAAGTATTCATTTCGCTCGCTCCTAACTCCATTGACGCGACGATGATCGGTAACGGTGTCATCACCGGCATGAAGCTCAGTGCTCTCATTGCTGGCGACGCTCTCTACCAGGATATCCTCGGCAACCTCAACGTTGCAGCTGGTGGTGGTCTTCAGATCCAGAATGACATGGTCATCATCGCTAATGGCGGTGTTGGCACAGCTCAGCTCGCTGATGGCGCAGTAACAACTGTAAAGATCGCCGACGGTGCAGTAACTGCAGCGAAGGTCGATCCTACACAGGTTCAGCTCCGCGTAACGGGTCAGGCTCCAGCCGGTTCGTTCATCACTGGCGTTAACCAGAACGGCACTGTCAACTCAGGCACAGTGAACGTTAACTCAACTTTGACGCGCACAGTCAACGGTGCAAACCTTGACCTCGCACTCAATCTTGCTAACCCGAACGTATGGACGGGCGCACAGACATTCAATGGCGGCGCAACAGCTTCGACCTTGAACGTCACAGGTGCTACAACAACGAACGGTATCACGAACACCGGTAACATCGCAACGACGACTCTCAACTCGACGGGCAATGTGACAGTTGGCGGTAACCTCGCTGTAACAGGTACAACGACCCTCACCGGCGCTACCACATCGAACGGTATCACGAACAACGGTACTGTAACGACAACAACCTCGACCACGACAGGTAACGCAACTGTAGGCGGTACACTCGGTGTAACCGGTGCAACAACGACGAACGGTATCACGAACAACGGCAACGTTGGTACGACGACCCTTTCGACGACAGGCGCTGCAACAGTAGGCACAACGCTTAACGTCGGTGGCGCTATCACAGCACCAGCTGGTGGTCACGCGCTCGGCACACTCGGCATGGATCAGACGGTTCTTACGATCCGCGGTGTCGCTGGAACGGCTACCACTGAGTTTGTAGTACTGGGCGATGCTAGCATCTCGGGTAACACGACACTCGCAAACACGACTGCTACGACGATCACAGCTACAAACGTTAACACGACTAACCTCGGCGGTAACGGCGGTAACTTGAATCTGTCAACAGACGTCAACGCAGGCACGCGTACGATCAACGGTGGTAACTACTCTGGATACACGTTGAATAACGGTACATTGTCACTGGGCTCGACGTTGACAAACAACGGCACGATCTCCGGCGGTAATCTCACCGGCTCGACGCTCAGCAACTACACGTTGAACAGTGGTAATATCGCTGTTGGTCAGACGCTGACAAACAACGGTACAATCACAGGCGGCCAGGTCAATAATGCTACGTTGAACGGCTACACGTTGAACAATGGCACAATCGCTCCAGGTCAGACGCTGACAAACAACGGCACGATCTCCGGCGGTCAGGTCAATGGTTCGACGTTCAACAACTACACGTTGAACACCGGTAACATCGCTCCTGGTCAGACGCTGACAAACAACGGCACGATCTCGGGCGGTACCATCAATGGCGCAACGCTTAACAATTACATCCTGAATGCCGGCCAGATCGGTGCAGGTCAGACATTGCTGAACGGTGGTACGATCTCGGGTGGTAACATCACGAACGCAACCATCACAGGCGGTACGATCAATAACACGGTCATCGGTAACGCAACCCCAGCAGCGGGTACGTTCACGACGCTTACCTCAACAGGCCTAGCCACGCTCAATCAGCTTCTGATAAATACGACTTCCCAGTTCAATGGACTGTCGGCATTTGGTCAGGGCCCTGCGACGAACGGCAACAAGGTCATCATCAACGGTATCGTCACTCCGACGCCTATCGGTTCGTCGGCTGACTATGAGTTGGTCGTCAATGGTGATGCTCAGGTCACTGGCTCACTCTGGGTCAATAACTTCAGCAGCAATATCCTTTCTGCTCCACTCATCAAGTTTGACAAGGCTGAGCCATTCACCCCAGGTGGTGACATGACGTTCGGTGCTGGTAATGTCATTTTTGACGGTGCAGGTCTCGTAGGCGATGTTGTAAACATCACAAACATTCCTGGTGGCGCATACGGATTGCATGTCATGTCTCAGGCTGGCACAAGCGGTATCAAGATCACTGGTGCTCCAGGATCGCTTAGCGCTCTCGATATCGATCCATTCATGACCGGTATCAATGTCGATGCTACAGCAATCGGTATCAACATCATCAACGCCCCAATCTCGATCCAGGCTACTGGCTTGATCACAACGTTGGGTAACTTGAATGCTGATGGTACAGCAACGATCGGTGCAGGCGACATGGTAACGATCGGCACCAATGCTGGTACGAACGAGATCATGGCAGCAGACGGTACGCTGAACACACCAAGCAGCTTCAACGTGAACGGCATGTTCAACGTAGCCGCGGCTTCTGGTAACACAACGACCAACGGCACAGTCGACGCAGAGGGCACAGTGACGGCAGGCACAGGTAACCGCACGGTTATCGGTACAAGCGCACTCAATGAGATCTCTGCAGCAGACGGTACGGTCAATACTCCTGGTAACTTCAATGCACTCGGTACACTCGAGAGCGGTTCACTCGGTCAGTTTGACGTATCTGCCGCAGGTGCAGTAGCAACTACAAGCACGATCGATGCAGAAAGCACGATCACTGCAGGTGCAGGTAACATGCTTGTTATCGGTACGGACGCAGCAACCAACGAGATCTCCGCAGCAGATGGCACGATCAACACTCCAGGTAACTGGGCAGTGGCTGGCACCGTAACTATCGCTGGCAACCTTGACGTAGCTGGTACAGGTACATTCGGTGGTGGCGCTTCGAACTTCATCGTTCTTGGCACATCGGCTTTGAATGATATCGACGCTAACGATAACATCGTCAATACGCCTGATGCGATCGATGCTGAAGGTACTGTAACCGCAGGTGCTGGTAACAACACCGTAATCGGTACAGGCGCAACGAACGACATCGTTGGTGCAGACGGCATCGTCAACACACCAAACGCAGTCGACGCTGAAGGTACAGTTACCGCAGGTGCTGGTAACAATACTGTAATCGGTACAGGCGCAACGAACGACATCGTTGGTGCAGACGGCATCGTCAACACACCAAACGCAGTCGACGCTGAAGG
>JBKJTP010000053.1:0-2607 GCA_046590195.1 Kapaibacterium sp. (SeqCode) | reverse complement strand
GGAATAAACTTTCGGCGAGTTGATCAGGTCGTCGGCAGCGAGTAGATTGATCACGCCTTTGCCTGCGATCGTCTGGATGAAATCATCGAGCTTCACGGCCGGCTCGCCGAAGAAGTGATCGCCTTGCTGCTCGTCGAGCGTGAGCAACCCGCGCTGTATCGCGCCGATGCTCGCCTTCGATACGTTGCCGTATTGCGTTGTGAAGTCCGATGCATTCTCGCCGATGAATTGCAAGAGCGCTTGCAGATCTTTGAGATCAAGCAGCATCAGTCCGTTCTCATCCGCGATCTTGAACGCAAGTTGCAGCACGCCTTCCTGCGTGTCGTTAAGCTGCAGCAATCGAGCGAGCAAGATCGCACCCATCTCAGAGACGGTCGAGCGAAGCGGATGTCCCTGCTTACCGAAGACGTCCCATAGCGTGACCGGCGCGCCAGCGAATGCAACATCGGTGAATCCGAGCAGCTGATTGCGCGCGTCGATCTTCGCATTGCCGCCGCCAGGTTGTGCGATGCCAGTGAGATCGCCTTTGATATCGGCCATGAATACCGGCACACCGCGCTCCGAGAATCCCTCGGCGATGCGCTGCAGCGTTACGGTCTTGCCGGTGCCAGTCGCGCCGGTGATAATGCCGTGGCGGTTGGCTTTGTCGAGCAGCAGGTGGATCTCCGTGCTGTCGTTCTTCGCGATGAGTATGGGTTCGGGCATGCGTTGGGTGATCGGTCAATATCGTAGAGTAACGAGAGCTTTCCGCCAGTAGTGCACGGAAAGAATGGTCCTCGGGTTGATACCAGGCTGGCGTCTCTAACGCCTCGAAGAACTTCTCGGTCATTCATTTAACGGTCCGCACTATGAAACGCACACTGATCTCTGGATTGCTCATGGCCCTTGTTGGCCTTGTTCTCACCTCATCGCCGGTGTTCGCAGGCGACCCGATCCCGGGCCTCGATGTCAAGCTTGGCAAGAACAGCAGGATCATCGCAACTGAAACGACAGGCCAGAACGGCATGGTGACGTTCACCGGCCTGAAGCCAGATGAAGAGTATTCGATAACGGTTGATACCGAGGCACTCACGGCGCTCATGAAAGCGAAGGAGAAGGCGAATCGGACGAAGTGCTCAAGCTCACTCCGCCTCGTCGGTAAGCCGAACAAGGACTATGCGACGGATCCATACGTAGAGACCTCGCAGCGCGCAAACGCAAAGGGCGAGATCACGCTGCAACTCACTGGTGAATGCAAGAAGCCGTAAAAAGCTTTTGATCCAGATGTTAAAAAAGGCCGCGAGTGATCGCGGCCTTTTTGATTTCATTCAATCGAGATGTTGTGCTCGTCGTTGGGGGATTGCTTCGTCGTTCCTCCTCGCAATGACACGCATTTGAAAGAGGGTCACGGGCGGGACGCTCGTGCAACGATAACCCACTCAGCACTTAGCACTCAGTACTCAGCACTCAGCACTTTCTACTCAGGACTCAATACGCCAGCGCCAGAGATGAAGCCCAGGAGCTCGTGCTGATACTTATCGAAGGTAGATGCATCCATGTCGGTTAGGATCGTGCGGAGATCATCGCTTGATGCAGGCTTTGATTTTACGAGCGACTCAAGCTGCTTGTTGTTGAACAACTGGAACGGCTTGACATCTGCTTCGCGTGCGCGTGCATTGCGCCACTTGCGGACTGCTTCGTACAGCGGCATGTCCGATTCCGGCACATCGATCACCTGCGGCTCGCGCTCACGTTTTTCTTTTGGTGGACGCGCTTCCATGTGCGGTGCACCATTGCCTCGATCGTTCGAGCGATCGTTGCGGTCATTGCCGTTGCGTTGGTTACGATCGCCGCGGTCGTTCGGTCGGTCGTTACGATCGTTCTTTTTGTTGCGGTCGTTCGTGCGCTCTTGCGGACGCTGCTCTTCGCGTGCGTTGTCATACGCGATGAGAATGTGCCAGCCATTCTCTGCGTGGTCTGCTGACCATTGACGGATCATCTTGCCTTCGAGGAAGCGGTTCATTTCCGTCTCGTCAGCTTCAGTTGTAATGCGGAAGGATTTTACACGTACTGCCATGAGTATATCGTGAGGATGTGTTGCGCTCGTAGCGCATCATTGAGAGAAAGTACTGACCGGGCATTCCGATCATACAGACCGATAGCCAGGGCAGCATCTTAGCTGCCGAGCATCGATCGATCGCCGCCATACGGACCGAAGCCGGTTTTGGGCTCCTTATTCCGCGGGTTGCGAAAGATGAAAACCAAGATCACCCCCGCAACGAATCCCCCAACATGCGCCATATATGCGACACCTCCGCCACGAACATCCATTGTTGAGGCTGCGGCTGAGATGATCTGCGTCACAATGTAGAGTCCGAGCACCATAAAAGCCGGTACATGGAAGACGAACCAGCCGAACCATACGCGCACCCGATTGCGTGGATGTAGCACGAGATATGCGCCCAGAACGCCGGAAATAGCGCCTGAAGCGCCGAGGTTCGGGATCTGGCTGCTGGGATCTGTGTAGATCTGGGCGTACGTGGCAGCAATGCCGCAGATGAGATAGAAGCCGAGATACTTCATCCAGCCCATCTCGTCCTCGACATTATCGCCGAAGACATAAAGGTA
>JBKJTP010000276.1:0-5767 GCA_046590195.1 Kapaibacterium sp. (SeqCode) | reverse complement strand
TTCACTGTCCATGTGTAACGCACTCCACGTCTCAAGCTGCTTGCCCATGAGGATGGCGTTGGTGCGCCGCCACTCGTCTCTTGATTTACGATGATGTAGCGTGAGCGTTCATTGTAGCTAGCATCTGGCCAACCTTGTCCTTGGCGTGGGCCCTGCGGCCAGTTCAGGGTACGTGTTGATGTATGAGAAGAGCCGTCGTCACCGCGAACGGTAAGCGTGTAGTTCATTGATGTGATCTCGTCGCTGTAGTCATTGAAACGGACAACGAGATGCGGCGGCAGCCATGGAATGACATCGCCGTTCGATGGATAGACAGCTTCAAGCGCAGTCAGAGTGCCTGATCCACCTGCGCCGCCCCCAGATCCGAAGATGAATGTACAGAGCTCGCTCTCGCCATTATTGCGAATGATCGATTGGCCCGACGGATCGATCGCACGAATGCGCCATGCGTACGTGCGGCCTAGGCGCATCGCAGGCTCAGTGACCGAGTACATGAAGTTCGTCTGATTGTTCAGCGTGCGCTCGAAGAATGCTGGCGACGTTCTCGTGCGGAATGCTTCGTACGGATCGCGGCCAACTGGCACCTCAACGATCGTAAAGAGAAAGTTGGTGTTGATCAGCGCGGGCGTCGTTTGGCCCCACTGAAAGACTATCGTTTGGGGACTTGTCGTCTCAACCGTACTTCCGCAGACTGGCGAGGTCAAAGGTGGCGGATCGACATACATGATACTGAACGACGCACACGCAGGCATCGGACCGCTTAACACATCGGTAATGTCATCGAAGTTCAGAGCGCGTATACATACCTCATAGGTACCTTCAGGAAGTCTGCCAGTGCGCTGGATCGTGCTGGCATCCGTCCCTGTGAATCTCACGGCAGATGGATCGAAAAGGGAAAGATCGCGACCAGTAAGCGTTCGCGTCTCTAATGGTGGCAGCACGATGACCGGTACCGATCTGTCATCGCGTGTATCGATACGCACGGCTCCATTGGTGTTCTCAGCGTAGCCTGATATGCGGATACGCAGCGGACTACTAGCAGTGTTGGTCATGCTGACCAACACGCGCGACGGATCGCTGCGGTAGTCCGACAGATTCGGCGAGTATGGTGCAGGCATCTGGATCGTCAGAGTTACCTGTGCCGATGCGTTCGATGCGAGGACCATTACTGTTCCAACAAGAGCGAGCAATGCGAAGCACAATAGGCTCAGCTTATTGCGATAGATAGAGCGTTGCATAAGATATGCAGGTTGCGGTCAGGATAATACCTGACCTAAAAATCGAAGAGATGCGAATATGAGAGCGAGGCTGTTAGCTCGCCATAGCCCTCGACCGCACCAAAGGCTGTTTCGTAACCAGAATTCTGTGCGGCGTAAAGCGAAAGAGTAAAGATGTTATTCTCGGTTGCCTTATAGCTTCCGTTGAGCGTCTCGTTGAGCGAGAACGTACTCGAGTTGAGCGTAGACACCTTGGATGTTGTCAGACCAAAGGATCCGGAGATCGTTAGCGGGCTGGACTGCGTATTCGCCGATTCGCCTTCCTCCGGCTCTGTCGTCAGCAGGTTAATGCTACCATTAATACTTCCGCCGATCATCCGCGTTTCTGCAATTCCTGCTTCAGCTCGTGAGAAGATGAGCGATGCGCCGATCGTCCGGCCCAGTTGCAAGTATGCTCGATTGTAATTGATCGAGGCGGTGAGCGCCTTTGAATCTGAAAGGCCTCCTAGGCCTGCTGTGCGATCCTGATATTCCTGATACGCCGCAACAAACGCGACCATCTGGTTCAGCGACTCCTCCTGAAAGAGCAGTCGCGGCGCGACTGTGATAGATTGCGAAACATTGTTCGTCAAACGCAGCGAGCCATCCGGCAGTGTGTCGCGTAGATCGGCGATCGTCAATGCGCGCTTCTGCTCCGTGGTGTAGTTCGAGTAGTTGAGATCGATGCCGAACTTCTGTGATGGGTTATAGCTGATGGCGCCAGAACCAATGAATCGGTTGGTCGTTCGCACGCGGCTGTTCAGGAGGTTATCATGCTCCAAACCGATCGAAGTGTTCAAGCGCAGTTTGTTTTCGAAAAGCGTCAGCGTTGGCGCGAACGTCCAGCGCTCGAGATCTGTCAGCAGATAGTATGTGCCGAGCGACCTGTAATCGGGCTCGACTCGCTCCCAGTTGATGCGGGCCTGGAATGAGGTCATGCGAAAAGCGAGTGCAGCCTGTGTGGCAAAGGTGAGGCTAGTCGATTCTGTGATACGAAAGATGTTATGCACACCTCGCGGGATCGAAGCGGTCGCAATCTTCGCCGAACGCACGTCACGTGTGAAGACGCTGCCCGCTCCTTCCGCTTCAAAGCTCAGCGTCGTCGATCCTTCCTGCATGATGTCAATGCGCGAGTTGATCCCGAGCACCAGATTCTCGGATGGCAACACGTCTGACATTATGGGCACACGGCTGAGCGAATTCGAGTCATCGCCAGCGTAGAGCATATTGATGTCTACGAAGTCTCTTGCGCCGCCAAGCCCTACTTTGAATCCATAGCCATTACGCTCATATGCTGGATCGACATAGACTTGATCGTCTGAGACCACAGCATCAGGAGCTAGCTCTTCGATGGCAACCTGGAAACGGCCATACATGCCGGAGACTCTGAAGATCCCTGGCTTAAACTCGAATCCTCCTCCCATGAATGTGTGCCCGGCCAGTGTGTAGCGGGAGAAATTCATGTTACGGTAGCCGAGATGCGCAGTGAAGCGTTTGTACGATGGTGAGAGACCGAACTGATTGAACGGCTGCCGAAATTCGCGCTGCTGTTCTGAGACGATGAATGAGAATGGGATCTGGATGCCGTAAAGCGATAGCGTCGGCGAGCCTTCGAACATCCAGGTAAATGGCGTGTGTCTCTCGTCCATACCGCTAGCGCTGTAAGAGCTTAGGGATGCCGTGACCACGCCATTGAGACTGATCGGCTTTTCATCGGCAATGTGTTCGAGATCCTGGCCACTCACCTTCAATGGTAGAACGAGCAGCACCAATGGGACATAGAGAACCCGTATCCACTGTAGCTTGAGTAGATCGCGCACAATTTGATGGTAGGCCATTCCGGATGGTGGGCCATCCGCTGATGGTGGGCCTTCCTGATTGGCCGATATAAAGTGAGGGCGATGGTGGGCCATCTTGGGCACTTTGAGCGAAACGTAAGAGCTGAGCGGGGATGGTGGACCATCCGTCTTCGACGGTCCCGGATAGTGGACCATCCCGGATCGTTGCCGATCCGGGATGCAATATACGAAACGAAAAGCCGAAATGCAAGCAGCTTGTATATTGCTGAGCTTGTCTTAATTGAGGCTAGAGGTTAGAGGTTAGAGGCCAGAGGCTGGGGAATGTGGTTCACTATTCTCTTAGGCAATAGCGACAAATTTGGAATTGCCCGGATCGTAGCCTACCCTAATCGCCCACGATCCTTGGAGTTGTGTTATATTTGTTTTCTTCTACGGATTGCCCATCCGGGATCACCCATGATCCAGGATCGTAGCCGATCCTGGATCGACTACGATCCAACAAGCTCTGTTTATTACTTGTTTGCCATGACAACTCAATCCATTCGCATGCAATTGTGGATCGTACCCGATCTGCGTGCGCTGCTCGTTATTTCGCTTCCGATAATCGTTTTCTACCTCGTTTCTGTGCCGGCGTCCGCCCAGGAGCCTCGGATCGTTGGCGATCCGCCGCAGAAGATCCTCAAGAATAAGCTGATGTTCCCGACCGGGAAAGTCCTGGTGGTACTGCCGAAGGGTTTGCGTGCTTTCACTGTCGAGGATTTTGTAAAGCACTACGGTACAGACGCAAGGCCGGAGTATGCGTTCATCGATGATTCCACAGAATCGCGATACACGGTCTCCCTTCTCAACTCGAAGCTAGCACCAACTGATCTTGAGGCCTATCGGGTAAAGTTGGAGAAGACGCTCGCGAAATCCATGACGAATCTTGTGTGGTTCAAACGCGAGATGCTGAAGTTCGGAGAGACCGAATGGGCGCATCTCGAGATGCAGAATCAGACGAGCGATGGCTCCACAGTGATGAGCGACTTCTACGTGACGTCGATGGGCGGTCAGCCGCTTGTCTTCACTGTGATGACGAATACGAATTACTGGTACGACTTGCGTAAGACGATGCAGAAGATGATGCTCTCGGTGACGGTGCATCCGTCGCGGATGGCCGACCATCCGTCAACAACGACACAGAAGTAGTCAAGCTACTTTAGCTTGATGAAGATCGCGCCGTTACCCCACATGCGGATAGTGCTATCGGCTGATAGTGCTCCGTGACTTGGACGCGCCACGTCAGGATGTGCCCCCGATCCTGTCTCGATGGATCCATCATGCAGCGACAATAGAATGTCTGTCTTAGCCGATGAACGAAAGATATTGGTGTTCATCGAGTCAGGGTTTGCACCAGCACGTATCGTGCTGTCGCGTCGAGCACGAAGCTCGTTAAAGACCGATGTATATGTGAGAGTGTGGACGTCGCTGCTGTTGGTGATGATCAGTTGCTCGCCTTCGCGGTGATACACGTTCAATGAACCGCTGGCAGGGATCGCCCACGATCCCAGAAGCGTATCTCTTTCGCTGCCGCGCGCTCCGAGTATGATCGGGATGTAGTAGTCGTAGCCGGTGATCTGCTGTGCATTTCGGTTGATACCGCCGAAGCGCACGTATGAGCCTGTGATGTCGCCGCGAGAAGTGCCGAAGTTTAGAACGCTGGAAATGTCACTGTCGTAGGTCAGTTTGTTGACGACGACACCTGCCGGGACTCGCGCCCGCAGCCACTCTTCAAACATCTGATCCTCATGCTCGTGCTGAAGGTAATTGCTGATCGATCGTATGGCTTCGAAATCCTCAATGGGTAACAGTCGCTTCTCGCTGATGTTGCGCGTACTTCCAACCAGCTTATGTTTCTTGAGGAGGTTGTCAAGTCGCGAGAATTGATCTGCCTTGGAGATGGAGAACGCGGACGTCGGACCGATGCTTGACAAGAGTGCAACAAGGCATAACGTGATCGGTATCACACGAATGTCTTTGCGTTTGCTGATGATGAAGTACAGAGCGATGCCTAGCAGCCACAACACAAGAATGATCACGAAGTAGCGAGGCTCGGTAATGCCATAGTCCCGAACGCGGGTGTAAATGCCGAGCGCAGGCAGAGCAAGCAGAGGCAGCAGTGCGATGAAGAAATATCGCGAGAAACTCTTGATCCATTCGTTGCCTGACTCATTCCGGATCGGATAGAGCAACAAGAAGGAGAGGATCCCAACCACTGCGAACCAGAGAACTGGATTCGATACCCAACCACGTGGCAGATCCCATTCGATCATGAGCTTCACAGCGTAAGGATAGAGTATCGCGAGATAGATCGTTACCAACGGAAGCAACACCGACTGCGTGAAGATCTTCAGCCCCTTCGGATAATCTGTTCGCTCCTCTTGACCCGCAAGCGAAGATGGCATCCCGGGATCATGGGTGACCCCTGCTAGGAAGAACCATGTGTTGAATATTGCGAGAAGGCAGGCTAGCTGGGCGTATGTCTCGGGATCGATCTTCACTCCAAACAACCGATCTATCGCAAAGAGAGCGAGCGACAAGCCGAGTTGAAGCACGGCGCTATACAAGAATGCTGTCAGGATGCGCAAGAGCAGCATCTTATTGAACCGCCAGAATCTATTCGTCTCATTAGGTTTGAGATAGGCAACGAATGACACTGCCAGATGAGCGGCA
>JBKJTP010000094.1:0-5134 GCA_046590195.1 Kapaibacterium sp. (SeqCode) | reverse complement strand
TGAGCGACTCGTTCGATGAGATCTCCAACTCGCCGCCTTCGATCGTCGTTGTGATATGCTTCAGCAGATTGTCGTCTGCTTCGATCCGCACCGATTCGCTCGCGCCCTGAGTAACGTAAACCTCCATGTCGCCTTCGAGCGAGATCTTCGAGAAGCCGGTGAGCGCCCGCGTCTCGGTCGCTAGTTTGCCAGATCCTTTGATCTGTTCGAGATCCGAAAAGCGCACACATGCGCTCAGCAGGAGAGTAGCCGCGAGTAGGTACATGATCTTCATAGCTGTGTCAATTTGCGTTTCTGGCTACGGCAAAGATAAGCACGAAGTTTCTGGTTGGGCCGAAGTGTAGCTTGTGAAGTGACGAAATTAAAAAAGGCTCCTCAAATTGAGGAGCCTTTTGCATTCTAGCTTTGAGTAAGCTTACTTACATGTCTCGACTACGCGGACCGCGATGCGGCGGTTCTGCTTGCGGGCTGCTTCGATCTGCTCTGCAGTCGCGCCCTTTGTCGTTACGTTCTTCTTGCCCTTCTTGACAGTCGTGCTGCCCTTAGGCTCTGGGACGATCGGCTTTGAAGAACCGAATCCGACTGTGCGTGCAACCTTCGATGCATCAACGCCCTGCTCGATGAGCCATGACTTGACGCGTGCTGCGCGCATCTCGGAAAGCTCCTGATTGCGAACTGCTTCGCCCTCAGAACTTGCGTGTCCTTCGATCTCGACCTTGATATCCTTACACTGCTCAACGAGACCCTTGATCTGGTTCAAGTTATCGAGCGTACCAGGAACGGTAAGATCGAAATTATCGGTGTTCACGATGAAGAGAACGCCAGGGAAGTTAGCAACAGTGTTGACCTTCGGCTTTGGTGGGCAACCGTCTGGTGCAACACCCTTGATGAGCGGGCAACGATCGATGTTGTCGTTGAACGTATCTCCATCTGTGTCAGCAAGCAACGGGTTGGTACCTGTCTTGGTCACTTCCTCACCGTCAGTGAGTGTGTCGCCATCCGTATCCTTCTTGATCGGTGATGTACGGTAGCGGTTGATCTCATCGCCATCGGAGAGCATATCGTCATCCGAATCGGTCTTAAGAGGGTTCGTCTTGAACTCAGTGATCTCGCGGCCATCCTGCAAGCCATCCTTGTCGGTATCAGCTACCTTCGGATCGGTCTTGTGCGTATTGACCTCGTCACCATCAGAGAGACCGTCATTGTCCGTATCGAGCTTGAGAGGATCGGTACCGATACCACGAGCTTCCGCGCCGTCAGCAAGCCCATCCTTATCGGTGTCCTTGTCATTAGGCTTGGTCTTCATGTTGTTGACCTCTTCGCCATCCTTGAGCTCGTCACCGTCGGTGTCTGCGTTCTTCGGATCGGTGCTATGCGCCTTGATCTCTGAGCCGTCGTTCAATCCGTCAGCATCAGTGTCAGGGTTGGTCGCGTCCGTCATGTGCTGCTCAACCTCTTCGCCGTCGCTCAGTCCATCGCCATCGGTGTCAGGCTTTGTTGGCTCAGTGCGAGTCTCTTTGACTTCGCGGCCATCACGCAGTCCGTCACCGTCTGTATCTGGGTTGAAAGGATCGGTCATGTAGACGTTGCGCTCGTCGCCATCTGTCAAACCGTCTTCGTCGCTATCGACGAATCCGAAGATGTAGTAGGAGAGACCGATACCGAACGTCATGAAGTTATCCGGATCAGCGTCGCTGTCGCCCTCTACCGTCTGTGTTCCTGATGACTCTGCATAATCATCGAGATATGGTGTGCCTGTCAAGTGCATCAATCCGCGTCCGTTGAACACGAGATTGTCGTTGAGATAGAGCTCGTAGCCTAATCCTGCGAGCATGCCTACAACATTCTTCTCGTACGTGCCCTTCGAGTTATTCGGCAGTGCAACATTCTGGTCGAGGTTGCGAGGCTCGAAGTTCAGCATCTCTACACCAGCCGTGATGTAGGGGACGAATGTTTGCTTCGGCCAGAAGTTCAGCGGGAGCAATCCCTGAATGCCGCCGTGGCGGATAGCATTCTTTTCTTCGCGGCGGATCTCTGTACCAGGGTAGAAGCCCTGGCCGACACCGAGGTTGTTGGTAGGATCCCACGGTCCGAAGTAAGCCGGGTTGCCGCGGATGTTCTGCTCGTTGACCTTAATGCGCATCTGTCCTGCGCCATAGCCTACGTGCAAGCTGAGCTCGTTGAAGATATTCCAGCGAAGGAATGCGTCACCCGAGAAAAAGAACTGATTATCGGTGAAGCTACCGAAGTACTTGTTACCGCCGGCATTGAAGCCGAAGGAGATCCTCTTTGCGACAGCCTGTGCATGCACCGTTTCTGGTGCGAACATGCTGAGACTGCAGCCCAGAGTTAGTAAGATAATGACGGATCGGATCCGTCCGAAAAATTGAGAAGCGTACATGTATTATATCAAGGTTACAGGGACAATGCTGCCTCGTGGCGAGCCAAACGGGGCCCATAAAGGGGACAGAAAGGGTGCGCTAAGACTCAGACTCTTTGCTGAGCTTGCATCACACACCCTGCAAAATACATTTTAAATAGATAGGGCTGACGAAATACGACTCACAGAAAGCCAATACGATCAGTCGCGATGCTCTTTATACGAGAGCTCGATCTTGGCAGAAGTGAGACGGTCGAACAGATATTTTAGATCTGTAGCCAGGCTTCCTCGCGATGGGAATTTGATACGATATTGTAGCCCTACGTAGCCAGGGTCATTATCGAAGGCTTGCTTGAGCCCGATCTCCATGGTGCCAGTGTAAACACCTGGCTTCGTTTCTGTCAATGCAGCTTCTCGTCCGAACAAGCTCCAATAGGTGTATGCGCTGATCTTCATCTCTGCAAGATTTCCGCGTATCTCCCACTTGGGATGGATGTGTTCATCGGAGCAGATGTCCTCAGGTGATCCCGCATCTTCAAGATAGATCACTCGCTCGCCGGTTTCGAAGAGTGAGTCCGTGTAGGTGACGTACGCTGCGCCCAGACTGGTTTGCCAGAACTTGGTGTTCTCGCATCGCGAAGGTGGCGGCCCATTCTTGCCCTCCAACTCAAACCACTTGAAGCCTGCCCATTTACCAATTGCATCGCTGATACGGAGGCCGATCCAGTTGAGGCCGTCGGGCACAGCGTACCATCCACCATCCCCGATAATCGGGCGCTGATCACGGCCATACACAGTGTCGACCAACACCCTGGTGCCAGCATAATCCACTTGAAACTGTACCTTCCCCGTTGTTGACTTCCACCCCTGGGTCGCGACCGTAAATGCGGCGGTTTCGGTGTCTCGGCATTTGATGATGAAACTGGTAAAGTACGATGCACCGATCGTAGCGTTCTGAAAATTCTTCCACTCCGTATGTGCAAGCCGGAAATTGAATGTTGACGTAACGCCAGTGTAGATGATCACAGGGTAGGGTGTACCTAGGTGCGCTGCGTCAGCTCCTGAGTTATATGGCTGGAATCTCCCACCAGCGAAGGTGATCACACGATCGGTCTTGCCTTGATAGTTTGGGTCGCATACGCGGATGGTGTTGCCGCTGCCTGCATATGCAACAATGGCATGACCACCAGTGAGCGGCGAGCTTTGCCTCCAGATCGAGACGAACTGAGGATACTTCGGCGCAGCAATGAACCCAAATTTGAAAGCCATGAATGTGAGGCTATCGCTCTTCGGGACCTCTACAGGAATGTTGAGTTCAGGACGGTTCGCCTGAAGTACCGAGCAAAATGCGTATCCGTTACGATCGTCCCACTGAATCTGCGGCGTCGGGAAGAGTAGGTTATTATCATAGTGGCGATAAAGTGCTGGCTCCTTCTTCATCCCTTTTCGTACGACATAATAATACATTGCACCGAAGCTTTGTCCCGCACAATGTCCGCCCGGAGCGATCATCGAGCCGTAGTTATCAAATCCCCAGTCATCCACGCCGGGGACGAATTCGGATTTATCGTTAGATGCGAAGAGCTCGGCCTTCGACATCATGCACACGATCAGATTCGTCTCTGCAAGATCTGCCAATGGATTTCCACCCTTCGATCGCGCCCGTTGATCGTCGCTGTACTCTTGAAAGTGCTCGAAATGGTACGACCACATCGTGACCGAATTCGCGTCCTGAGCACTGAGTGGTAATGGCTCGAGCGAGCCATCCGCAGCGTTGTAAGCAAAGGCCATTGCGAATTGATCGTCCGGGACCTTCACCGGGATCTTTACTGTCATCGGGTTCTCTGCAAAGCCTCCGCCATTCTTGATCCTGATCACCGGAGTAATCACCTTAAAGCGAGAATTCAGCGTGCTGCTCTTGATCGGAAGATAACTGATCGTGAATGTGCGTGAGTCCGTAAACGTGTTCGGCATCACATCGAGCGTAAGACCATTCAATGTATCTGCACCAACTACGCTCGCATCTCCACCGCCACTGCCGATGCTGGCTGTGGTTAGCAATACTTCGTCTCCGAACTCAAGACTACCGCCTACTGGGGCATCGTCCTTAGGTGAGAGCAGATCGCATGAAGAAAGCGAAAGCAATAGTGCAGTGAAGCAGAAGTAGAATAGGCTGCGAGGCAGTGTCATAAGCTAGGATCGGTTCGTGCTAAGACTGCGAATATACGTCAGAAGTTACCGGATCCAACTTCCGCAAAGTAAAATAAAAAGGCCACCCATACTGGGCGGCCTAAATTGGAAATTGCTCGTGAGCTTATCTCGAACCGGCGTTCGAGACTCCCCATGACCAGCTTTCGATCTGGATCGGCTCTTTCTTCTCATTCGTCGCGCCGATCTTACCCGTGATGCCGTCACAATCGTCATCGACTGTGAACGTGGCAAGTGCGAGCTTTGGTGATGACTTGTCCATCGTCTTCATCAAGATCGGCGATGACTTGTCGATCTCTTTGGTGAATGTGATCGGCTTGTGCTGGCGCTTGCCGGAAGCTTGTCCGCTCGCTGCATCGCGCTTGCCGGATGATTGGCCCGACGCGGCGTCACGTGGTGACTTTACAGTATAGCTAAAGCTGATCGAGCTTGGAGAGCGCATCAAGCTGATGTCCTGCACGTTCACCTTACCAGTACCCATGCCTGAGCCAGTGCTGTGGGCTGCGGAGTTCGTCGCACCCCAGCTCCATGAGAGCGATGCAGTGT
>JBKJTP010000048.1:0-6813 GCA_046590195.1 Kapaibacterium sp. (SeqCode) | reverse complement strand
TGGTAGAGCTCCATGTATTGTACGCGATGGACCTTCTCCAGCATGAAGGAGGCAAGATCACGAAGGTAAGGCCTGAGAACCGCTTAGAAGCCCTCTTACAAGTTGCACCGACGATCTCACAAGATAAGCAGGGAAGCAAAGTCTCTCTTCTCATCCTCCACATCCTCTACCTCCTCGAGATTGGGGACTTCAATGGGATCATCGATCGTATGGAGGCGCTGAGGCTATACCGTGCGCGGTATCTGAAGGCGGCGCAATTCCCGAAGACGGCGAGCTTCTTCAAGCTGCTGCAGATCATGGAGAACAACTCGTTCGCCTACAAGCTGGTCAAGGAGAAGGGCGAGAAGGAATACGAGAAGCTGATCCAATCGACCGAGAACCAGGAGGAGATCAACGAAGGCCTGCAGATCCTGCCATACGACTGGCTCTGGCTGAAGATCCTCGACCGCTTGAAGGATTACGAGGAGAAGTTTGCGAAGAGGGGGTTTTAACCGACGCGACCCGTTCACCGTAGGGACATGCCGTTGGCATGTCGGGTGGGGTGAGCTGCCCGATCGTCTTGGCCTGCCTAGGGTTGGCACCCTAGGCTATTTCCAGACATGCCTTCGGCATTACAATTCATTTCATCGTAGCGCCAACGGCGCGCAAGGAAAGAGCCGAGGGTTGACACGGCTGTTGGGGTGATGCTCGCACCGGGAGATCTTGGCTGCCCGACCCGCCATGCCAACGGCATGGCCCTACAGGTTGTCATGCTATTGATATACAATGACTTAGCTCTGCTGTCATAAACAAAAATGGAGAGCCGCCCGGCTCTCCATTCCTACCTTGATTCTACTTTAGGTCAGCTCTTCTTGCGGACTGGATAGACGATCTCCGTCCGCCAATTGGATTGGTCAGGCTCCTGGCCTGGGTCGGTCCAGTAGATCTCGGCTGGGGCACCGACGGCTTCGTACTCTGAGTCCTTCAGCCAGGTCATTGTGTGATTCCAGGACTGCGGCAGTTGCTCGTAAGGACCCATGTGATCGTATGACGCCATCTCCCCGCCCGGGATCTCGACGGGCTCGATCGTCCCATTTCCCGCGACCGGCGACTTCACATAAAGCCCGATCTCGAGGTCCATCTCCTCCGGACTGAACGCGTGGTACCTGCCATAGAGCGGCCCGGCCGGCTCGCCGCCATTCTCGAGGACGTACTTGTAGACCTCCGGCATGTGGGTCTGGAAGGTCTGTACGATATTCTGCATGGTCGCCTTGCCTCTCCATGACATGGCTTGTTTGGTCGGTTCGGTTTTGATGTTCATGATCTGAACTGGGATTTGTGGGATTCATCGTATCTTCGGGTTGCGAAGATACGACGACTTGAATCCCTCGACTCTGCACTCAGCGAAAGGGTGCTTTTTTAAGTGATTTATTTGGAATATATCTAAAACAATCGTAACTTTGCCAGAAGCTTAAACTAACCGTCACCTGGATGCAGCAAAACAATTTCTACCACGAGTATGATCTGGTTGGATCTCGCCAACATCCTTCACAAAAGGGGGCCGCGGCCCATCAAACCGAGGCTCTCTCAAAGATGCGCGATTGGGCCCAGCGCTACAGCAATCAAGACGCGGGAGGTATAGTGGTGCTTCCGACTGGAGGAGGAAAAACCTTCACAGCGATGCGATTTCTGTGCGCTCAGATGCTCTCGCAAGGCTACAAAGTGGTATGGCTGGCTCATACCCATCACCTCCTTGAGCAAGCGCGGGATGCATTCAAGGATAGTCTGCACACGATCGCTGAGCCTAAGTCCAATCTCAACGTACGCGTCGTGTCCGGCACATTGGCACACAACGACGTCGCTCACATCAAGTCTACCGATGACGTTCTGATAATCACGCTTCAAACAATGTCGAATGCCTTCGAAAGGAAGCATCAAGCTTTGGAGACGTTCTTGAATGCAGCCGGTGATAAGCTTTGTGTGGTGTTTGATGAGGCTCATCATTCTCCTGCTCCGAGCTATCGTAAACTTCTGGAGAGCTTGCGTGCTCGTCATCCCCAGCTTAAGTTGCTGGGCCTCACAGCAACCCCGACTTACACCAATGTCAAGAAGCGCGGCTGGCTGAAGAAGATATTTCCTCAGGAGATCATTTATTCTGTAAGTCCTCAGAAACTGATGGCTGACCGCATTTTGGCGAAGCCTATCTTTGAGTCGATCCCCACCAGTTTTACCCCAGATTTCGACGAACGCGAATTTCAGAAATGGGTAAACACGTACGCCGATCTTCCTGAAAATATTATCGAGGAACTTGCGGGCAGCAGCGAGAGAAACGCGTTGGTTGCAAATACCTATATGGAAGGGAAGGAAAAGTTTGGGAAAACCATCATATTCGCTGAACGATGGTATCAGTGCGAGATGCTACGAGAGTTGTTGACAAAACGTGGCGTGCGTGCAGATGTCGTATACTCGCACGTCTCGACAAATGCTTCAAATGTAGAGGACAGGAATCGTCGAGACCGCGATGCAAACGATCGAGTTCTCCAGGCCTTTAAATCGGATGAACTCGATGTGCTTTTGAACGTCAGAATGCTGACGGAAGGGACTGATGTTCCAAATGTCAATTCAGTATTCATAACCCGACAGACCACCAGCCGTATCCTCCTCACCCAGATGGTAGGCCGTGCCCTTAGAGGCCCGAAGTTTGGCGGCACAGAGACGGCGCATATAGTTACGTTTACTGACAGTTGGAAACAGCCGATTAATTGGGCAGAGTATGACCAACTCGAAGATGGCGATTTAGAGGAGTCCAGTCAGTTGGGCAAACGCCCACCGCTGCACCTGGTGTCGATCGATCTCGTCCGACAGTTATCTCAGAACCTAGACAAGGGTCTAAATGTAGCTCCTCGCGAGTTCATCATGTTGATGCCGGCGGGGTGGTACAAGGTCGAGTTTCAGACACTCGTTCAGGGCAGCGAGGATGTTGAGATGGTTCGACAACTTGTCTTGGTGTTCGATGACGAACTCGATGCTTATCGCAGATTCTTTGATAGTCTCAAGGCTGAGGATCTTTCGGAATTTGCTGGAGAGAATGTTTATCGCCATGACGTGCGAACACGGCTTCAGGTATGGCAAGACACTTTCTTTTCCACCATCGAATCAGTTGATGAGGAAACTCGCGTTAAGAACCTCTTCCATCTAGCGCGCCACATGGCTCAGAACGATATGGAAGTGCCCGACTTTTTCATGTTTGAAGAGCGAGGTAGCCATGATCTTGACTCCATAGCGAATGACCTTCTTACCCGACGAGTAGATCGCAAGGCGGAGCAACAGATTCTCCAGTCGGAGTACTCAAAGCGGGATAGGTTTTGGAATACGATCTTTCCCAACTTCTACTTATTCAAGTCGCAGTATGACGCGCAGGTGAATCGGATCCTAGCGCTTGAAGACTCTAGTGAAACCACGTTCGACGCTACAACGCTGATAAAGACCCCAGAGCTTCTGGAAGACTTCGAGCCATCCGACGATCTGAAAGTGCAGGTGAAGAATAGAGATAACAATACCTGCTTGTGTTGTGAGGCGACCAGAAGGTTGGAGGTTGACCACATTATATCACACTATCACGGCGGCACTAACAGATTGGATAACCTGCAAACACTCTGTTATAAATGCAATCGGGATAAGAGCTTCAACGAGCTCAACTTTAGATTTCATAAGCACCCCGGACTTGTTGCTCCACCAGCAACCTTCCCACGGTTCGACCTACCAAAACCTGCCAAAGCAAAAGAGATTGAATTGTGGCAGCAAGCGGTTTATCGACACATTAATTTCTTCTACAAGGCCGCCGCTGTGGAGAATGTTATCATCTCTGCTAAGGGCACAAATTTCTACGAATGGCAGATACACTTGTTTGAGGGCAACAACCCGGTCTGGTTGAAGCCGCATTTACCAGCCTTTGTTGAACGAGTGCGAGCTGTCCGTGAAGACGCAGGCTTGAGAGCTCTTGAGGGTATCCGAGTACTGAGTCCCGGTCAACCGGAGGCAACGCACTTCGTCTCACATGATCTGGATCTTGAAAGCAAGAACCCTTTGCATTGGCTACCGAATGGTACGTCGTGTCAGTTCGAGTATGATGGAAAAGTGCATCAAGGCACCATCATCCGAGGTGAGTTTGTCGTCCCTCGGTACGGAAGATTTGCCTCTTTTAGTGGGGCATCAGAAGCTGTAACAGGGTCGAACCGCAATGGATGGAAAGACTGGGAAGTCAAGCTTCCAGACTCGCAAGAATGGATACTGGCCGCAGATTGGCGAAAATCGGTTAAGCCAGAATAACTACAAAAGGAGCGCAGCGAAAGCTGCGCTCCCTTTTTTTGTCAGTTCCGATTCGATTAATTACCTCGCTCGCGCGACCTGCGTCAGCTCGATCAGCTCGCCGCCTGCGTAGGTGTAGCCCCAGCTAGCAGTCTCTTTGTAGCTGAAAGAGATGCGAGTGCCTTCAGACTTGAGCGAATCAGGGAGATTGACCGGGTCATACCATCGGCCATCTTCACCCTGCACGATCCAGGATCGGGCGTCAAGTACCTGGTGCGAACGGACCGTGCCGCGCATGTGCCCATAGGCCCGACCGTTTCCGTCGCGTTGTTGGGAGGCCTGGCTTACTTCACTGGGCTTGAGAATAGTGGTGCTGGATGCGAATAGTGTCACGGCGCTAAGAGAGAGAACGATAAGAGATAAAGCAGCGAGTTTCATTTGAATAAGTGTCGAATTTGGTGTTCCAGCGCCGTTTGCGGCGCCTTC
This sequence comes from Kapaibacterium sp. (SeqCode), assembly GCA_046590195.1. Taxonomy (GTDB): domain Bacteria; phylum Bacteroidota; class Ignavibacteria; order Palsa-1295; family Palsa-1295; genus JBKJTP01. Next base: position 2,040 of record JBKJTP010000048.1, on the reverse strand, counting down.
GGATACAGGACGAGGCAGTCACGGCCCGCCTGACAAAATGATTTGTTTAAATGGGATGCGCAACCAATGTTGGCTCAGCTTTTATTGCTTTCTACCGGAAGAACCCAATACATTGATGAGCGCAGACACGATCAAGACAGCCGACGACGCCAGGAAACTGGTCGAAAAACTTGGACTCAACTACGTCAAAGTAGGAGTGTTCGACACCGATGGCATCCTCAGAGGGAAGTACATCTCGAAAGACAAGTTTTTTGCCGCGCTCGATACCGGATTCGGATTCTGCGACGTCGTGCTCGGTTGGGACGCCGACGACAAACTGCTGGACAATGTGCAGTTCACTGGCTGGCACTCGGCATTCCCCGATGCGCCTGTGAGAGTGCTGCCGCACACAGCCCGGCATCTGCCACTTGAGAACGGCATCTTCTTCTTAGGGGACTTTGTACCCCCGGGTGACGCGATCTCGCCGCGTTCAGTTCTCGAGCGTGTACTGGCAAGATATGATGCAGCGGGACTTGTCCCATTCAGCGCATTCGAGTACGAGTTCTTCGTCTTTAATGAGACGCCGGAATCTTGCCGCGAAAAAGGCTACCGGAATCTGAAGCCATTCACACCTGGCAACTTCGGTTACTCCGTCATTCGCAACTCGGTCCACTCGGAGCTCTACAAAGACTTCATGGATATGTTCGCGAAGATGAACATCCCGATCGAGGGCTTACACACGGAGACTGGTCCAGGCGTGCTCGAAGCCGCGATCACCGTGAGTGATGCTATGCTTTCGGCTGACAATGCTTCGCTCTTCCGCACGTTCACAAAGGTGTTCTTCCAGACGCGTGGATTAATGGCAACGTTCATGGCGAAGTGGTCGCTCAATCATGCTGGGCAGGGCGGACACATGCATATGTCGCTGAAGTCGAAAGACGGCAACTCGCTCTTCTTTGATGAAGCAAAACCTCACAATGTGAGCGACCTCATGCGGAGCTTCATTGCCGGTCAGGAGAAGTATATGCCGCAGATCTTGTCGATGGTCTCTCCAACGATCAATAGCTTCACCCGCTTGATACCCGGCTTCTGGGCGCCAACGAGTGCATCATGGGGGATTGACAATCGCACGACGGCTTTGCGTGTTATTGGCGGATCGCCGAAGTCGCAACGAGTTGAATACAGAGTCGCAGCATCTGACGCGAATCCATACCTTGCGCTAGCAGCAGCGCTCGGCTCAGGATTGCTCGGTATTGAAGAGGGACTGACGGGCCGAGAGCACGTCCAGGGCAATGCTTACGCAATGCAGCAGCCGGATGAATACCAGTTGCCACGCACACTATGGGAAGCGGCTCAGAACTTGCGGGGCTCTTCTGCCGCGCGCTCACTTTTTGGCGACGCCTTCGTAGAACATTATGCAGCAACAAGGGAGTGGGAAGAACGTGAATTCAGACGACACATTACTGACTGGGAGCTTGCACGATATTTCGAGATCATCTAACATGGGTCAAGCCACAGCCGGGACAGGCATCGCACAATCAGAAACACTCAAGGCATATTCGCCGGTCGATGGATCGCTCTATGTTGAGCGACCATATGCATCCAGCACCGAGATCGAGAATGCAATAAGTGCCGCAAAGAAGGCACAACAGTCGTGGTCGCGAGTGCCACTTGAAGAGCGCATGGCAATAGCCGAGCGATTTATCGAAGCATTCAAGGCCAATGCAGATGTGATCGCTGAAGAGATCACGTGGCAGATGGGGCGGCCGATCCGTTACACCCCTGGCGAAGTGCGCGGATTCGAAGAGCGCGCACGATACATGCTTTCCGCAGCGGAGGAAGGACTCGCCGATGTTCGAGTTGAAGGCAAAGAAGGCTTCACCCGTTTCATTCGCAAGGCGCCTTTAGGGGTAGTGCTCGTGATCGCGCCATGGAATTACCCGTATCTCACATCGGTCAATACGGTGCTGCCCGCGATCGTTGCTGGCAATGCAGTGATCCTAAAGCACTCGCATCACACACCGCTGTGCGCTGAGCGTTTTGCTGAAGCATGGAAGGCGG
>JBKJTP010000047.1:0-3393 GCA_046590195.1 Kapaibacterium sp. (SeqCode) | reverse complement strand
TATCGCTGTGGCCTGTAGCAGCTAGTTGATCCCAAAGTGTGTGTGTATTCGACCGGTGTAGAGACGCGCTATAGCGCGTCTCTACGGGCTATCTGACAGAGCCGAAAATGAATTTTGTGCGGAGAGGTCGTTGAAAAATAAGGAGTTAGGTAGCGTTTGTGCACGACTGGGGCGGGGAGGACTGAGGTTCGAGGACTGAGGACTGAGTTGACGTGTGTGTGAATTGCCTGCTCGACTGCGATAGTCAGCCAGCTCCGGCTGGCGCGAGGACCGCGCCGCTACAGGCGAGGGCGCACCGAAAACGCTTCTCAAAATTTGTGGAAAAGAAGAGCTCGGACCCAAGAGCCTAAACCCTGCATAGTCGCGTTGCACCAAACGCCTATGTCAGAATTCATCCATCTCCACAACCATACGCACTATTCCTTGCTGGATGGTGCCTGCTCTGTTAAAGATCTCGTTGGCGCTGCCAAGAGTAACGGCATGTCGTCGGTCGCGCTGACCGATCATGGCGTCCTCTTTGGCGCCTTCGAATTCTATAAAGAAGCCAAAGCGCAGGGAGTTAAGCCGATCGTTGGCTGCGAGGTATATGTCTCGGAGGACCGCTTCTCGAAGGACTCGCACGTTAATGGCGAAGGCAAAAAGAAGATCTATAATCATCTGATCCTTCTCGCCAAGAACGAGAAGGGCTATCAGAATCTGATGAAGCTTGTGACGCTCGGTCACACGGAAGGCTTTTACTACAAGCCCCGCATTGATACCAAGCTTCTCGAAGAATACAGCGAAGGACTTATCTCGCTTTCTGCATGTGCCGGCGGCGTCATCTCAACGCATCTCATCTCAGGTGACTACGCGAAGGCAGTTCAAGTTGCTAGCCGCTACAAAGATATCTTCGGTGACGACTTCTACGTCGAGATGCAGGATCATGGACTTGAAGTAGAGGATAAGGTCAGAGCACTGGCACCGAAGCTCGCTCGTGAGGTTGGGCTGAAGCTGGTAGCGACGAACGACTGTCACTACATCGATCAGAAGCATTCGGTAGCGCACAACATCCTGCTGCATATCAAGGACTCTGGCAAAGAGCCCGTTGACATCAATAAGCTTCGCTACAAGACCGACCAGGTCTACTTCCGCAATGCGAAGGAGATGCACAAACTCTTCAAAGAGTGGCCGGAATCGATCGAATCGACGTTGGAGATCGCCGACAAATGCGATCTCAATCTGAGCAAGGGTTTCAAGATGCCGGTCTTCCCGATACCGCCTGAATCGAAGTCGACTACGCTCGATGATTATCTCGAAGAGCTGACAGCGAAAGGCGTCGACCGCCGTTACAAAGTGATGACGAAAGAAGTAGAGGAGCGTACACGCTTCGAACTCGACGTCATCAAGAAGATGGGCTTTTCGGGATACTTCCTCATCACGCAGGACTTTATCCAAGCTGCTCGCGACAAGGGCATCAGCGTTGGCCCTGGCCGTGGCTCCGCTGCAGGATCACTGGTCGCTTATGCGCTCGGCATCACGAATGTCGATCCGATCAAGTATAATCTGCTCTTCGAGCGATTCCTCAATCCTGAGCGCGTATCAATGCCCGACGTTGACATCGACTTCTCCGACACGCGTCGTGAGGAGGTCATTCAATACGTCCGCGATAAGTACGGCAAGGAAGCAGTCGCCCAGATCATCACGTTCTCAACGCTATCGGCAAGAGCAGTTCTGAAGGATGTTGGCCGTGTGCTCGGTGTACCACTCGGTACGATCGCAGAACTGACGAAGAACATCCCGGTCATCATGGGCCGAGTCACTCCGCTGAAAGAAGCGGTGGAATTGCCTGAGATCAAGACGATCCTCGCGAAGGGCGATCCGTTGGTCAAGCAATTGATCGAGCACTCGTTAGTACTCGAAGGCTTTGCCCGTGCAGCATCGAAGCACGCTGCAGGCGTAGTTATCGCGCCCGGCGATATTTCTCAGTACGTCCCGCTCTACAAGACGCCACAGCTCGATGATGCGGTAACGCAGTTCAACATGAAAGACGTCGAGGAGGCTGGCCTCCTCAAGATGGACTTCCTCGGTCTGCGAACACTCTCGATCATTGATACGACGCTCGCTCTCATCGAGCAGAACCATGGCGTCAAGATCGACATCGACGAGATCCCGCTCGACGACCCGAAGACGTACGAGTTCTTTGGGCGAGGCGATACGATCGCTGTGTTCCAGTTCGATTCTGCCCCGATGCAGAATTACATGCGCGCCTTAAAGCCGGAGAATCTTGAAGATCTTTCGTCAATGAACGCGCTCTATCGTCCGGGTCCGATGGAGCACATTCCGGAGTTCATCGATCGCAAGCATGGACGCAAGGCTGTTGAGTACTTGCATCCGCTGCTCGAACCGATCTTGGCGGAGACCTACGGCGTCATCGTAGTGCAAGAGCAGGTGATGCGTGTAGCCCGCGATTTGGCAGGCTTCTCACTTGCAAAAGCAGATGAGATGCGCCGCGCCATGGGTAAGAAGGACATGGTGAAGATGGAATCGATGAAGGAAGGCTTCATCGCAGGTTGCGTCGCCAACACCATCCCGGATAAAATTGCGAAAGAGCTTTACGATCGTCTTGCAAAATTCGCGTCGTATGGATTCAACAAGTCGCACTCGCTGGCTTATTCGCTGATCGCTTATCAGACCGCGTATCTCAAGGCGAATTATACTGGCGAATTCTTGGCCGCGAACATGACGCATGAGATGTCGGACTCCGACTACGTCGTGCAGCTTATCGACGAAGGCAAGAAGTTCAAGATCGCGACGCTGCCGCCAGATGTCAACTCGAGCTTCAATAATTTCACCTTCACGGCAGAAGGTATCCGGTTCGGACTCGCTGGAGTTCGTAACGTTGGCGAGAAGGCTGTTGAATCGATCGTGAAGGATCGTGATAAGAACGGCCCATTCACTTCGATCTTCAACTTCACATCACGTCTCGATCTGAAGCTTGTCAATCGCCGATCGATCGAAGCGATGATCGAAGCAGGTGCATTCGATTCGCTCAAAGCGAAGTCACAGAAGGCGCAGCAATACCGCGCTGATCTGATGGCGAATCTCGATCGCGCTATTGGTTATGGCGCGCAGGTATCATCATCAGCAGAGACAGGACAAGACTCGCTCTTCGGTGGTGCCGATGGCGAAGCGATCGCAATACCGGAGCCCGAGATCTCAACAGCCGAAAGCTGGACCGAGAAGGAAATGCTATCGCGCGAGAAGAAGGCGATCGGTTATTATGTAACAGGACATCCGCTTGAACCTTATCGTGTTGATGTATTCTCATTCACTACGCACAAGGCCAAGGACCTTGGCGATCTGAAACAGAACGATCAGGTACTCGTAGGAGGGATAGTAAATGGTATCGTGCGC
>JBKJTP010000038.1:0-8552 GCA_046590195.1 Kapaibacterium sp. (SeqCode) | reverse complement strand
TGACTACGTTCATCTCGATCGTGCTGCTGACCGCCGGCGGACTCGTGGCTATTTACAGCGCAACATTCGCTGCCGAGAACGCCCAACGCTTCAATCAACAGCTCTCCTTCGCGCTCGCCGGCATCGGTGTGATGGTGGTGGTGGCGTTCATCCCGGTTCGTTGGCTTTCAGCGATGACATGGCCCTTTTACATTGTGGGTCTGATTGCTCTCGTGTACGTACTGCTCTTCGGTACTGAGGTCTACGGACAGCGAAACTGGATCACGATCGGCTCCTTCCAATTCCAGCCCTCAGAGCTTGCAAAGCTCGCGACGATCATGGCTGTTGCCAAGTATCTCAATACAGATCGCGATCTGACCAGGATCGGCACGCTCGTCATGACGATGAGTATTATTCTGGTGCCGACTGCGCTGATCTTGGCTGAGCCTGATCCTGGTACCTCGGTGATCTTCCTTGGTTTGTTAATGGTCACGCTACTTTGGTCAGGGGTCGATCTGTTTCTGCTCTTTGCTGTGGTTGCACCAGCTATCACAGCGGTGGTTTCGCTCTTTGGTCGTACGCCGATGATGCTTGGCGTCTTCATCAGCGGCTTACTTATGTTCTTCGTTTTTCGGAAGGGCTTGATCGCCACAGCGCTGGCTTTCGCGATCGTCATTGGCGCGGCGTTCTCGACGAACTTCGTCTATGACAGCCTCAAGCCGTATCAGAAGAATCGTATCCAGGTGCTGCTGGATCCTGAGTTGGACCCACTTGGTGCCGGCTACAACGTCATCCAGACCCGTATGGCGATCGGCTCCGGCGGGCTTGCCGGAAAGGGCTATCTCGAAGGCACTCAGACGCAGCTCCGATATGTGCCGAAGCAGTGGACCGACTTCATCATCTCGGTGCCTGCCGAGGAATTCGGGTTTATTGGGTCGCTCGCATTTGTACTTGTCTATGCGTTCGTGATCTTCAGAGGCTTGGCGATAGCCAGTAGCGTACGAAGTAAATTCTCGTCCGTGCTTGCCATAGGCATTACCGGGATCTGGTTCTTGCACATCACCATCAACATCGGCATGACGCTGGGACTGCTGCCTGTCGTGGGTATCCCTTTGCCGTTCATGAGCTATGGTGGATCGGCCCTCATGACCAATCTTCTAATGGGAGGCATTTTGATGAACCTCTACCGTAACCGAAGATTACTATTCTAGCAAAGATGACGGGCTCTCCCAAGTTTTCAAAAGGCAGCCCTTATCGGCTGCCTTTGCTTTTTTGGGGCACTTGACTTGGTGCTTTGCCTTTCATATATTGTCCCGTTTGCACTTTCTCTGGATTTCCTTTCTGCGGCACACTCCGGTGCCCATCTCTGTACGTCAGGGTGATTGTTGTTTCCCTGACACCAAACAACGATATGCGCAGACTTCGCGCGCTGGTCATACTTCTCGCACTCGCGTGCGTTCTTGCGCCCGCACCAGATGCTGCACGCGCGCAATTCGAAAACAATACGTGGTACTTTGGGAATGGCGAAGGCCTTGATTTTTCTACGAACCCGCCCACGCTACTCCGCGACGGAAGTCTTTCTTGCTTCGAAGGCAGTGCATCCATCAGTGACCCGACGACAGGGAATCTGCTATTCTATACCGACGGGATCTTCGTCTGGAATCGAGCGCACCGCTTAATGCCTAACGGCAACGGGCTTGCAAGTCACTGGAGCGCTACGCAGCCGGCGCTCATCATGCCCGACCCAGGCAACCCATCGCGCTATCACGTATTCACCGCTGATCATTCCGGGTACGGGGGTACGCCTCGCGGTATCAATTACTCCATCGTGGATATGACGCTGGAAGGTGGCTTCGGGGATGTGACGGTGAAGAACGCTCCATTGCTCGGTTGGGCCTCTGAGAAGCTCACGGCGGTGAAGATCTGCAATGGAAGCGCCTACTGGATCATCGCCCACGCATACTTCGGATCGAAGTTTTATGCGTGGCGGCTCGATAAGAATGGAGTAAGCTCTCCGGTGGTCAGCGAAATCGGCAGCTATCACGGGCCTGCTCTGGATGATGGTGTAGGCTGGATGAGTGCCTCACCTGACGGCTCCATGCTGGCGCTTGCGTTCTTTACACGCACGACAGATAATATCGAGCTCTTCAGGTTCGATGCTCTCACGGGCGTGGTCAGCAACGGACTGATGATCGGGAATGGGTTTCAACCGTATGGCATCACTTTTTCGCCGCAGAACAAGAAGCTGTACGCGACGTCCATCGGCCGCATCGATCAATACGATGTGACGGCCTGGGATGCGCAAACGATCACGAATAGCTGGAGTCCGCTCAATTCTGTAGCGCAAGAGAACGGGGCGATCAAGATCGGTCCTGATGGGAAGCTCTATGTCCAACACAGTGCCTATCTCGGTGTGATCTCGCAACCGGAGCTCACAGGTGTGCTGTGCCAATACACTGAGGCTGCAATACGAACGAGCGATGAGGCAAAGTACGGTTTGCCAAACAATGTGGACGCTGCTGCTAACATTGTTTGCGGGCCTCCTGACGCACATATCAGAACATTCCCAAGTCCGATCTGCGAAGCGGAATGCGTTAGCTTCCTGGACTCCTCCCAGTTTGGACCAACAGCATGGAGTTGGGAGTTCGAGGGGGCAGTCCCGTCTACGTCGACCGCCCGCAATCCGACGAACATCTGTTACCCTACTGAAGGCACGTATAAAGTGCAGCTAACTGCATCCAACGCTTCAGGCACGAGCACCGACGTCAAGTACATCAATGTGCAGAGGTGCTTGCCGCCACAAGTATCGCTTCGAGATACGGCGATCTGTGCGACCAAGTGCATCGCGTTTGTGGATAGCTCCACGTCGAGCGACTACACACGCAGGTGGGAATTCGTAGGCGGCACGCCATCGTCATTCACGGGCAACACTCCGCCACCTGTCTGCTTCAATACCCCAGGCACGTACACCGTAAAGCTCATCGCATCGAACGCATGGGGCAGTGATACAGCGATATCAACTGTTATTGTCACCGATTGTCCTGGCCCAGTCGCGAGATCCGAACATGACACAGTGGTCTGTATTGAAACCCCGGTAGTGTTTACTGATCGCTCCACAAACGACCCAACCGAGTGGGAGTGGAGCTTTCAAGGCGGCACTCCATCAACTGCCGCTACAAAGATTGCGGGTCCGATAACATACAGCGCGCCGGGCATATATCCGGTGCAGCAGATCGCCCGCAATGCGAACGGTGCGGACACAGCGTACACGCAGATACGTGTGATGCCGTGCGACCCGCCGACCGCAATGCTAACGGATCGTGACCTGTGTCAAGGTGATTGCATCGATCTAGTTGACCAATCTACCAACGGCCCAACAGCATGGTTGTGGACGCTTACCGGTCCGATGCAGCAAAACTATACGGTCAAAGATCCAGGACAGCTATGCTTCACGATCGCAGGCACCTATGAGTTGAAGCTCGTTGTGACGAACGAGTATGGCTCAGACTCGACAACAAGCGCGATCACGGTTCGCTCTTCCGATGGATGGTTGACGCCATCTATCGCGATACCAAACGACGTAGCTCTCTGTGCTGTGCTCGATACGTTTATCACGGTGTATTCTGGTTGCGCTCCACTCGAGATCACCAACATTGCAACGAGCGATCTGGCTGTGTTCGCTCCGAACATTCCGACGTCGTTGAATGCGTATGACTCTGTTCGCATTCCGGTCCGGATCGCTCCATCAGCGATGGGGGCAATGAGCGCAACTATTAGCATGATGCTCGGATCAATTCCGCATTCAGTCCCGGTCAGTTTTAGTGGCGGCGCGGATGCCGAACGCTTCACATTCGGCATGCTTGATAGTGCATTCGCGGGACTTGCATGCGATACGTTGCTTCGCGCGTTGACGATCACAAATGACGCCTGTGCAGCTCATGCGATCGCGTCGATCGCGATAGAGCCGCCAGGCAATGGCTTTACCCTTGTATTCACTGACCTGAACCTGGTTGTTCCTGGCAAGGGAGCATTCAACTTTCAGATCCAGTACGACGCAAGCGTTGCTGAGATCGTCGATGCTGAACTCGTCATACGAACCGCTGGCGGCGAGGAGCGGCGTTTTAGATTATCGGGATCAAGACTACTACCCGCGTCTGGTATGCTCCGCCTCGGTGCAACGGGTTCGACGTCCATTCTTCCGAATGCACCAGTTTCGGCACGTTTGACTTTCGATCAAGCCATCGAAGCTCATTTGGCCCCTGAGATAATCGAGCTTGCGCTCAGCTATAATACTGACGTCATTTCCGCTTCGCAGATCACTCCGAAGGATGGATGGGCGATCGTTCAGAAGACAGAGAGTGTCAATGGCTTGGAAATGCGACTCACCCGATCCAGATCGCCAATTGCTGCGAGTGCTGAACTCGTCGAGATACAGTTCAAGAGCTTCATCGCGAGCGAATCGACGACCGAACTTTCGCTCGATCGAGTGGTATGCGATCCGGACGACCCAGACTTCGAGCTCTGCGTATTCGATCTCGAGAGCGTGGATTCGGCTCGCGTCGTCATACTCCCGGTCTGCGGCACGAATGAGTTTAGGTCGAAGCTTGGTGATGTGCAATCGATCCAGTTGATCGTAAACCCACACCCAGTTCTCTCAACGGACGATCTGAGGTTCACACTCTCCACTAAGATGCCTGCCCTCTTGGGACAGCCACTCGCTGTGAGCCTGTTCGATCTGGCAGGTCGAAAGACCGAACTGCTCACGAGCAGCCTCGCCGCAGCCAACCAAGAAATGAGTGTTCCGTTGCTTGGCATCTCGTCAGGAGTTTATGTCCTAAGCGTCAAGATAGGCAGCACGCTTACGACAACAACGGTCGTCATTCAATAGCGTATTTAGATGCTGCACAGAGTTGACTTAATGAATTCGCACCAGAACTCTTGGCATTGAGAGATTCTTGAGCTATATTGTAGCTCTTCCGCTAATGTTCTCGTCGCAGTAGCATTCCTTCCCGGTTGCTTTCTCGCTTCTGCCTCGACCTGTTTTTGTTGTCGCTGTTCTAAACTTGGGATTCCCCTCCCCCGTAATCGCCTATGCGTTGTTCTCGCGCGCTGGTGGTATTGCTCGCACTCTTTATTCCGCTAATATCGAGTGATCTTGCGCATGCCCAACATCAATATGACCGTTGGTACTTTGGATTCAAGCAAGGGCTAGACTTCCGTACCTCTCCTCCGAGCATGCTCACTGATGGGCAAACGAATACCATCGAGGGATCAGCCGTGTACTGTGATCCGAAGACAGGTGACCTCCTCTTTTACACTGATGGTGTGGTGGTATGGGATCGATTGCACCGCATGATGCCAAGCGGCAAAGATCTGATCGCGGATCAAAGCAGCACGCAAGCAGCCCTCATTATTCCTGACCCTGCCGAGCCCAAACGATTTTACCTGTTTCACTCGGATCAGTCTGGTTACACCAGACCGACCAAGGGCGTCTATTACTCAGTGATCGATCTCCGGCTCAACGGCGGCTATGGCGATGTCGCGATCAAGAATCAGAAGCTGATCCACGAAGGCACCGAAAAGCTTACTGCGATCTCGCTTTGTGGTGGTGAAGCGTACTGGGTGATAGCGCACGAGCTGATCACGAACAACTACGTCGCGTGGTCCATTGATGCTGGCGGACTTTCGCTTGTGCCCGTAAAGAGCTCGATCGGTGTGAATGCAGGTCCTAGTCCTGTATCAGGTGCAGGGTACCTGGCGGCTTCACCGGATGGGAAATATCTGGCATCGGTGATCCCTCAGCCTGCAAGTATCGAGATCTTCAAGTTCAATTTTGAGAGCGGCCAGCTATACAGCCGGATCGAGCTTCCTGCGATCTCTAAGCCATACGGAGTTTCGTTCAGCCCGGATAACACGAAGCTTTATGTCATGGGTGACCGTGAACTCGCTCAATTCGATCTCGCGCAATGGGACTCAACTTCCGTTGCGAAATCGCGATTTCGGATCAGGCACACGAATCGCTCGGAGGGTGCCTTGCGTCTCGGACCAGATAAGAAGATCTATGTTCAGGAGAGTGACTCAATAGGCGTGATCAATTATCCAAATTCGCTTGGAGATGCATTTGGATATACACCGGGCCAGTATCCTTTGATACCCTCCGGACAATTCGGACTACCGAATAACATTGATGCACTTGGCGGACACGATTGCAAGATCCCTCTTGCGCGCATTGCTCGGCACCAGACGAATATCTGCGAAAGCACCTGCATCAGCTTCAAGGATTCTTCGCGCTACGCGCCAACGTCATGGGTGTGGCTCTTCGAAGGCGCAACTCCCTCGATCTCGCGAGAGAAGAATCCGACCAATATCTGCTATGATAAATCGGGCACATACAATGTGACGCTCATTGCTTATAACGATAGCGGTTCAGATACGATACGTTCAATAGTTCGGGTAAAGGAGTGCCCAGTACCCATCATTGCTTTGAAGGACACAACTCTCTGTATCTCAGAATGTGTCACATTTAAGGATACGTCTACGATCGCAACATCCTGGCAATGGACGTTCGAGAACGCACAGCCGTCAAGCTATTCGGGCAGGACACCACCTCAGATCTGCTTCTATCGCGCAGGCAAGCAAAAGGTCACGCTTGTGGCCTCGAATCAGTATGGCTATTCAACTGCGACTGCATACGTTGATGTAAGAGATTGCAGCCTGCCCATTGCCAAATTCATACATGATACAGCCACGTGTGCAGATCGCACGTTGCACTTTACCGATCAATCGCGAAATAGTATCAGCTATGACTGGTTCTTCGCTGGCGGGCTGCCCTCGAGGTCTAACAACAAAGATCCAGGTGACGTCTATTATCAGTACCCGGGTGACTATCAGGTGTTGCTGGTCACCGGCAACAAGATCGGCTCCGATACGATGATCTCCATGGTACATGTGAGTGATTGCCAAAAGCCTTCTGCGAAGCTGAGCGACTACAACCTTTGCGAGGGGGATTGCATCTGGCTTGATGACTCAAGCACAGGCAATCCAACATATTGGCAGTGGAAGATCGATGGCGGAAGCACTATAACATCCTCGATCAGAACACCTGGAAACATTTGCTTCAATACGCCTGGTGTCTTCGAGTTGCGCTTGATCGCTGGCAATGCAACCGGTGCAGACACCGTGACGCGACACGTGACAGTGCGTGGCGCATCTGCAAGAGTGATATCGAGTCTTATACTGACCGAGCCACTCCTCGCCTGCACAGCGCTCGACACAGCGATCTGGATAGAAGCCGGTTGCAAGGACGCCATTGTGCAAAGCATCACCTCGAAAGGACCCCTCCAATTCGGAGCTACACAATACACCGTTCCATCGGGCACATCACTGCGCATACCAGTCACGATCCTCCATAACGAGACTGGCGGCTTAGAGACTTCAGTGACGATCCGGATAAACGATCGTGATCTCGTAATACCATGTACCTACTCAGTCATGGAGGCGGTTGAATCCTTTGCATTCACTTTATCTGAGGAGCCTTTTGTTGCCGGGCACTGCACGCCAGTGTCTCGCGCTCTTGTCATCACAAATGAAGCGTGTACCCCACAGAGCATCTCTGAGGTGCGGATCCTCTCATCGAGTATCACCTCTCCTTTCAGCACCGATTTTGTAAAGGGTGCTGCGCTTGCTCCGGGTTCGGATCGCGAGATCAATGTGGCGTTCGATCCGACGATGCCTGGCAGTATGGAAGCGAAGCTTATTATCACCACAGCCAGTGGCAGCAAGATCACTTTTGTGCTGCGCGGTGTGCGCAACGATCTCCCTGTAGCATCAATTGGGGTAAGCCAACCTTCGACTCGGTCGCTGATCGCTGGTGATGAATTGAATATCGCTGTACTGTTTGAATCGGCGATCGGCGATAGTGCGGCTCCGGAAGATGTGCAGTTAACGCTCAACTACAACAGTGACATCCTGTCACTCGACAGTGTCGTTGCCCAGGCTGGATGGTCCGTTCTGGAAAGAAGAGAAGAGAAAGACACCTTGCACCTGCGATTGACCGGTTCATCGGCGAATATTTCAGAAGGTGATGTCCTTGCGCTGTTAACGTTCACGAGTTTCCTGGCTGAAGAAGAATCGACTACGGTCTCTATCCGCGATGTTGTTTGCAACCCAGACAATGCGGGCTTCGGCACTTGTACACTAGATGCACAGATCGGACAGAGCAGTTCAGTGGCCGTCACTGGTGGATGCGGAGTTTCGGAGTTGCGTAAGGCGTTGACGAATGCGAGATCGCTGAGCGTAACTGTGCGTCCGAATCCTATCGTGGCAACCAGCGGCGAGTTGATCGCTCACATCTCATCACTCGCATCTAAAGCGAATGCTCTCCCGATAGTCATTGAGCTGATCGACCTTCAAGGGAAATCGATCACGCTGCTTGATAACGCTACGATTCGATCTGGTCAGGAAGAGATCAAGCTGAAGTTAGTAGGCATAGCAACAGGCAGCTACACGCTGCATACTCGGGTGGGTAATGAGACGGTAAGCACGCAATTGATCGTTACCAAATAGCCTTCCAT
>JBKJTP010000016.1:0-2748 GCA_046590195.1 Kapaibacterium sp. (SeqCode) | reverse complement strand
CTCTGCCATGTGATGAATTCAGGTACAATACTGATCTGCTATCCCGCAAAAATACGGAATCGTATCGTATGGAGAATGAGGAAGGATGTTTCAGGTGGGGCGAGTTCGGCTAAAGTTGAGCCGTAAACTCATCTACAGTGATGCCAGCCTTTCCGATGAGGCTCCGGAGCGTACCCCGTGCTACCTCTCGATGGTTTGGTATTGAAAGGGTTGTTATGCTACCCTCTCGAGTCATAATGATGTGACTGCCTCGTTGCCTTTGCACCGTCCATCCTAGTTTCTCGAAGGCGCGAATGACCTCAGCAACAGTAAGGACCGGGACTGGCGGCATTAGATCGAGACTTCTACCTCGCGAGAATGCACGATCAATGGCATCCGCAGTTCTTGCCGGACTTCCAGGCACTCACGGATCGCATCTTTGATGTTCGCCTCAGCCTCTTCGAGCGTCGCGCCCTGGCTCACACAGCCTGGCACAGAGGGGCATTCGGCGATGAATACGCCGTCCTCGTCCTGGTAAATATTGATGGAGAACCTCATGATATTGCCAACACAGAGCGAGGACTAAAATGCCCGATCTGTTCTAGAACAGCGCCCTCAGCCCAAGCTGAGGGCTAAAACTCACAGCTCGATCCGCAATCGGGTACTCACGCAAGCTTACGCCCCCAATAAGAGAGAATCGCTCGCCGATCTTCCAGCTTATGCTGAGCGATTGCTCGAGAACTACAGTCGTGCCTTCGATACCGGCGAAGACGGATATCTCGGGACGAAGTCGAGCCCCATCTAACGCATCAAAAACTTGATAGGATGCGGCGACCCCTGCTTCGAGAAAAGACATCTCGGACTCCGACGAGCGATACTGTCCGATCTTGGAGGCATACTCGCGACCATCGATGATGAAGATGGTGTCCGTGAAGCCAGCGAATTCAGATGAGCGTTCGCTTCGGGTCCTCATTCCCACCGCAATACCTAACGCGAATCCATGACCAGATTCGAGCAAGGCCGTTGCGCGAAAGTTAAGCCCGTTGCTCGTGACAAGAGCCGAAAGATCCTGCGCTACCAGTGAGATCGACCATGCATGCGGCACACGATCGTCATGATAAGATTCTATGCTAGCAATTCGCAGTGGTTTGACTTCGCTTGATGCGATCTCAGTGAGCGCGAGTTGTGGAAGCACGTTAGCAGGAGTGATCGCGTCAATCAGTTCACCTGCGTCCGCTGTCTCTACGCTCTCTGCACTCGTAATAGAGATCTCTTCCTCCACTTCGAGTGACGAAGTTGCCACCTCCATTGTGTTAGAAGGTTTATCAGCGGCAATGCTGGCCGTGCTTGATACAGGCAGGACTGCATCGATGGGTGCTACGTGAGAGGTTTGAGTCCACGACTGATGCGGTGCAGCGGCCTGCTTTTCAGTACCAACTGTATAGGCCGCGATGGTGATGATCACAACAGTGCAGATCGAGGCGATCAGCGAAGTGATGGGGTTGCGCGCAAGCCATGAGCCTGTGGCGGCTGTCCCTACAGTGGCGACGAACCGCGCAGACGTTCGCTCATATGACTGCAGTTGTGCAGCGCGCAAGAGCTCGACGTATCGGTCGTAAGATTTATTCTGCATAGCCTGTCGGGATCAAGTATGGCACTGCATGAGAAGGATTGCGTTGCGCCGTTTGATGTGATATTTTTTCTTCGACACCGAGCTTCTTGCTCAGCTCAGCGCGGCCACGTCGGATGCGGCTCTTCACGCCGCTCAAGGTGCCGCCCTGTATCTTGCGTATCTCTTCATACGAAAGATCGAGTACATCGAAGAGCACGATCGTCTCTTTGAGCTTCGGCGAGAGCGTCTCGAGTGCGTCGAGAGCAAGTCGCAGTTCGGCCTGCGCTTCAGCGGTTGCTTCGACAGTATGTTTGTCAGAGTGCTCAATGGTCAGTTCAACGGATCGGCGCAATCGCGGCCTTCTTCGCATCCATAAGCGCGATGCAATGCGCAGCAGTAGATGAAGAAATTTGTCTGTCTCTTTGAGCTTATCGAACTGCTCGAAAGCAGCAAGCAAGGTATCGTTGATCAGATCTTCAGCATCTTCTCTATTCTTCGTAACGACCAAGGCATAGCGTGCGAGCCTGTCATGGACAGGCTCGAGGAGTGACAGAAATTGCGCCTGGTTCTTCTTCGGGATCAAGCGGTTAGTCTATCGGAACGGGTCGTGGCGTTGACCACGTAAATTGAACTTTCGAGAAGTATAGCAAGATTCTGCCGTATGGTTGTATTAGAACTTGTCTACTGCCAAAACGAGCCTCCCTTAGTTGGTCGATAAACTTTGCATCGTACGCAATGGCGTAGGTCTCATTTTGAACGAACGCGGCGACAGAAGGCAAATCCGCACCATGGCTGATGGATGTCGTATCGGCACCAAAATCCATCACTCGTACTCTAAGCTCAATCGTTGGATTGTTTTTATATGTCCCTGTGACTACCACCAACTCTGAGTCGGCAGCATACAATTTGCCTCCTACCCAATAGGTTGTGTGAGCAACTCCCTCGGTATCCACGAATAGCGAATCGGTAACCTGGAGTTTTCCAGCCAGTGGATGTTCTCTAAGTTCACGCGCGGTAAGATGCAAGACAGGATCCAGGGAGATTTGTGCTGCCGTTTCACTGTAAATTTTCATATCGCTTACAAACTCGACTCCAACACCGCTATACTTGACGTCCGATGTGACATCGGTGACAAATCCTGGCTTAGAAAATTTAAG
>JBKJTP010000279.1:0-6512 GCA_046590195.1 Kapaibacterium sp. (SeqCode) | reverse complement strand
ATCTATCGAAGCGCAATCCTGGCAAAATAGTCAACTCGGGAAGTGGCTTCCACTCTAACTGTAAAAAACTCGCCAATCCGAATGCAGTTTGATCCATCAAGACAGTGGAGGATACTGAATAATGATTGAGATTAATACCAATTGTTGCATTGAGATCTTCAAGCAGGTTTGCGTTTAGGAATGACTCCAAACTCAGCACGTTAGCTCTTGACTGTGAGCCATTGTCATCCAACTCCGGCACTGCATCGGTCACATACTCTGTCGTATAAAAACTCGCCTTCGAGATCCAAAGCTTGTCTAACTTTTCGCCGAACGCGTAATCACTTCCGATATTGAGGTTCACACGGTTCGAGTTTGTGCGGCCTTTTACTGCGTAGAGAGAATCATCATCCATGTACGGATCACGAAGACCTTTCCAATAAAGCCAACCGCCATGCTCGTCGTTGGCGATCAGAGTTGATGCGCGAAGCGTGAGATCAGGACTTGATGAATACACACCCTTCGTGAAGATGTTGTACCGCTCAAGATCATCGCCGACACGATAGCCCTCGTTCTTTCGGTAGCTGGCCGTTGCGAGTAAGCCGAGATCATCCCACTTGTTCTCAACGCCTGCGTCAACGTTGTAGAATCGTCCAGTCAGTTCAGGTATCTTCCACTCCTCGTAGTTTGGCTGATCATACTGTCCCGCGGTAACCGCAACTCCACCCTTCCATTGCTCGCGAGGATCGCGTGTCAGTACATTGATCACGCCACCGATCGCATTCGATCCGTACAGAGCTGAGCCCGCGCCTTTGATCACTTCGACACGATCGACAGCTGGAAATGGGATCGCATCGAACTTCATGTCACCATTGTCGCCTGATAGGAACGGCATTCCATCCATCAACAATAGCACACGCGAACCAACGGCACGAGCATATCCTGACGAGCCACGGATGCTCACCTGGCTTTCGGTCACAGTCACGCCAGGCATCGCCCGTAGAACGTTGTCGAGCCCTTGCGGCGACCGGGCTTGGATCTCTGCAGCACGTGCAGTGACTGTTGAGACCGCCAGATCCTGCACGGCAGTAGCAACACGATTAGCCGTTACGGTGACGTCGGCATTGCCAAGACCTGATGAGCGAAGATACACGACGCTATCCCGCCAGGGAAGCCGGATCACCGTGTCGATGTATCCCAGCGATCGAACCTGGATCGACCATTCTCTGCCGGCTTCACGAAGCTGGAACGCACCACTCGCCCTCGTCGATACAATCGCGATCCTACGCCCGGCAGAATCGAGAGACGTCACAACGGCACCAGGGAGCGGCTCCTGCGAGCGCGCATCGATGACTCGGCCTCGTAGCTGCGCGGAAAGATCAGCAGCGCAGCATAAGGCTGCTAGCATTACTAGTAGATATCTCATTTCACGAAAGGCTGTCTGGGAAGAGAATCAAACCTCACGTCGATGAGGATATCTTTGATGCGGTCGTTCGGGCCAATATTGAACACTCGAGCGGAATCGAACTCATCATGCGCAAAGCCGAGTATCTGCCAGTCCTTCGTAAAATCCGGACCGAATTGCTGCGCTACCCCGAGATAGTAGTAGTTGCCGGTATCGAGCTCGAAGTAAAAGCTGGTATCGAGAGTCCCATAGACAAAGGAGGTGATCACCGGTAGTATCGTTGTACCGAATCCAGCCAGAAGCTGCGTGCCCGTATATGGAGGGGGCACCTTTGCCAGTGCAAGCGCCATAAAGCGAGTACCGAGCGAATCCTTATGTGGCCACTCTGAGAGAAAGCGGACCTTGCCCTTGATCGACGGCTGTTGTGGCGGAGGTGCCAACCCCTTATCGCATCCGGTCGCGATAAAGAGCAGGCACAGAAAAAGATAGAAGCTTTGTTTCAATGGAGTCAAGGAGTCAAATTGTTGCCCTGTCACCTTTGACTGAGCGAGGGCTTGTAGAGATGTACAAATTTACGACCTGTTAAGTCGATCACCTTGCGCTACGACCTAGCCATTGCCTGGACCTGGGAACACGACGAGCTATTCGCTCGGGCGCTGGAGGAGCTTGTCCAGAAGCGACGGCTCACCACGTTCAACGTTTGCGATCACAACGTCGATGAGGTTTTGCAGCACGTACAGAAGAAGAAGCTGGAGTTTACGCTCTACCTGGATAGGGCATGGGACATCGACGCGCGTTACGAAGCACTCGGTCGATCGATCGTCAAGCGTGGTGGCTCGTTGGTCAATCCATACGACGAGACGACGCATTGCATCGACAAGGCCAGCATGCATTTGGAGTTCATCTCGGCCGGACTCCATGTCCCCTTCTCCATCATCATCTCACCTTACGTCGATGCCGAAGATCTCGAGCTCAAGCTTGAGGACCTGGCCCACCTTGGCCGTCCATTCATCATCAAGCCTGCAAACACAACTGGCGGCGGAATTGGCGTCGTCACCGGTGCTGAATCCCTACTCGATGTATTAAATACACGTAAAGAATTCGAAGAGGACAAGTATCTGATCCAGGAGAAGATCTACCCTCGCATCATCGAAGGTAGGCGGTGCTGGTTCAGATGCTTCTATGTTTATGGAAAGGTATTCCTTTGCTGGTGGGATGACCTCACCCATGAGTATGCGGAAGTGACAACAGCCGAAGAACACTATTACAAGCTCAAAGCCCTAAAGCGGATCATGCGCTCGATCGCGGCAATCAGCAAGCTGAACTTCTTTTCCAGTGAGATCGCGCTCCGGACCGCAACAAGCTTTGAAGACTCGCAATTTGTAGTAGTAGACTACGTCAACGATATGTGCGACATGCGGACCCGAGACAAGACGCCGGATGGCATCCCGAACGCACTATTTGACAGCATTGTTGAACGGCTTGCTCTTACCACGGCCAAGGCCGCCAAAGCCACCTAATGTCCCAGTCCACTCTGATCGAGCTGCCCATAGCAGATAGTCCAATTGATGCCTCTTTGCTTGAAGCCAAGGAGCAGCGATTGCTCGCGTCGCTGCGTGAGCTTGGTTCTGTTGTGCTAGGATTCTCCGGTGGTGTCGATTCAACGTTGCTTCTGGCTTGCGCAAAGGAAGCACTCGGCAAGGACCACGTGCTTGCAGTCATTGGCATCAGCGACACCTATCCCGAGCGAGAGCTTGCCGAAGCTATGAGGCTCGCCGATCTCATTGAGATCTCCTATCGCACGGTCCGCACCGAGGAGACTGATGTTCTGAAGTTTCAAGAGAATCCACCTGATCGCTGTTACTACTGCAAGACGGAGCTCTTCTCGAAGCTCGAGCCGATCCGTGAAGCGGTGGGCTTTGCACATGTCATCGACGGCACTAACCTCGATGATCTCGGTGAGTTCAGGCCTGGGACACGTGCAAGAACGGAGCAGGAAGTTGTATCGCCTCTTGCCGATGCACAACTCACGAAAGCAGAGATACGAGAGCTATCACGCAAGCGTGGACTTCCGACAAGCGAGAAGCCGTCCTTCGCATGTCTCTCCTCTCGCTTTCCCTATCACACTTCGATCGACAAGGACAAGCTGAAGCGCATCGACGCAGCAGAGAACCTGCTCTATGATCTTGGCTTCAAGGTCGTGCGAGTTCGCTATCATGATGACAAGACCGCACGCGTTGAGATCGGTGTCAAAGAATTTCAAAAGCTGCTTGCAGAGGATGTACGTCAGGCAGCGCTTCAGGGATTAAAGAGCCTCGGATTCGTTTACATCACACTCGATCTTCAGGGCTTCCGTTCAGGAAGCATGAACGAAGTCTTAACCGAAGACGAAAAGCAAAGTTATCTATCGCCCGCAACAGCATCGAAATGAGCTTAGAAGCAGAATCTCTAGTACTGACGAATGGCAATGGCAAGGCCGCCACTGCTACACCAACGGCCACTGTTACACCAAAGGTGGAAAAGGCATCGCCAGCAGAAACTCCTGCTGTGGCTCCTGATCCGAACGTCGTCATGGGTACGTATCTCGTGCCGGGCCGGGCCCTTTCGCCGGAGTCGCTTGCCTACTACTACGATCAGAACGTTCTCGAAGCCAAAGAGAATTACGATGCGAACGACTGGGCCGATCCAGAGCAGATGTATTCGCAGTTCGATTACTTCCTCTCGCGTGTCGATCTCAATGGCAAGACATTGCTCGATGTCGGCACCGGCAACGGTCTCTTCTTCGAGTACCTCGCAAAGAAGGGCATCAAGCCTGCTGCGATCACAGCGATCGATATCTCCGAAGAGCAGATCAAGGTGGTGAAGAAGCGCTTCCCTGAGGTTGATGCGATCGCGTTCGATTTCTTCAAGTACGAGTTCGAGGAGTCCTACGATTACGTTACCCTCTTTGGCGTTGCGCCGTGCCTGAAGTTCATCTTCCCGCAGAAGAATCGCGTCTCCGCATTGCTGCGATTGATGGAGCGCTCATTGCGTTATGCGAAAGAAGGCGTTGCAATCAGCTTCCTCAATCGCAATTGCTACGAGATGTGCGAGATCGAGAATTACGAGTACACTTACTTCTACCCGGAGGAATTCTGCTCGCTGCTCTCAGGTGCGAAGTACGAGATCTCGACCGTAGATAACGACCTCGTCTCCAATTGCTTCATTCATGTTCGCGATGCATGGGACATGCCGTTCCGCTTTAACATGAACCGCCTCGATGACGCGCTAAATATATTGAAGTAAGACAGTAAAGCTGCCAACTCAAAAGAGCATCGACGTTCGTCGATGCTCTTTTGCTTATGTGCCCGGGGCGAGACTCGAACTCGCACGCCCTCACGAGCGCCGCCACCTGAAGACGGTGCGTCTACCAATTTCGCCACCCGGGCTTGGGTATAATTCAAGCATTTCTGCTTGTCAGGCGACGGAAAACACTGCCTTGCTTCGCAGCGGTTCCGACATCTTTGGCTATTAGATAACTGATGTAGTCCCTTCGCTTGATGGACCATCCTTCTTCACCAGCTTCACTGGCTTCGGCCTTTCCTCGCCGACGTTCACGATGTTCATCGCTTTCTCGAGGCCGAGTTCGATGATCGACTTGCATGCCATAACGCCACTATCGATCATCTGCTTCGCCAATGCCTCTTCATCCTTCTTGAACTTCGACAGCACATATCGAGCTTGCTGGCCCTTCGGGAAATCGCCGCCGACGCCGCAACGAAGCCTCGCATATTTGTTCGTCCCAAGCGATTGAATGATGCTCGAGAGGCCGTTGTGCCCGCCATCGGAGCCAAGCAACCGCAGGCGCAGCTTGCCGAGCGGGATCGCGATATCATCGGTAATGACGAGCAGATCCTCGACTTCGGCCTTATAGAACGCCAGCACTTGCTGTGTTGCGCGGCCGGAGAGATTCATAAAGGTCGTCGGCTTAACGAGGATCACATCTTCATTGCGCCAATATCCTTTGGTGAAGTAGAACTCGCCCTTGCCGGCCTTCCATCCAGTGGCTCGTTCAAGCTGCGGCTCGAATGCATCGACAACCTCGAAGCCGATATTGTGCCTGGTGTGAGCGTACTCGGAGCCGATGTTACCGAGACCGACGATCACTTTCATAATTTCTTTTGCGATAAAAAAGAAAGCTCGCACTTCGACGAAGTACGAGCCTCATAGAAGTCTAAAGACGAATTAAGCTTCGTCCTTCTTACCCTTAGCCTGAATCTGCTCTGGCTCTGCGATAGCATCGGCTGCTGCAGCAACAGTCTCATCGGTACCAGTCTTCGGATGCTGGCAAGCAACGATCACGGCATTCTCATCACCCAGGATCTTGAAGCCTGGATGCGCCGGCAGTTGGTTGACGTGGATCGACTGGCCCATCTTCAGGTTCGAGATGTCAACGTCGATGTGCTCTGGAAGTGCATCAGGAAGCGCCTCGACCATCACCTTGTGCATCGTGATATCAAGTGCACCGCCATCGCGCTGACCTGGTGCGGTGCCCTTCATGATGAACGGTACTTCAACCTTGATCAACTCATCGGCATGAAGCACGATAAGATCGATGTGGCGTACGCGGTCCGTGACTGGATGAAACTGCACCTCGCGAAGGATCGCGCGGCTCGACTTACCGCCGAGCGTGAAGTCGATCGTGTGAGTCTCCTGCGTGTAGATCAAAGGACGGAGATCGAGCTCCTTCACGTGGAAGGTCGTCGTTGGCTCGCCGTGACCGTAGATAATGCCGGGGACGCGGCCCTGGCGGCGGAGTTGCTCCGCATGAGAACCACCCAAACTAGGGCGTGGCTCTGCGTTGAGTTTTACTGATGACATTGTTGTATTCTTTCAGCCGCCGCACACTTACGTCTGCAGAATCTTGCGACTCAGAAAGTCGCGACTCAGGAGCAGTGCCCAACGGGGTTGAAGGAAATGCTGGCCGATCATTCGGCAGCTTGAATTAGCGCCCAATTAAGCCGATTATCTCGGATTTAGTTCGGATGTAGCGCTGGCTTTAGCCGGCAAGCCAAGACTGCTCGGGAGGACTGAGGTTCGAGGACTGAGGACTGAGGACTGAGGACTGAGGACTGAGTGAGGGGAAACC
>JBKJTP010000317.1:0-2985 GCA_046590195.1 Kapaibacterium sp. (SeqCode) | reverse complement strand
GAGCCGTGCGGCCGAGGTTGATAGTCTGCTGCTCGTATCGATCTGGAACACGATACTATCGGCGGAGACGGAGAACGATGGCAGCATTCATGCAGCGGAGGCAGCCTGGACGACGATGGAGGATCTGGTCTGGAAGGGCAAGGTTCGCTCGACGGATACGAGTGAACTGGTATCCTTCCTTCAATCCCTGATGCCGAGTCGCGAACTCTATCCCGGGCTGCCAGTGCAGATCCGATCGAGAGCACTCCCTGTCCTCGCATATTTCGGCCACAGCGAGAAGCTGCATGATTTTGTGCTGGAGATGAACGGCTTTCGAGATCGCTTCGTCCGCGAACAGACGCTCCGAGCCATCGGGAAATACGAAGACACCCTTGGCTTCGTGAGCCTGCTTCAGAACCTCGCCGTAGTTCAGCCGCAGGATCAGCTTCCATACATCGCTACCCTGGGTGAACTTTGGCAGAAGGCAAAAAAGACACCATGGTTCATGGCGCACATCGAGGAGCGAAGATATGCCAATGCCTTCAGACGAATGCTGATACGAATGCCGTCTCTTACTGACGATCCCGCAGTCGTCTCCACGGTTCTTGAATTGCTGAAGGATTCTACCATACTCTATAACCAGGAATTTAGAGACGATGCGAAGCAGCATCTCGGACGTTACCTCGTGAGATATCGCGCTCCAGAATATGAGGATCAATTGCATTCGGTCATCAGCACGATCAAATGGATCGGCGAGAAGGATGACTCACTTATGCTCGGAATTGCTGCAGTCGCGAGGATGGCGCACACGAACGCAATGTATGCGCTTCAAGACTCGGCAGTGAGCGCGATAAAGGTGGTAGGCGGAGCGGAGATAGAATTTGCTTCAAAGACCCCAAGAAACGCCATCGACTGGGCAATACTCGAAAATACTTCCGACACTGTGCTCATTAGCACAGACAAGGGCTTGATGTATCTTCGTCTGTTTAAGTATGAGGCGCCTCTGTCGTCGCTCAATTTCATCCAGCTTTCTAAGATCAGCTACTTTGCAAATAACGTATTCCACCGTGTCGTACCCAATTTCGTTATCCAGGCTGGCGACAGAACGAAGACCGGTCACGGTGGACCCGGCTACACCATACGACGCGAAGTTGCACCACTAGGCTACACGAAGGCTGGCATCATGGGCATGGCTAGCAGCGGCAAGGATACCGAGGGCTCCCAGTGGTTCATCACGCACTTGCCGACACCTCATCTGGACACGAGGTACACGGTCTTCGGTGAGATCATTGCAGGTACTGAGGTGATCGACCGTATACATATCTACGACCAGATCTCGAATATCTTCCAGGAGGTCAAGTAAGAATGACTCGATCTCGCGGATCTGTTGTTTCTCTCGCATGACCCTGAAGATACTCGAAGCGCTCACTGCTAAAGCTCAACTAGATCCCCAGCTCATCGCGCTTGGCGATGCACACGATGAGAGAATGCTCCAGGCGGGTGCCCTCGCACAGAAGGATGGGATCGCAAGGATCCTGCTGGTCGGTGATCGAGAACTTGTATCGCAAGCCGCGATCAATGCCTGCGTCGACATCAATATCTTCGAGATTCTTGATCCAGCAACGGCCGACATCACTGAGATCACGCAAGTGTACTATGAGCTCAAGAAGGCAAAGCTCAATGATGAAGCGGCAGCAAGATCCGAGATTGTCAGCAACCCGCTGCTCGCTGCCGCGCTGCTAGCTCGAACAGGCAAAGTCGGTGGAGTGCTCGCTGGCTCACTCTCCACGACGGGAGATGTGATCCGTGCTGCTCTCAAAGGCATTGGTACCTCTGAAGGTATCTCGGTCGTGTCCAGCATGTTCCTCATGTGTTATCCGAAGATCGAAGGTCTGAGAGAGGAATTCGCACTTGGATTTGGAGATTGCGCGGTCATGCCGGACCCAACAGCAGAACAGCTTGCTGATATCGCACTCTCCACTGCAACGACATATCAAACGCTGACCGGCGCTGAGCCAAAGGTTGCAATGCTCTCGTTCAGCACGAAGGGAAGCGCGCAGACGGAATCGACAGAGAAAGTGATCGCTGCGACAGAGCTCGCGAAGAAGAAGTCGCCTGAACTCAAGCTCGATGGCGAGCTTCAGTTCGATGCCGCATTCATCCCTGAGATCGGCATCCGCAAAGCCAAGGGGAGCAATGTAGCCGGACAGGCGAATGTCTTTATCTTCCCAGACCTTGATTCAGGGAATATCGGTTATAAGATAGCAGAGAGGCTCGGCATGGGACAGGCGATAGGGCCAGTGTTGCAAGGACTTGCGCGTCCGATGAACGATCTTTCGCGCGGCGCGACCGTATCCGATATTTACAACATGATAGCGATCACTGCTTTACAAGCTGCAGTATGAACATACTCGTAACGAACGACGATGGTATCGGCGCTCCGGGCATCTACGCGCTGGCAAAGGCGATGCAGCAGATCGGCGATGTTGTCGTCATGGCACCGCTAGGTGAGCAATCGGCAGTCGGGCACGCGCTAACTGTGAGTCTGCCACTTCGTGTGACACCGTATCATCGGAACGACGAATTCTTCGGCTTTGCGGTCAGTGGCACTCCGGCCGATTCTGTCAAGCTTGCACTGCGCACTTATCTTGCTGAGCGTGGATTGCCTCGGCCTGACATTGTCGTAAGCGGCATCAATCATGGCCGCAATACAGCGGTGAACGTGATCTACTCAGGCACCGTGAGTGCCGCCACAGAAGCAACCGTTCTCGGCGTTCCATCGATCGCTGTCTCGCTTACGAGCTATGGAGGCGATCCAGATTTTTCAGGCGCTGCAGAATTCATGCGGCAGTTCGTGCCTGTTGTGCACAAGCAAGGATTGCCGGAAGGGACGTTGCTCAATGTGAATGTGCCAGCTGTTCCGCTGACTGAGATTGAAGGATTCACTTTCACACGGCAGGGCAGGTCGTACTGGCAGGACACGTTCGAGAAGCGCATGGATCCGCA
>JBKJTP010000268.1:0-18265 GCA_046590195.1 Kapaibacterium sp. (SeqCode) | reverse complement strand
ACCATCGTATTGATCGTGTTCTTCAGCTCCAACATCTCTCCCTTAACTTCGGCGGTGATCTTCTTCGACAAGTCACCATTCGCTACAGCGGTCGTCACTTCAGCGATGTTTCGCACCTGGCTGGTAAGGTTACCTGCCATGAAGTTTACATTGTCGGTGAGATCTTTCCACGTACCGGAAATTCCGCGCACCTCAGCCTGTCCACCAAGCTTACCTTCCGTACCTACTTCTCTAGCCACACGGGTTACCTCGGCCGCGAATGAGGAGAGCTGATCAACCATCGTGTTGATCGTGCTCTTCAGCTCCAGCATCTCGCCCTTGACATCTACCGTGATCTTCTTCGATAGATCGCCATTAGCTACAGCGGTCGTCACTTCAGCGATGTTTCGCACCTGGCCCGTAAGATTACCTGCCATGAAGTTTACCGAGTCCGTGAGATCCTTCCACGTACCCGAAACGCCCTTAACTTCTGCTTGTCCGCCCAGCTTACCTTCCGTACCTACTTCTCGAGCCACACGAGTTACCTCGGCTGCGAATGACGAAAGCTGATCAACCATCGTGTTGATCACGTTCTTGATCTGCAAGAGCTCGCCACGAACGTCTACAATGATCTTCTGCGTCAAGTCGCCGTTAGCGATCGCGGTTGCAACCTTGGACATATCTCGAAGCTGCACCGTAAGGTTGGATGCAAGGCCGTTCACATTATCTGTGAGGTCTTTCCAAGTACCCGATACGCCCTTCACTTCTGCCTGACCTCCAAGCTTTCCTTCTGTACCTACTTCTCTTGCAACGCGGGTTACCTCGTCGGCGAATGACGAAAGCTGATCCACCATCGTATTGATCGTGTTCTTCAGCTCCAACATCTCTCCCTTAACGTCTACCGTAATTTTCTTCGAAAGATCGCCATTAGCTACAGCGGTCGTGACTTCAGCGATGTTACGCACCTGGCCCGTAAGATTACCGGCCATGAAGTTTACATTGTCCGTGAGATCTTTCCACGTACCCGAGACGCCCTTAACGTCAGCTTGTCCGCCGAGCTTTCCTTCGGTACCTACCTCACGCGCCACGCGGGTTACTTCGCTTGCGAAGCTGTTCAGCTGATCCACCATCGTATTGATCGTGTTCTTCAGCTCGAGCATCTCTCCCTTAACGTCTACCGTGATCTTCTTCGACAAGTCACCGGTTGCCACAGCCGTTGTCACTTCAGCGATGTTACGCACCTGGCTGGTAAGATTACCTGCCATAGCGTTTACATTGTCCGTGAGATCCTTCCACGTACCTGACACACCCTTCACCATCGCCTGACCGCCTAGCTTACCTTCGGTACCTACTTCACGAGCCACACGAGTTACCTCGGCTGCGAATGACGAAAGCTGATCCACCATCGTGTTGATCGTGTTCTTGAGCTCCAACGTTTCGCCGTAAACATCTACCGTGATCTTCTTTGACAAGTCACCATTAGCTACAGCGGTCGTCACTTCGGCAATGTTACGCACCTGCGCCGTAAGGTTGGACGCCATGTAGTTTACATTGTCCGTCAGATCCTTCCATGTGCCGGAGACTCCGCGCACTTCTGCCTGACCTCCCAGCTTACCTTCGGTACCTACCTCACGTGCCACACGAGTTACCTCGGAAGCAAACGAGTTCAGCTGGTCCACCATGATGTTGATCGTGTCTTTAAGCTCGAGAATTTCTCCCTTCGCATCGACCGTGATCTTTTTTGACAAGTCGCCATTAGCTACTGCCGTCGTCACTTCAGCGATGTTACGCACCTGACTTGTCAGGTTACCGGCCATGAAGTTTACATTGTCCGTAAGATCCTTCCATGTTCCGCTAACGCCGCGCACTTCGGCCTGTCCGCCAAGCTTACCTTCGCCGCCCACCTCGCGCGCAACGCGAGTTACTTCGGCAGCGAACGATGAGAGCTGATCGATCATCGTGTTAATTACGTCCTTGATCTGCAGGATCTCGCCACGGACATCTACCGTAACCTTCTGCGTCAAGTCGCCATTTGCGATGGCTGTAGCAACCTTCGATACGTCTCGCAGCTGCACCGTCAGATTCGATGCAAGGCCGTTCACATTATCCGTGAGATCCTTCCACGTACCCGATACACCCTTCACTTCTGCCTGACCGCCAAGCTTACCTTCAGTACCTACTTCACGAGCCACGCGGGTTACCTCTGCAGCGAATGATGAGAGCTGGTCCACCATCGTGTTGATCGTGTTCTTCAGCTCGAGCATCTCTCCCTTAACGTCTACAGTGATCTTCTTCGAGAGATCGCCATTTGCGACGGCCGTTGTTACTTCAGCGATGTTACGCACCTGACCGGTCAGGTTCGAAGCCATTGCGTTTACATTGTCCGTGAGATCTTTCCACGTACCTGCAACACCCTTAACGATAGCCTGTCCGCCCAACTTACCTTCCGTTCCTACTTCACGAGCCACACGAGTTACCTCGGCCGCAAATGAAGAGAGCCGATCTACCATCGTGTTGATCGTGTTCTTCAGCTCTAAAATTTCTCCCTTGGCATCTACCGTGATCTTCTTTGAGAGATTACCTGTAGCTACGGCCGTCGTCACTTCAGCGATGTTACGCACTTGCGACGTGAGGTTACCTGCCATAAAGTTTACCGAGTCCGTCAGGTCCTTCCACGTACCGGAGACGCCCTTGACCTTCGCCTGACCGCCCAACTTTCCTTCGCCTCCTACTTCGCGCGCAACACGTGTTACTTCCGATGCGAAGGATGAAAGCTGCGTGACCATGGTGTTCACGATCTGGCCCGTGCGATAGAACTCACCCTTAAGTGAGCGGCCTTCAAGACTCAGAGGCACAGCCTGCGACAAGTCGCCACGAGCAACAGCACCGATAACGCGAGCCATCTCCGCTGTTGGCTGCGCAAGATCCGCGATGAGTGTGTTAACATTGTTGACCGAATGCGACCAGTCTCCTGCGGCACCGTGCAGATTGACACGTTCGCTGATCTTACCCTCTTTACCGACAACCGAACTGATACGTCGAAGCTCAACGGCCATCTGGTCGTTGAGTGCGATGACATCGTTGAATACGTCAGCAATCTTTCCGCCGATGCCCGTCCAAGTCTGTGGCAAACGCACGTCGAAATCACCGCGCTTGAATGCTACGAGCGCATCGAGCAGCTCGCGCATATCGAATTCCTGATCGTTGTGACCGTTACCATTGCCGTTCGAATGGCCGTTGGTCTTGAGTCCATTCATGCTGTTCTTTGCTTTCGGATCGGCCTTGGTCTCTGCCTTACCAGCAGCGAACTTGCCCGCACTCAATTTACTAGCAGCGAGCCTGGCTACTGCCGCTTTACCAGCAGGCTCCTTCTTTTTGCCGTTCGCTTTCTTGGGTAATAGATCTTGCATAGCGCTTCCTGCAGCTGTTGCCTCTTCAGAGAAGGCTGTTGGTTTTGATGCCATGATGGAATCGGGTACGATAGAGTCGGGTAAAAATGAATCTGGTACGAAAGGGACGAGATCCTAAGTTCGAAGTAAGACGATCACGCTGTGGTGACGAAGCGATCGTCTGAAACAGCTGAGCCCTTGATACAAGGCAACCCAATGTTGCCTCGTGGTCTTCTCGATCTGCCTCTCTCTGAGTCACAAAACTGAAGGTAGCTCAGCAATTTGTGTTCCAAGGAAGGTGTCTCATAGAACAGCCCAAAAATTCTGTAATTCTGCGCAGTTGAGCGCCATTTTTGAGCCAACAGCATCACCAGAAATACTATTCTAGGAGTGCAGTTCGGTATCGCTTAACAGAGTGAAACGGGGGAAAAAAAGTGTAGCACATGCTTTAGCTTGTGCGAATAACCCGAGGGAATTCACACAAGCTAAAGCATGTGCTACACTTTAAAACTTGTCTTAGAAGTCCTCGCCGATCGAGAAGAGATAACGTGGCTTCGACCAGGTCTCCAGATTCGTCGTCCAGGCGATATCGAGATGGACATAGAAGCCGAAGAGATACGTCCGGATACCCGCGCCGGTGCTTGCCAGGAGATCGCGCATCCGGAGCTTGTTATCGCGCGTCTTCTCGAAGAGATAAACTTTATCCTTCCACGCCGTACCGACATCGAGAAATGCATCGCCGAAAAACGCGAATGGAAAGCCGGCGACGATGATCGGGAAGGGGAAGCGGAATTCCATATTCGCAAGCGCGAACTTGGTACCGATCCTCTCATTGTACGCAAAGCCTCTCATCGGAGTACCTGTACTGAAGAACGCATAATCCTCAGGCTCATTCAACTCGATCGCGTCGCCACGGAATGTTGGCGAGAGCCATCCATCGACACCGCCGATAAAGAAGTTCTGCGGATTCGGTCCGAAGCTCGCGCCGCCAGTAAAGCGAGTCGCGAAGGACATGTTCTCCGAAAGCTTGAAGTAGTGACGGAAATCGAGACGCGGCGTTATGAAGCCAAGCCAGTTATCACCGAGCTTTGGCGCTGCAGCAACGCTGATATTATACCGCGTACCTGCACGTGGATAGAAGTAATGCCAAAGCACATTGTCATACACCCAAGCGAGCTGCGGGAAGAGTGCGAACTTCTCTTTCGATGGCGCATCGGAAGTCGTGATCAGGCTGCGCTCGAGCATGATCGCATTCATGTTCAGATCGAATCGCTCAAAGCGGCTCAGCGGATAGCTTCCGATACCGGTCAATCCCCATGAAGAGAATCTGGCGGTTGCGAAATCCTGATTGATCTCCTTCCCGCTGACATAAACAAATTGCGCCGTGTGGAAGCCCTGCAATCCCCAGTTGAGCCTGTTCTGCAGGTTGTAGTACGCGATGAGATAGTCGGAGTTCTTGAGATCGAGTTGCAGATCGGTCGCGAGGAAGATCTGATGGTTACCCAACTGATCCGAGAAGAGCATCTGCGTTGTGCCCTGCAATCCATAATAACCTGTGTATCCCGCGCTACCAAGAATGACGTCAGCAGAGAACACCGTCTTATAATCGCGCTCAAGGTAGTGTCCGCTTGAGTCCTTGTAGCGCGTCACGAGTTCTGGAGAGCTTCGCATCCCTGGACGGTTGCGGCTCATGTCGCCGTTGCCGCCAAAGACATAATCGCTGAGATCGATACCGACGCTGCCCACGGCCCTTGTGGTGTCAGGCGCGATGAGATTCACCTGGCCATCGCCGGCAACAGAATCGAATCTCGTGTCATGCGCTAAGTTACGTTTGCGTCGATATTCCGTCAGCGGCAGCGTATCAATGCGGCGATCGAGCGGATTGCGCAAAAGATAGAGATTGTACGCTCCCCTGTTCATCGCGCTGAAGGCAAGCTTGCTACCATCGTTCGAGATCGAGATCTGATCGATCTTCGAAAGTGAGTTCGTTAACGGACGCGAAGCAGAACCATCTAGCTCAGCGACCCAGATGTTGTTGATGCCGTTCTGATTGCTGACGTAATAAAGCTTGTTCTGCGACGCTGAAATGATCGGCGAAATCTCGTCAACGTCATGCGTATTCGTGATACGTGCGATCGTGTTCGTTGTGAGATCTAGCTTATAAAGGTCGCGCCCCTTATAGCTGAAATCGACATCGAGCACCTTGCTCGTCGGGAATTCACCCGGCGTCAAGTAGCTGTCGCGCTCGCTGACGAAGTAGATCGACTTCGAATCAGCGCTGAAGACGGGATCGCGATCGGCAAAGTAATCGCCTGTTGCATTCGTCAGCCTTTTTGTCTCGAGATCGTAAAGATAGATGTCGCTTGCACTCGCCTTGATCCCGACCAGCGCGATCGTCTTGCCATCTGGTGACCACTTCACCTGCTGGATACCATCGAGATCGAGGTTGCCCAGGCGCTCCTGATCCAACGTATTGATATCAACCACATAGATCGCGTCGCTCTTACCTGCCTTCGCGGCGATCGCAAGCTTCTTTCCATCAGGCGACCACGTGAGTCCAGGCGTCAGCAAATGCAACTCCTCGAAGTTTGCGCTTGCACCACCACCTGAGATCACACGCTTGATCTCCTTCGGACGTGCGATGCTCTGCACATAGACATCATAATAATCATCGCGGTCGCTGAGGAATGCGACCATATCACCTTGCGGCGAAACCTCTGGTGAGCTGTTGAAGAAATTCTCGAGCTTCTCGTGATCGGCCAATACTTCAGAAGCGAATTCATGCGGATCCTCAAAGCGCGCGATATCAGGGAAGTACAAGACCTTCAGTGCTTGAATAAAGCGATCGCTGAATTCCTCGACCGATAAACCGAATGAGGTGCGGAAACCCTGTTCGATGTTTCGGCTTGCGCGTATGCGCTGCAAAAGCTCCGATACTTTCTCTGGCCCATACTTTTGCGCAATATACCAGTACATCGTTTGTCCGACGCGGTACTGCACATAACCTCCGAGACGATCGAGCGGCGGCACCTGATCGTGCAAGACTGCATCACGAATGAACATATCGGTCTCGATGTCAAGACCCTTCAACGACTCATACTCGGCAAGACCTTCGTTCATCCAGGACGGGATCTGCATTCCACCGCCGGTGAGCAGCGCCTGATACGATCCGCCCGTGAACATATCATTGACCACCGCATGCACAAGCTCGTGGTGCAGCACGTGACGGAACAGCTCATAGCTTCCGTCGAACGGCATGATGACGCGGTTCTTGAAGAGCTCGGTCACACCACCCACGCCCTCAGGCAGATAGGAGCTTACGGCATTCGTCTGCTGAAAATCGTTGTGCGAATTATAAATGAGGATCGAGATGCGGTTCGTGATGTCATAGCGCATCGTCCGCTCGATCGAGGTCAGCGCGATCTCAGCTTGCTCCGCAGAGAACTCTGCAAGGTCGCGTCCGCCCTGATAATAGTATATATTAAAGTGCGGCGACTGAATATACTTCCAGTCAAAGTCCTTGTACTGGACTTTGTTCTTGCCGAAGAGGGCTCCGGGCTGCGCGCTCGCATTTTGGACGCCTCCGGTAACGAGAAGGAGGAGAAAGAATAAGGCCGGACCAATCAGCCGCTTGTTCATCACAGATGTCATAGATGCTCTGCGTATAAGGCACGGGACACGAGCGTGTCCGAATAATTTACTCCATTGCGGAGTCGTGAGTAAGGAATGTCATACGGCCAGCACAAAACGGGAGAAGCAGACCGCCTGGACCCATCGTCAAGGCATGGATCCTTAACCGGAACACTCGAGCTATCGGGCGGTTGCTGCTTTAGCAATGGCCAGGACGCTCGAAATTCGAAGCTATTTCTCCGTACGGCTGGGCAACCGGACTTGCGCAACAATTACACCAACGATAATAAGAAGCGCGCCAAAAAGCTCTACTGTTGTTAATAGCTCCTCGACGAATAAGAATCCGACAATAGCCGCGACGACCGGCTCCAGCATGAAGATCAACGCCGCAACGGTCGCTGAGACCGTCTGCTGATACCGGTTCTGCAGGTAGGTCGTCAGCGCAGTAGCCAGGATGCCATTATAGAGGATCGCCAGGGTCAGATTGCTCGTCACATTGATCCTCGGCGTCTCGATGAAGAGGATCGCGATCCCGATCGTGATCGTCGCGATGAGAAGCTGATTCGAGCTGATGACGATTCCGGCGTCCTTATTATTGCCATAGAGTGCGGCGGTACGCGGCAGCGCTTTGTCGATCCAGGCGATATAGAGGCCGAAGATCACTGCACTTATGAGTGTCAGCACGTCGCCGATCACGATGCCCGCCATATGATATGGCTTAGTCAGCAGGACCAGCCCCACGATAGCGATGAGCAACGCAATGATCGTCTGCTTCGAGATCTGCTCTTTGATGACAAAATAGGCAAAGAGTGGCGTCCAGATCGCGGCGGTCGAGGTGATGAAAGCGGAATCAGTGGTTGTGCTCGTCTGCAGCCCTATAAATTGCAGCACATAACCAGCCCCGAGCAGCATGCCTAGCACGAGCGAATCGGTCCGCAGGTCCCGCTCTTCCTGGGTCTTGGGCCACAGCAGCCGAATTGCTGCCTCACGGCTGATCCTAAAGATCGAGAAAAAGATGACGATCGTCAGCACAAATCGCAAGAACGCGAAGAGCACCGGCGAAATATCGGTCAGCGCACCCTTCGTCACGGCGAAGGTCGTCCCCCAGATCAGGGGGATCAGGGTAATGTAGAAGAACGCGGAGCGCCGAGATTCGGTAAGGGACAAAGCCTGAGTCGGTGAGAAAGTCAATTCCGAAGCCCTTCGCAACGCTCCGCTAATGCCGAATGTTACCTCGGCTGTTCTCAAAAGCTTTTAGCTTACCCCGTCTGCCCTAGCCTACTAAAGAATGTCCGAAACCTGGAAACATGCGATCGTCGTCGGTGCCTCATCTGGCATTGGCCGCGCGATCGCCGAGGATCTCGTAAAGCGCGGCACGCGCGTTGCGCTCATCGCTCGCCGCAGCGAGGAGCTCGACAAGGTGAAGGCTGCCTCAAGCAAGCCTGAGAATGTGCTGACCTACGCGCACGACGTCCGGCACTACAATGAGACCGAAGTTCTCTTCCAGAAGATCACGCAGGAACTCGGCGGACTCGACCTCATCGTTTACGCTTCCGGCGTGATGCCAGCGGTCGATGAGCACGAGTATAATTTTGCGAAGGATCTCGAGATGATCGAGGTCAATACGCTCGGCGCATTCGCCTGGCTGAATGAAGCTGCGAAGCGCTTCGAGCGGACGAAGGCAGGCACGATAGTCGGCATCGGCTCGGTCGCTGGCGATCGCGGACGCCGCGGCAACCCGGCCTACTGCACATCGAAGGCAGCGATCGGTACATACCTCGAAGCATTGCGCAATCGCCTGAGCCGATTCGGCGTGAAGGTCGTAACGATCAAGCCAGGCTTTGTCGATACCGTCATGACGAAGGGCAAGCCCGGCGTATTCTGGGTGATCTCACCGCAAGCAGCAGCAGCACAGATCCTCTCAGCGGCAAAGAGCGGCGTGCCGGTAGCTTATGTGCCGAAGCGCTGGAAGTACGTGATGGCCGTCATCCGCTCGATCCCATCGTTCGTCTTCAAGCGTCTTCCGATCTGATGGCTGAGCAAACCGCTAGGCATACGCATCCCCTGCTCCCTATCGATCACCTCGAACGTGTTGAGGGTTGGGGCGGAGCTGTGTCTGCGGATGGATATGTCTTTCGTCCATCGACTGTAGAGCAGCTTGGAGAGGTCTTCGCTATTGCAAAGCGGAGTAACCGAAAGGTAACGCTTCGCGGCGCTGGACGCAGCTATGGCGATGCTTCGATCGGCGCGGAAAACATCGTGCTTGATATGACGCGCATGAACCGGATACTCGAATGGGATCCGATGAACGGCGTCATCACCTGCGAGCCAGGAGTCACGATCAAGCAGCTTTGGCAATACACGGTGCAGGATGGCTGGTGGCCGAACGTGGTGCCGGGGACGATGTTCCCGACGCTCGGCGGATGTCTCGGCATGAACATCCACGGCAAGAACAACTTTGTCGCTGGCCCCATCGGCGATCATGTTGAGAGCTTTGAATTCCTGACGCCTGAAGGCGATCTGATCATCGCGAGCCCAACAGAAAACAGCGAGTTCTTCTATGCAGCCATTGGTAGCTTCGGGATGCTCGGCGTGTTTACGAAGATCACGCTGAGGCTCAAGCGAGTGTACAGTGGACACGTTGAAGTTGAATCCATCGCAACGAAAGATCTCAAGGAGCTTATCAAGGTCTTCTTCGAGCGTGTGCCCGAAAGCGATTATCTCGTCGGCTGGATCGATGCATTCGCAACAGGCCAGCGACTCGGCCGGGCGCAGATCCATCAAGCCAATTACTTGCCGCAAGGCGCCGATCCGAATCCAGCGCAGACGCTGCGTGTCGAGAATCAGGAGTTGCCTGATACGATCTTCGGACTTGTGCCGAAGTCCATCGTGTGGCGATTCCTTAAGCCATTCGTCAACGATCTCGGCTTCCGCATGATCAATCGCGCGAAGTATCTCTCGGCGGCGATCGCGCCGAAGGGCAAGAAATTCAGGCAGTCACATGCGGGCTTTGCATTCCTGCTCGATTATGTGCCGAACTGGAAGAAGAGCTACGGCCCCGGCGGACTCATTCAGTATCAAAGCTTTATCCCGAAGGAGACTGCTGAATCGTGCTTCCGCGCGCAGCTAACGCTCTGTCAGCAGGAGAAGCTCGTCCCCTATCTCGCGGTGTTCAAGCGGCACAAGCCGGATAAGTTTTTGATGACACACTCGGTCGACGGCTTTTCATTAGCACTCGATTTCAGGATCACACCAAAGAATCGCGCGCGCGTATGGGCGCTTGCGCAGCGGATGAATCAGATCGTGCTCGATTCGGGCGGTCGCTTCTATCTCGCGAAGGATGCAACGCTCTCGGCGGATGCATTCAAGAGCTATCTCACCGATGATGTCGTCGCTCGCTTCCGCGATCTCAAGCGCAAGTGCGATCCGAACAACATTCTCGAAAGCAACCTATCTCGTCGGTTGCTCGGATAATCGCGTATTTTTGCAGAGGCTCATTGTAGGAGCCTGTTAGACCTATGCGCTCAACTCTCCTCGTTCTCCTGCTTTTCGTTGCGTTTGATGTTAACGCACAGGACTCGCTTCGCCGTGTAAGCGGCACTCCTGTGACTGTCAGTGGCGTAGCCTCCCCAATAGATTCGCTGCCGATCTCTGTCTCGATAAGAAGGATCGAAGTGACACAAACGGCATCATCGAACTCGCTCGAACAGGCAGTGCGCGCTGTACCCGGCGTACAGATTGATAACCGCAACAACTACGCACTCGGCGATCGCATCACGATGCGCGGCATCGGGGCTCGCTCCTTCTTCGGCACGCGCGGCATTCGTGTGATCAAGGATGATATTCCGTTGACGTTCGCGGATGGCCAGACGAATCTCGAGATCATCGACCCCACGCAGCTCGCATCTGTCACAGTGCTGCACGGTCCTGCCTCATCGATCTTCGG
This sequence comes from Kapaibacterium sp. (SeqCode), assembly GCA_046590195.1. GTDB lineage: Bacteria > Bacteroidota > Ignavibacteria > Palsa-1295 > Palsa-1295 > JBKJTP01. The sequence goes on along the minus strand of JBKJTP010000268.1, from coordinate 7,321 downwards.
CAATGCATCGGGAGGCACGCTGCTGTTCAAGTCACTCATGCCACCATCGCCGGGCACACTCGTGCGAGGCGGCGCGACGTTCGGCTCACACGGCTATCAACGGTTCAATGGCTCGATCGGTAGTACTTCCGGCGATCTAACATACGGCGCGTATATCACGCTCGACTCGATGAAAGGCTATCGCGATTGGAGCGGCATGAATGCCGTTCACTTTGGCACTCAGGCGCTCTATACATTCGATGAAGATGCCTTGCGCTTGACATTCGACAATGTTAGCTTCTCTGCGCAGAATCCTGGTGCGCTCTCCCAGAAGCTGTTGGATAGTAATCGCCAAATGGCGTTCGCTAATAATGTTAGACAGAAGACCGGCAAGGATGGTCGTCAGTCTCAGGTTGGGTTGACTTATCTTGGTAATGGCAACCTAACCTCTTGGACTACATCGGTGTATGGCGTCTTCCGCAATGTCACTAATCCGACGCCGCAACAGATCGTCGATCTCGATAGGAATATGTTCGGTTTGCGTGCTACCTGGCAGGCCCGATCGCCTGTTCGCCATCCTGATTCGTTGAAGGGCATGTTTCGTCCGAGAGAACTCAATCTGGCACTTGTTCTCGATGCTCAGTACCAGCGAGATGGCCGCAAGGAGTACGCGAACGACACAGGACGTAACGGTCCCCTTCAAACTGATCAAGACGAGAACATCTTTGCCGCCGGCCTCGGGTTGAATTACGATATGAAGATCTTAACTGATGTCCAGTTGCTCGCTGGTCTCAGATATGATCTCACCCGCTTCAATGCAGATGATCATTTCATCACGGCCGACAACCCGGATCAATCAGGTACGATCACCATGGGTAATTTCTCGATGATGGCAGGCGTCTCTTACGATTGGTACGATGAACAGTCGATCTATTTTACGGGCTCGCGTAACTTCGAGACACCAACATCTACCGAGCTCGCCAACAGCCCTGATGGAAGTGGAGGATATAATACCGGATTGAAGGCCCAGAAGCTAATGTCAAGTGAGCTTGGGTTCAAGGGTGCATTGATGGAGAGCTTCAGGTATAGCGTCATTGGCTTTTTAGCCCGGATCGAAGACGCTTTGATCCCCTTTCAAGTCGAAGATCAAGAGGGTCGAGATTTCTATCGCAATGCCGGCACCATAAGAAATCAAGGTTTCGAAGTCGAACTTAGCGCAAAGCCATTTGATGGAATGCGCGCGACGCTAGCCTACACCTATCTGCATTCGACATTCGAGAACTATACCGTGAATGAAGTCTCGTATAGTGACAATGCGCAGCCAGGTGTGCATCCCCACTTAGGCTCGCTCGACATAAGCTATCGCACGCCGTTCGATCTTGAGCTGGGTGCGAATGTTCGGTACGCAGCAAAGGTGGCGGTCAACGATGCGAATACGTTCTATTCACCGGAGTACACGGTGCTCGATCTCAAAGCAAGCTATGACTTTACCTACAGCTTTGATAGCCGCACGCTGCGCATCTCACCATACGTACACGCGCTGAATGTGCTCGACCGCAAGTACATCGGGTCATTCGCTATCAATGCATTCGGCAGCAGATACTATGAGCCCTCGCCCGAGCGTACGATCTACGCTGGCATTCAGGTAGCGCTTTAAGACGCCCCTTTAAGGGCGAATAACCTCAACCGAGCAATGCGCGCGCGAGGTGATCGCGGATGAGACACTGCCGAGCAGGAAGCGCTCTGTGCGTGTGGTGCCATGAGCACCGACAACGATAAGATCCGCTTGCCATTCCTCTGCGTGATTGACCAACACCTTCTTCGGATCGCCCTCTTCGACGCTGCCCGAAGCATCGAATCCCGCTGCTTTCAATTGTGCTACTGCGGAATCCACAAGCTTCTGCACGATCGCGTGATCGTCATCGCGAGTAACATCCAGCAGTTCTTCGGTGAACACACTGAAGAAACCTAGTGCTGTTATCATGCGCAGATCCACAGCGGAAATTACACGCACCTGTGTACCGCTAGGGAATGCCCGCTCAGACAAGCTCTTCAGCGCTGCCTTTGCATCGTCGGATCCGTCGTGGCCAAGCACAATGCGCAATGGTGTGTTTGTCGGATGCTCCGGCTTCTTCGCAATACGCACCGAACATCTTGCCTCGAGCACCACTTTCTCGCTAACGCTTCCAAGTCGTGCCTTATGGAAGAAGCCATAGCCATGCGAACCGACAAGAACCATATCGGGATGCCACTCTTCGCTTGCATTGATGATCGCCCATGCAGGAGAATCCGGACGAGCACTTGTCGCGATCTTCCACTGCGGAAACAGTGATTGCAATTGCGCTCCGGCACGCTCTGCATTCGTACGAGCGATCGTCACAGCCTCGTTCGCATGCTCTCTCGCTTTGCGGATCACATGCTTTAAGGCATCTGGGATATCCTCTTTCTCGTCCCCTGCTGGCAAGAATGTATCAGCAGCAGAGATGATCAACACATCCACTTCGTCGGGAAGGCCGGCATTGCGAAGATCGAGGAGTGCGTCATCACTGCACTCGGAGCCGTCGTAGGCGATAAGTAATTTCATTGTCATTCTAGTATAGTGATAGAACGAGGAATCACCAGTCTATCAATCCGGGAAATGAAAGATACGGTCTTTCCATGTGACCGGATCATTTGCTTCGACCCGATAAACACCGATCACCGAATCGATGGCGATAAGGGTAGCTTGTGCGCGAAGCTGTCCAAGGTCAGGGTGATCGGGCCGGATCAGCAACAGCGTTTCATGCGTAGGAGGCAGATAGATCTGCCGATCCATCAGCGGCACGCGGTCATACTGTCGAGCTAGACCCATTTGCAACCGATCGGCAAATGTGATCGCATCATAGACCGGATCCTGCGGCGAATAGACGTAATTCCATCTCGACCACCACGTATCGATGATCGTGCGAACGGTGTCGTCAGGAGCCACGAGCGATAGCATCCTTGAGTTGATGCTATCAACCATAGATACTCCCTGAGCCGATGTATATGCAAACGCGCGGTTAAGCAATCGATCTGTAGAACTGCCTGCCTTCATCCGATCGCTGAGATCGTTGCCAAAAGAAGCGGCTGTGAAGCCATCAGCAAATAGTGAGTATTGCTTCCCTGGCAATGGCAGCAAGAACCAGGCAATGTTGATGATCGAGATCACCGAAGTCAACACAATTGCGCGCTTCGTGATGATCTTCCGTGTGAGCGCAAATTGATTCTCCGGCGCGGACTTCCTCTGCTTCGCGAATCCAATGGATAGCTCATCGAGCATCACTGCACCGAGCAGCACCATCGAGGGTAGCACATTCAGCAAATAGCCCGCTTTCATAAAGTAGACGAGCAGATAAAATAGGAATGGCGGAAATACTGTAAGTGCAAGCACCATGAATCCGCCATGCGGCACTCCCTCTCTCATCTCGCTGAGCTTGCGTTGCCTGTTCGCGACATACCATATCGCGAGGATGATGATCGGCCAACTCGCGATGAATAAGTAGAACAGCATCTTCGCTACCACTGCTGCATGCACACCGAAGTCATTGCCGAAGATGATCGACTGGCTCTTGAAGATCGTCTCTCTGCCTGCGTAGAAAAGATAGGTGTCGAGTCCACCCGACTCCAGCAACAATCGCGAGACCCACAGCCATGTCGTGATCGCGAAGAGCACTGCTGCTGTCCCGATGCGCGCCATGGGTTGCCGCGTCTTCCACGCAACGTAAACGATAACAGGCAGGAAGAACAGGATGCTGTTCTGCCTCATGCTGCCGGAGATAGAGAGCGTAACTGCAAGCGCGGGCAGCAGCCACTGATGCTTCGGCTCGCGAAGCAGCTTCAGCGTCAGATACAAAACGATGCTTGCAAACAGCGCTTCATGTATGTACGCTGTTGCAACTTCGCCATAGAACCAGAAAAGCGGTGTGAAGAGCCAAAGCACTGCTGCAACAACTCCTACTCGCTCTCCACGCAGTTGGGCACCCGCGCGCCACATGAACAGGACGGAGATAATTGAGAGTGTGGTGCTCAGCCACACGAATGCAAGATTGAGATCGCTGGTGAACAGCGTGAAGAATCGGCCGAGCAGGATATGCCCGATGTAGCCCGGCATGTGCGGCGTCACCTGCTCAAGCGAGAAACGGAATGTAGCGACAGCGTAATCGATCGCATCGAATTCGAAGTACGTCCGCGCCATGAATGGCAAGCGCGTGAGCAGCGTCACGAGCGCAAGCCCTACACCGGTTATCCATCGAACCTGTTTCGGCTTGAGCGGCATTATGACTCTAATCGATAAGCACTCATGACAGTATCCGCAGACGAGACTAGCGGCTTACGAACTCTGAACTCACCAAGCAACTCCAGCGAATCCTTGAACGTGTTGTAAAGCGTTGGATTTAAACGGTTATATATGATGAACGTATTTGCACCCATTTCTCTCGCAAGTCGCCAGACCTCTTTCTGATCCGGCTGCAGCTTGAACATTGGTGGCGTGACAAGACCCGTAAGATCGATCACGCTTCTATCCGCGAGATAAGCTATCGCGCCGACATCATGGACCGCAAGCTTCGCGGTGTCTGGCACATTCGCTTTCACCCAATTCGCGACAGCAACTTGCTGATCATTGATGTTCCGCACAGAGTTCGCTTCAAGCGCAATCCATCGGATAGCATCACCGGCAGAAAGCAGCACCGTAAAGAGAACGATCGTGACTTTGAATGACTGCCGAATATGGCCGAACCGATGCCGCATACCGCTGACGCCAAACAGGATAAGCAGCGGCAGGATCGGGAAGAGATAACGTCCATGATGCCTGTATTGCGGCGCAAAGAATGCTTGAAGAATCGGCAGTAACATAATGAACGCAAGTCCAGGCAGCCACTCACGCTTGCGGAAGAACAACGCGGAGGCAAGGATACCGATGAAGAGCAGGATGTTGTGCGTGGCGATGATCTTGATCGCAAAGACGAGATAACCCGGCTCTGCTGCGAGATGCCCTTGTACGAATGTCGAGTGCGGCACAAGCTTGCCGCGCGTCAGCAGATTGAATGCGATGAATGGCAGCACGATTGCGAGAGCACTCACGGCGGCAAATCCTGCGCGAGAGATATCACACTTCTTCTTGCTCGCAACGGGGATCCAGTGAATGGCGCAAAGCGCTGCAAGCAATGCAAGCTCTGGCCGTGCGAGAAAGCCGAGTCCATAGAGTACACCTTCGCGAATGCGAAGTTGTCCGCGCTGCACTCCCCTGGCGTGTTCCTCGGCGATGAGTAGCGCAAGCAGCGCCGCGAGTATCGTCTCCATTCCACTCATTGATGACCAGATGAGTCGGCTGCTCAAAACTGCGAGCACACCAGCGAGTATTGCCCATTGCTCTTCACAGTCGAGCAGATCGCGAGCAATCCGGTAAACGCCAGGACCGATCGAAAGATAGAACAACATCGACAGCAAGACTGCGACGATCTCGAGATGTGATGTGAAGAGTCCACCAAGCGCAATGAGCAGCACCCACAGCGGTGCAGTGTCCGCACTCACCTGCTCGCCGGGATTGAACGCGAAGCCATTGCCAGCTAGAAGATTTTGTGCGTAGCGGCAGTGGATATAGACGTCATCAAGCGGAACACCAAGCCCGTGGATGATAGAAGTCGGTTGCGCTTGTGACACGAACCAACCTTCATCAGGCGCATTGAGGATCGTCTGCTGAGCAATCACGCTGACGAGCAGCACGATCAGTCCAGCAAGGACCAGCAGCGCTTCATTCCTGAACTTGACCCAAAGGTCTCCCACTTACTTGACGTAAATGATGAAGAGCATCGCTGCGGCATAGGCAACGAAGTTGATCATCATTGGCAGATCGCTCAGCACCACCTCGGTCGGGTTCTCACCGAGATTCTTGAGATGCAGCAGATAGAGATAGCGGAAGACGCCATAAAGCACGAACGGCGTCGTGAGCACAAGATTATCGGTGCCGAAGAGCGTGACCGTGCGCTCGGAGACGGTATAGAGCGCGTACGAGAACACGAAGCCCGCCGCGCAGATCGTCGTCATCTGCTCGGCAAAGTCAACGTTGTAATGTTCGAGCACTTTGCGCGTGGAGGTCGGCTTCTGAGTCTCGGTCGCCGAAGCGATCGTCACTAGCTCTCCCCTTCGTTTCGCGATAGCGAGGAAGAGCGAGAGGAACATCGTCGTCAGGATCAGCCACGAACTGCGCTCAACATCGAGCACCACCGCACCACCGATCACGCGCAGCATAAAGCCGATCGCGATGACGAACACATCGATCAGCACCAGCTCCTTGAGATAGAAGCTGTATGCGAGGTTCATCACGAGATAGGCGGCAAGGCAGAGCGTGAAGCGCGGATCGAGCACGGAGACGATCGCAATGACGAGCACGAGCAGCACGGCAGCCACGATCATCCCGAGCGCTGGCGAGATCTCGCCGCTTGCTATCGGGCGCTTACGCTTCTTGGGATGGAGTCGATCACGGTCGCGATCGGCAATATCGTTGATGATATAAACGAAGCTCGCAGAGAAAGAGAATGCCGCGAACGCAAGCAGCGTCTTCGAGAGATAATCAAACTCGAAGAGATGCTTCGAAAAGACGAGCGCCGAGAAGACGAACAGGTTCTTCACCCATTGCTTCGGACGTATAAGGCGGAAAAGAGCGGAAAGTTTTTTTACCAAGACGCTAACAGGTTCGAGATCCTCCACGCCTGTCATTGCGAGGAGGTATCGATCACTTTAGTGATCGAGCCGACGTGGCAATCCCCCGTCGGAAGCAGCCATTTACCAAGCGCGTGGAATACCCGAGCAGATTGCTTCGTCGCCCTCGCGCTGAAGGCGCTCGAAGCTCCTCGCAATGACAGGCTTTTTATGGCCTTCCATTGCAGGCTTCGTAAATCGCTACTAAAATACGATACTTTCTGTGTACTCGCCGAAAGGCACCTTGAGCGTGTCGATCATCTCGCCGAGCGTAACGTAATTACGAGCAGCTTTGATGAGGACCGGCATCAGATTCGTCTGGCCAAAACCAGCAGCTTGGATCTCCTCGATCGAAGCCTTTACTTCTGCCTGAGAGCGGTTCGCCTTCAGATGTGCGAGCTTCTCCTTCTGGCGCTTCTCGACTTCTGGCGAGATCTGCAGGATCGGGATCGTGATCTTCTCGTCCTTCTCAACAAATTCGTTGACTCCGACGATATACTTCTCCTTCTTATCAAGCTCGAGCTGGTAGCGGTACGCTGCATCAGCGATCTCGCGCTGGAAGAATCCAGCTTCGATCGCAGGGATGACGCCGCCAAGCGCATCGATCTTATCGAAATACGCA